>DATKCA010000192.1:0-14615 GCA_035544675.1 Thermoanaerobaculia bacterium | reverse complement strand
CCGGTTTCCGGTTGCCGGTCTTCATATGGAGGTAGGGATTGGTCACCACAGAAGTCACCCAGGTGTCCTGGCTCGGGCGGATCCGCGAGTCGATCAAGGGATTCATCGTCGGTCTCGGCCTCTTCGTCGCCGCGTTCCCGCTCCTCTTCTGGAATGAAGGGCGTGCTGTCCGGACCGAGAAGAGCCTGAACGAAGGCGCCGGCGCGGTCGTCTCGATTCCAGCCAGTGAGGTCAACTCCGCATTCGAGCAGAAGCTCGTGCACCTCACCGGCCGCGCCACCACGGACGAGACGCTGACGGACCCTGAGTTCGGCGTCACCGCGCCGAGTGCGATCGCCCTGCGCCGCAACGTCGAGATGTACCAGTGGGTGGAAGAGACGAGCACGGAAGAGCGGAAGAAGCTCGGCGGCGGCAGCGAGCGGGTGACGACCTACAGCTACACCAAGAAGTGGTCGGACGACGCGATCGACTCGAGCTCGTTCCGGGAGGCGGACGCCCATCAGAATCCGGGATCACTCCCCTTCGAGAGCCGCCTGGTCGGCGCCGAGAAAGTGACCCTCGGCGCGTTCACGCTGCCCGTTTCACTGGTCGGCAAGATGAACGACTACGAGACCCTTTCGATCGATGGGAAGTCGCTTCCGACCGACAAAGCCAACCTCCACGTGCACGACGGCACCCTCTACCTGGGCACGAATCCCTCCAGCCCCGCCATCGGCGACACGCGCGTCATCTTCCAGGTCGTCCGTCCGGCGGACGTGAGCGTGGTCTCCAAACAGGCCGGCAACTCGTTCGAGGCGTACCAGGCCAGCGCCGGGATGAGCATCGAGATGTTGCGGCGCGGCGTGTTCACCGCGCAGTCGATGTTCGAGACCGCCCTCGCGCAGAACACGAGAATGACGTGGATCCTGCGCGGGCTGGGGTTCTTCCTCATGTTCATCGGGCTGTCCCTGTTCTTCCGGCCGCTGTCGGTGCTGGGCGACGTCGTGCCGATGATCGGCAGCCTGCTCGCGTTCGGGACGGGGCTGTTCGCGTTCGTGATCTCGGCGGGACTGTCGATCGGCACGATCGGGATGGCGTGGATCTTCTACCGCCCCGTGCTGGGGATCGCGCTCCTGGTGCTGGCGATCGCGCCGCTGGTCATGCTGGCCGTGCGAGGACGGAAGCGCGTAGCGGCCAGAGCCGTGACGGAGCCGGCGACGGCGTAAGGTGGAGGGCCGGTGGAGGGCGCCATTCCCGGCGGCGCTCCAGCTGGTCCTGGACAGGCAAGATTGCCTGTCCTCCACAAACCCCGCGGCCAGGACCTAGCGAGTGACTTCGCCGCCTCTGTGGAGGACGGGCAATCCTGCCCGTCCGTCCTTGTTACAACCTCAACAACTCCGGCGCCGCGGCGGACTCCGGCGGATAAGATGCCGGTTCACGTGGCACGAGAGGAGATTTCCATGATTCGTTCTGTTGTGATGGCGGCGCTCTGTGCGCTGCTGGTTCCCCTGTCCAGCCTGGCGCAGTCGGGTGACAACATCCTGCCGTTCAAGGCCAGCGAGAAGACACTGCCCAACGGCCTCAAGGTCATCGTGGTGCCCACCGGCTTCCCGAACATCGTCTCGCTGCAGATCCCGGTGCAGACCGGCTCGCGGAACGAGGTGGAGCCGGGCAAGTCGGGCTTCGCGCACTTCTTCGAGCACATGATGTTCCGCGGCACACCGACGCTGTCGAACGACGCCTACACCGCCATCATCACGAAGGCGGGGGCACGGCAGAACGCGTACACCTCCGCGGACCTGACCAACTACCACATCACGTTTTCGAAGGACGACCTCGAGCGAATGCTGCAGATCGAGGCCGACCGCTTCCAGAACCTCTCCTACAGCGAAGAGGCGTTCAAGACCGAGGCGCGGGCGGTGCTGGGGGAGTACAACAAGAACAGCGCGAGCCCGATCCGCAAGATCCTGGAGGTGCAGAGCGACAACGCCTACACCACCCACACCTACAAGCACACCACCATGGGCTTCCTCAAGGACATCGAGGACATGCCCAACCAGTTCGATTACTCGAAGGTGTTCTTCGACCGCTGGTACCGTCCGGAGAAGACGACGATCATCGTGGCCGGCGACGTCACGCCGGAGCGGGTTTTCCCGCTCGTCGAGCAGTACTGGGGCGGCTGGAAGCGCGGCACGTTCAGCGTGGACATCCCGCAGGAGGGCGAGCACAAGGGACCGGTCTACGCGCACGTCCCCTGGACCTCGCCGACGATTCCCTGGGTCACGGTGGCCTTCCACGGTCCCTCGCTCTTCGACTGGAAGGACGCCGCGGCGCTGGACGTGATGCTCGACCTGGAGTTCGGCCAGACCTCCGATCTCTACAAGCGCCTGGTGGAAGACGAGCAGAAGGTCGACCAGATCTTCTTCTTCGGCGGCGGGAACTACGACCCGTCGCTCTTCACGATCTTCGCGCGCGTGAAGAACGGGAAGGATGCCGTCTACGTCCGGGACAAGATCCTGGAGACGTTCGCATCGCTGCGCGACAAGGCGCTCGACGAGAAGCGCGTCAGCGACGCCAAGTCGAACTCGCGCTACGGGTTCCTCCGGGGCCTCGACAACACCGATGCCATCGCCGCGGCGATCGCGCGGTTCGCGCACTTCGAGCGCTCCTACGACACGATCAACAAATACTTCCGCAACCTGGCCACCGTGACGCCGGCCGACATCCAGGCCACGGCGAAGAAGTACGTCACCGACAGGAACCTGGTCGTGACCACGCTCTCGCGGGACGCGCTCCCGGAGCAGATCTCGAAGCTGCCGGCCCTGGGGACTCTCGCTTCGATGACGAGCGCCTCGACGGCTGCGGCGACCGAAGACATCCGCTTCGTCTCACAGAAGTCGGTCCTGCCGAACGTGATGATGAAGCTGCTCTTCACGACCGGCTCGGCCAGCGACCCGAAAGGGAAGGAAGGGCTGGCCGCGCTCTCCGCCCAGATGATCACCGAGGCGGGGTCGAAGGCGATGAGGATCGACGAGATCAACAAGGTCCTCTATCCGATGGCCGGCTCGTTCAGCAGCCAGATCGACAAGGAGATGACGACCCTGACCGGCGTCGTCCACAAGGACAACTGGAAGACGTACGCCGACACCGTCCTGCCGCAGCTCCTGACTCCGGGGCTGCGCGACGAGGACTTCCAGCGGCTGAAGGACCAGCAGCTCAACGCGCTCAAGGAAAACCTGCGCAACAACAACGAGGAGGAGCTGGGCAAAGAGGAGCTGCAGAACATCATCTTCGGCGGCACTCCCTACGGTCACACGGTCCTCGGCACGGTGAGCGGGATTGGAGCCATCACGCTCGATGACGTGAAGAAGTTCATCGCCGAGAACTACACGCGGAACAACCTGGTGGTCGGCCTGTCCGGCGACTACCCGGCCGAGCTGGAAGCGCGCCTGAAGAAGGAGTTGGCCACACTGAATGGAGCACAACCGTCTGCTGCCGCCGGTGCGCAGGCGTCCTCACCGGCGCCTTCCCCGAAGCGGATCGCCGATCTCTCCGCCATCCGGGCCCGGCAGCCCAGGGGGTTGGAGCTGACGATCGTGCAGAAGGAGACGCGGGCCACGGCGATCTCGATGGGGCATCCCATTCCGCTGACGCGTAAAGACGCGGACTTCGCGGCGCTGAACGTGGCGCGGGCCTGGCTGGGAGAGCACCGCGCGTCATCCGGCCAGCTCTACAACCGGCTGCGGGAGGTGCGCGGGCTCAACTACGGCAACTACGCCTACATCGAGTATTTCAATCGTCCGGGCGGACAGTTCTTCCCCAGCCCGAACATCGGACGCCGCTCGCAGATCTTCGAAGTGTGGATCCGCCCGGTGGCGCCAGAGAACGCGCAGATGTCGATGCGCATCGCGCTCTACGAGCTGCAGCGCCTCATCGACCGCGGCCTCACCCGGCAGGAGTTCGAGAACACGCGCGACTACCTGATGAAGAACGTCTTCCTCATGACCGCCAACCAGAACCAGCGCCTCGGATACGCGCTCGACTCGTGGTGGTACGGCATCCCCGAATACACCGAGCACATGCGCGCGCAGTACATGAAGCTCACGCGCGCGGACGTGAACCGGGCCATCAAGAAGTACCTCTCGGCGAAGAACCTCCACGTGGTGGTGATCACCAAGGATGCGCAAGGCCTGCGCGACGCGCTGGTGAAAGACGAGTTCTCGTCGATCAAGTACGACGCGCCCAAGCCCGAGCTGGCCGCGGAGGACAAGACCATCGGCGCCTACAAGCTGGGCGTCAAGGCGGACAAAGTGAAGATCGTCCCGGTGGACGACGTGTTCGCGAACTAGTGGTGTGTAAACGCCGAGTGGAGCGCCGCCGACTCGGCGGCGCTTTCACGCCGGGGCGCCGCCGGGTCGGCGGCGCTCCACTTCACTCCTTCTTCAGCAGCGGCAGCCCCACCGCCCGACGCAGCGCCTGCATGTAGCCGATCGGCTCGCCGCGCCACACGCGCTCGTTGACGGATGCCGGGAATTTGCCGCCGAGGTCTCCCACGTAGGTGTAGGTGACGCGGGTACCGCCGGAGGCGGGCTCGATGCGCGTCTCCCCTTCGACGTGTTTGATGCGCACGCCTTTTTTCGGATCGCCCGGCCGGGCCTCGTCCTTCCACTTCAGGAGCGTGACGCCGTCCTCGAGGCGCTCCAGCGTGTAGACGACGACGGCATCGCGGTCGCGCAGCGGCGCCGGATACGGCCAGACCATGTGCAGCCGGACGCTGTCCTGCCCCTTCTCGAGCACGGTGGCGCGCTCGAGGGCCGGCGCGAAGATCTCTTTGTAACGGCCGAAGTCCGAAACGACGGTCAGAACCTGTTCCGGCGGCACCGGCAACTCGAAGGTGCCGCGGATCCAGGGAATCTGGTCTTTCGTCCGCGCGATCTCGACGTTGACTCCGCGCTCGACGAACCACGGGGTGAATGCAGCCACGGCGAGGTGCATTGCGGCACCGATCATCAGTATGTTCATGCGATGGGCCAGAGTAACAGGTGACAGGTGCTAGGTACCAGATTCCTGGAGCCGAAGTCTTTCGTCCTCAGAGTTCAAGACAAGAGCCGGGCTCGGGCGCGGGCACGGGCGCGGGCACGGGTGCTCATACCGTCGGGCGGCGGGATTTGGATCGTGCGGAGGACCGAGACATTCAATCCCGCCACGTCTTTCCCGGGCCCGTGCCCGAGCCCGTGCCCGAGCCCGGTCTTTGACTCTCAAATTTCAAATACGTTCGGGTAGCTGCCAGGAGAACCGAACGCCTAATGTGTTATGGGTATGGCCATGAAGCGACTCCTTCTCGTGCTCCTGGCCCTGGTGTCCCTCCCTGCCCTGGCGCGGGAGGCCGCGCGCACGGCCATCCTCCCGCCCAACATTGCGTGGAACGGCGCGAGCCGCGCGCTGGTCGTGCCTTCCGGCGACCGCTGGATCACGCCGGCCGAGGCGAGCGGGTTCCGCCTCACGCCGACGTATGACGAGACCGTCGCGTACCTCCGGCGCCTGGTGGCGGCGGCACCGCAACTGAAGATGACATCGATCGGAAAGAGCGCCGAAGGGCGCGACATCTGGATGATCGTGGCCTCGAGCGGCGGGCCGGCGGCGCGCAAGCCGCGCGTGCTCGCGCAGGGCGGGATTCACTCCGGCGAGATCGACGGGAAGGACGCCGGTCTGATGCTCCTGCGCGACATGACCGTGCGCGGAACGAAGCGCGATCTCCTCGAGCTGGCGGACTTCCTCTTCGTCCCGATCTTCAGCGTCGACGGACACGAGCGCTCCTCGGAATTCAGCCGCATCAACCAGCGAGGGCCGGAGAATGCCGGATGGCGCACCACGGCGCGCAACCTCAATCTCAACCGCGACTACATGAAGGCCGACAGCGAGGAGATGCGGGCGATGATCGCGGCCATCAGGAAGTGGGATCCCGATCTCTATCTCGACCTCCACGTCACCGACGGTGCCGACTACCAGTACGACATCACGTTCGGTTTCAACGGTCCCACGGGATTCTCCCCGGCCACCTCCGGCTGGCTGGAGTCGGCGTACGCACCGGAGGTGACGCGCGCGCTCGATGCGGCCGGACACATCCCCGGCCCGCTCGTCTTCGGAGTCAGCGACGACGATCTGTCGAAGGGGATCCAGCTCGGCAACACCGACCCGCGCCTCTCCCACAGCTACGGCGACGCGCGCCACATCGCATCCGTCATCCTCGAGAATCACTCCCTCAAGCCGTACGACCAGCGCGTCCTGGGGACCTATGTGTTCCTGGAGGCTTCGCTGCGGGCGGCGTCGGCGAACGTGTCGTCGCTGCGCCTGGCCCGAAGCTCGGATCGGGCGCGGCACGCACCGCTCGTCCCCTTCGACTGGGTGGCGAAGCCAGATCCGCAGACGATCGAGTTCCGGGGCATCGAATGGAAGTACACCCTCTCGCCGGTCTCCGGCGCGGTGCGCGTCGAGTACACCGGCAAGCCGGTCACGATGCGGCTCCCGCTGGTGATCATGAGCGAAGTCTCGATCAGCGCGACGCGTCCGGCGGCGTACTGGGTGCCGGCGGCGTGGCGCGAGGTGATCGAGAAGCTCGACCTCCACGGCATCCGCTACGACCGCACCACCGCGCCGCGCGAGGTCGACGTCGACATGTACCGTCTCGGCACTCCCGTGTACACGACCCCGCAGTTCGAAGGTCACGTGCGCGTCACCGCCCAGACGAAGATCGAGCGGCGCCGCGAGCGCTTTGCGGCAGGATCGGTGCGCGTCCCGACGGATCAGGCGCTGGGGACGCTGGCCGTCCTGCTCCTCGAGCCGGCATCGCCCGACTCGCTGTTCCAGTGGGGGTTTCTGAACTCCATCCTCAGCCCGACCGAATACGTCGAGGCTTATGTGATGGAGCCGATGGCCGAGCGGATGCTGGCCGAGGATCCGGCGCTGGCGGAGGAGTTCCGAAATGCGATCGTCTCCGACGAGAAGCTGCGGACCGATCCGAAGGAGCGGCTGCAGTGGTTCTACCGCCGGACGCCCTTCTACGACGAGCGCGCCTTGTTGTATCCGATCGCGCGGGAGTAGTCATCCCGAGCGTAGCCGTCATCCCGAGCGTCAGCGAGGGATCCGGGCGGCGGGGCGGTACGAAGGCGTGCCGCGCGCACACATCGATTCCTCGCTGACGCTCGGAATGGCGCCAAACCGGGCAGATCTGTTGCAGACTCTCGCGCGACATGAGACGTACCACCCTGCTTCTGCTGTTTCTCGTCGTCCCGCCGGCCTTCGCGCAGACCGCCGCCGACATCTCCTTCCAGCGCACCTTTCTCCTTCGCAACGCGGCCGGGACGTCGTTCAACCCCGGACCGACGCCGCATCATCCTCTTCTCTTCGAGCGCGGCGCATGGACGGCCTTCTTCGAAGGCGCGGCCTTCGCGACGTACACGAGCGAGACGGGGCCCGAGGAGCAGCGGAACGAGCTCTTCTCCACGAACTGGCTGGCGGCGGGAGTGCAGTGGACGGCGGGACGGCGCGGACTGCTCCTTCTGCGCGGCCGCGTCTCGCTCGAGCCCTACACGATTCCCGACCAGGGATACCCGCAGATCCTGCAGTTCGTGTCCGCCGGCAGCGGCGGGCCGCTGCTCGACAGCATGCGCCCGCACGACCTGGTCGGCGAGGCGGCAGCGCATTTCGCGTTCCGGACCAGCAACGCGTCGTTCCTCCATCTCTACGCCGCGCCGGTCGGCACACCGGCCCTCGGCCCCGTACCGTACGCGCAGCGCAGCTCTTCCGAAGAATTCGCCGAGGCGCCATTCGCGTATGACGTGCAGGAGACGATGCTGGACTCCACGAGCGTGGTCACGGCGGGATTCGCCTCGCGGTGGATCTCGCTGGAGGGCAGTGTCTTTCACGACGCCGTCACCGAGAGCCCGCATACGACCATCGAGAGCGGCGACATCGACTCGCGATCCGCGCGCCTCACGCTGACGCCGGGCAGGAACCTGGCCATCCAGGTCTCGCGCGGGGAGCTCGGCGACGACGAGCGTGAGATCACAACGGCCTCGCTGACGTGGGCCGGGAGCGCCGCCTCGCTGAGCCTCATCTACACCGATCGCGACGACCTCGACTCGGGGGGCGCGGAGACCACGTTCCGGTTCGGCCGCAGCACGTTCATGCTGCGCGCCGAGACCGTCGACCGCCCGCCCGGGTTCCTGGACGAGCCGGACGTGAAGCGCACGTCCCACTTCACGATTGGATACATCTACGACTTCATCGCCCGCAACGGCATCCGGACAGGCATCGGATTCAACTTCGACTATCACACCCAGACGCACGACATCGAGGACATCTACGGGCACAAGCCGCAGACGTTGTACCTGTTCGGGCGAATCAGGACGGATGCGTTGCGACGGTAGCGGGCCTCTATTCCCCGAGCTTGTCTTTCAGGGCGCGCAGCTCGCGCTCCAGCGACTCGACCGCCGCCTCGAGCCGCGTGACTCGCGCCGACAGCGGCTCGCCGTGTTGAGCGGCGGCCGTGCCGGCCGCCGGTGCCGGCTCCGGCTCGGCAGCCTCGCCGCCGGCGGTGTGCATCCAGCGCGCTTCCTTCTGCCCCGGGCGCCGGCCCAGCCCCCGCACGAGCGGCTCGCTGTGGCCGCGCATGTCCTCTAGGATCTCCTCGACCTGCTGGACCGAGTCGAACGAATGGAGGCGGTCGCTCCGGCCGCGAAGCTCGCCCGCGGTCTGCGCGCCGCGCAGAAACAGCAGGGTCATGATGGCTTTCTCCGGCCGCTCGAGGTGCCACACCGAGTCGAGGTTGTGGTCGAACCGCACCGCCCTCCCGCCCATCACCCGCCACACCAGCTTCTCGTCCTGGAGACGGCCGAGGGCGCGGTCGACGTCGGATTCTCCGAGCTCCATGACCGGCTCGCGATTCGACTTCTGGTTGCAGGCCGCGACGAGCGCGTTGAGCGTCAGCGGGTAGTACTCGGGCGTGGCGAGCTGCTTCTCCATGAGGCTTCCCAGGATGCGGATCTCCGTCGCATCGAGGAAACGGGGGATGCGCGGCCGTTGTGGAGCCTCGGAATCGAGTGTCGGGACGAAGGTCACCTGCCGATTCTAAATCGCGAAGACCGGTTCTTTGGCCTGGCGAGGCTTTCCGTAGTAATTGTCGACGCGCAGGGCCACCTTCCGCGAGAGGGTCATGAACGTGGTCATCTTGCCGCCGAAGACGTTGATCAGGTTTCCATGGCGCGTGATCCGGTAGTCGCGCCCGATGGCGCTGGGGTTCGTGGCGCGGCCGACGAGAGGGCGGACGCCGGCGAACGTCGAGGCGATGTCCGCCTCGCTGATGGGGTCGCGGAAGTAGCGGTTGAAGCGGTCGATGAGGTAGCGGATCTCATCCTCCGATGCGCGCACCTCCTCGAGCGACGTCCGGTGCACGACCTCGGTCGTGCCGACGAGCGTCCCTCCCTTCCACGGCAGCACGAAGAAGACGCGGCGGTCGCCCAGCGACTGCAGGAGCAGCCCGGCGTCGCTGACGGCGCGGCCCAGCACGATGTGGCTCCCGCGGACGAGAGAGAGGACGTAACGCGAGCGGAGGCCGTTCTCGCCGAGGAGCTCGTTCATCCAGGGTCCGGCGGCGTTGACGACGACGTCGAAGCGCGTTCCGTTGACGCGCCAGCCGTCGCCGTCGCGGCGAAGGGAGTCGACACGCGTGTTCTCGTGAAGGGTCAGGCCGTCGCGCACTGCCGACTCCACGACGCTGCGCACCAGCGCGGCGTCATCGACCTGTGCGTCCCAGTATGAAAAGCCGCCGCGCAGGTCTTTCTCCATCAGAGGGACGCGCCCGGCCAGCTCCGCGGCGCTGAGCGATCGATGGTTCTTGATGCCGTCCCGTCCGGCCAGCGCGTCGTAGAGGATGAGGCCCGAGCGGATGATGATGCGCGAGCGCGGGCTGTCTGCGTAGACGGGAAGGAGCATCTCGATGGGCCGGACCAGGGCCGGGGCATGCTCGACGAGCCAGGCCCGATCGCGCAGCGACTCGCGGACCAGCGCGAAGTGGAGGCGCTCCAGGTAGCGAAGACCGCCGTGGATCATCTTCGTGGTGGCCGAGGAGGTGGCCTCGCCGCAGCGCCCTTTTTCGTAGAGCGCAACGGCGTAGCCGCGGCGGGCCAGCTCCCACGCCACGCCCGATCCGTTGATTCCTCCGCCGATCACCGCGACCGAACCCGCTTCGCCGGCCGTCACCCCGTCCGCCATGTGGCAAAGCGAATGCAATAGCTCAGCCGCGAATGACGATGGATTTTCGCGCGACGCAACGAACCGCGGCTGCCGGCGAGAACGACCTGGCCGTCATGCTGACCGGAGGAGGGGCCCGGGCCGCGTATCAGGTCGGTCTCCTTCGAGGGATCGCCCGTCATTTCCCGCACCTCCGCATCCAGATCGTGACCGGCGTCTCCGCCGGCGCGATCAATGCCGTGTTCCTGGCCTCGCGGCGAGGCTCGCTGGCCCAGAAGGTGGAAGACCTGACGAACATGTGGTGCGAGCTGCAGTGCAGCTCCATCTGGCACTTCGACTGGACGAAGCTGATCCCGTTCCGCTCCGCCCTCTCCTCGGTTTTCTGGAAGCATCACTGGTCGCGGCCGGGCGGATTCGTCGACACGAAGCCGCTCTCCGAGCTGCTCCACCGCGTCTTCGACGCCAGTCCGCGCGAGCCGATCGGCGGCATCATAGAGAATCTTCATGATGACGACATCAAGGCGGTGGCCATCATCACGCTCGACTACTCCACCGGGCAGAGCGTGCGATGGGTTCAGGGGCGCCGGGTCGACTACTTCGAAGGGCCGAACCGCCGCAGCGCGGCCGCACAGCTCACGGTCGAACACGTCATGGCCTCCTCGGCCCTCCCCTTCTTCTTTCCCGCGGTGAAGATCGGAAGCCAGTGGCACGGTGACGGCGGAATCCGTCTGGCTGCCCCGCTCTCGGCGGCCGTCCACCTGGGGGCTTCGAGGGTGATCGCGATGTCGACCGGGTACCAGCGAACCATGGACGAGGCGTCGACGCCGGTGGTCTCCGGATACCCGCCGGCGGCGCAGGTTCTGGGCCAGCTCTTCAGCGCCGTGTTCCTCGATGCCATCGACGAGGACGTCGTGCGCATGGAGCGGATGAACGAGATGCTGCGCAAGATCGAGCCGCGCGAGCGCAACGGCCTGCGCCCCATCGACCTCCTGGTGCTGCGCCCCAGCCGCGACCTCGGCAGGATCGCCGGCGAATACGAGCACCTGCTGCCGCGAGACCTGAAACTGCTCACCCACGCGCTCGGCGCGAAGGAGACCGAGTCGCCGGACTTCGTGTCGCTGCTCATGTTCGAGCCGCACTACACGAAGCGGCTGGTCGAGATCGGCGAGAAAGACGTCGACGAGCGGCTGCCCGAGATCCGCGATTTCCTGGGCGAGAACGAGCCGCAAGCCGCGGCGATGTAGGGGTGGAAGTCCCTGCAGCCCACCCGCGCTCAGGATTGAGAGACGGGCCATGCCATAATCCGCTCCGATGGCGGTGATGAATCTCGAACTTCTCGGCGACTTCCGGATGAGCTCGGAGTCGAAGGCGCTGATCAACCTCACTGCAAAGAAGTCGCAGGCCATGCTCGCCTACCTCGGCGTCAAGCCGGCCCAGCTCGTCTCGCGCGACAAGATGGCCGGCCTGCTCTGGAGCAGCACGGCCACTGAACAGGCCAGACAGAGCCTGCGTCAGACGCTATCCAGCCTGCGCAAGGAGCTGTCGGCGATCTCAAAGGACCGCAAGATCCTCGTGGAGGAGGGCGACTTTTTGTCGCTCGACCCGGCCCTGGTTCACGTCGACGTCGCCGAGTTCGAGAAGCTCGCCACGTCCACCAGCGACGAGTCGCTGGCCGAAGCGGTGAGGCTGTACCGCGGCGATTTCATGGAAGGCTTCGAGCTCGATGAGGAGCGCTTCGACCAGTGGGTCATCGCGGAGCGCGACCGCCTGCACCGCCTGGCCCTCAAGGCGCACGCCCAGCTGATGGAGTCGCAGGCGAAGAACGGCGCGCATGACGACGCCATCGCCACCGCACAGAGCTCGCTGCGCGTCGACCCGCTCCAGGAGATCGTGCACCGCGCGCTCATGCGCTACTTCATGGACAGCGGCGATCTCGTCAACGCGCTGCAGCAGTACGACGCTCTGTCCAAGATCCTCAAGCGCGAGCTGCAGGTCGAGCCCGACGCCGAGACCAAAAAGCTCTTCAATCAGATCGCACAGCTCCGCGCCAAACGCGGAAGCGACGACACCGACCGCAAGGACGATCGCAAGTCCGTCCTCATCGTGGAGGACAACCTCCTGAACCGCGAGCTGACCACCGCTCTGTTGCGCACCGCCGGCTACAGCGTCGTCGCTGCCGAGGACGGCGCGGAGGCGCTGATGCTCCTCGGACGCGAGCGCGTCGACCTGATGCTGCTCGATATCGACCTCCCCTTCATCGACGGCCATCGCCTCCTCGAGGCGGTGAAGGAGAAGGGGATCGACGTCCCGGCCATCTTCCTGTCGGGGCTGCCAGGCGACGAGCCCGAGCTGAAGGCGTTCAAGATCGGCGCTGTCGACTTCATCCGCAAGCCGGTCAAGAACAACGTGCTCCTGGCAAGAGTCGCGCGGGCCCTCAAGCCGGAGTAGTCCTTAGTCCTTAGTCCTTAGTCCTTAGTCCTTAGTCCTTAGTCCTTAGTCCTTAGTCCTTAGGAGAACGAGGTTTTCCTAAGGACTAACGACTAAGGACTAAGGACTAGAAGTATGGCCCAAGGCCTGCATCAAACGCGGGGCATGCGAAGAGACGAAAAGGTACTCGTGGTCGAAGAAAACCCTGTCGTGACAGAGGCAATCGAGGCCGCAGGCGAGCTGCCGTACGTCTGCGAGCGTGCCAGCGACGGCTGGGAAGCGATCGAGAAGCTCGAGAGCCAGCAGTATGCCGCCATCGTCATCGACACCGATCTGCCGCTTCACAGCGGCTTCGGCGTGCTGACGTACCTTCGCGAAGAAGTCGGCAACGAGCTCTCGAACGTGATCGTGGTGACCAGCTCCGATCGCGATGAGCTTCGCCGCAAGCTGAGTGAAGAGAAGCTGACCATCACGAACCGGGCGGACGCCTTCGCCGAGCTCAGTCGCGTGATGCGCGGCTGAGGCAGCCCAGCACCGCCTCGGCGGACCGGCGCACGTCGCTCTCGCTCGTCGCCCAGTTCGACACGGAGATCCGCATCGCCGCCATGTCGTGCCACGTCGTCCCGGCCAGCCAGCACGTCCCCTCCTGCTGAACCAGCGCGATGACCTGGCTCGTCATCTCGTCGGAGTCTCCGAAACGCACCAGCACCTGGTTCAGCACCACGTCGTTGAGGATCTTCACCCGTTTGTCCCGCGACAGCAGCTCCGCGAACTGCCGCGCGCGCGCACACGACCGCTCGATCAGATCGACGATCCCCCTCCGGCCCAGCGCGCGCAATGCCGCGTAGACGGTGACGCCCCGTGCGCGGCGTGAGAACTCCGGCACCCAGTCCATCGGATCGCGCTCCGCTCCGGTCGTCTTCTGGATGTACGCCGCCGCCGACGTCATCGACGCCCGGTGCGCCGACAGGTCCCGCACGATCGTCACGCCGCAGTCGTACGGAACGTTGAGCCACTTGTGCGCGTCGGTCGCCCATGAGTCGGCCAGGTCGACGCCGTCGAGAAGATGGCGCAGCTCGTCGCTCACGGCAGCCCACAGGCCGAACGCGGCGTCGACGTGGAGCCACGCTCCCTGCTCGCGCACGGCCTCGCCGATCTCGCGCAGCGGATCGAACGCGCCGCTGTTCACGTTCCCCGCCTGCGCGCAAACGATGGCCGGGCCTTCGATCCCCTTCAGCGTCCGCCGCAGGTCGTCCGCCTTGATCCTCCCCTGCTCATCGGTCGCCACCAGGCGCACATTGCGGACCCCGAGGCCGAGCATCCGCAGCGCCACGAAGATGGTGACGTGAGCCTCGGCGCCCAGCACCACGCTGATGCGCGGAGCGCCGTTGAGCCCGTCCTGCTCGACGTCCCAGCCGGCCGTGCGAAGCACCGCGTGGCGCGCCGCGGCCAGACACGTGAAGTTCGCCATCTGGCATCCCGTGACGAAGCCCAGGCTCGCGTCGGACGGGAGACTGAATAGGTTGAGGAGCCAGCCCCGCGCGATCTCCTCGATCACCGACGAGAGCGGCGACGTCACGAAGATCCCTGCGTTCTGATCCCAGGTCGAGGTCAGCCAGTCGGCCGCGACGGAGGCAGGGAGCGCTCCCCCGATCACGAATCCGAAGTACCGCGGGCCGGCGCTGCCGATCGCCCCGCGGTCCGCCGCCGCGGCCAGGTCATCCACGACGGCCGCGGACTCATGTCCATCTTCCGGGAGCGCGCCGCCGAGGGCGTCGAGGAGGTCCTGGCGCGAGGCGCGCGCGCCGACGTGCCGGTCGGGAAGCGATCGGAGATAGGCCGTGGCGTGCCGGACCGTTCGTTCGAGCAGGGCCTGGTCGATGAATGCGTTCGACATGGATAGATCATGTCATGACAGGGCTCGGGGCTCCGGGCTCCGGGCTCGGGGCTCGGGGCTC
>DATKCA010000191.1:0-3143 GCA_035544675.1 Thermoanaerobaculia bacterium | reverse complement strand
GCAACCGTGCGCAACGACTCCTCGGCACCGAACGGAGGACCGGCCGCGCGGCCGTCGATGCGCACGACATCCTTCCCACTGGCCCCGCGCTCGACGCTGACCGTGTGAATCCGGCCGTTCAGCGTCACTTCCCATCTGTTTGCCGTCATCGGAGAATAGTCTACGCGCATCGTGGCACCGCGCCATATGGCCACTCGCCCGGAGCCACCGTGCCGAAGCAACCGGGCACGGCGGGGAAGGAAGGGTCCGTCGCATACCTGAGATACAGTGTGGCGGCCCCTTCCCGCAACGGCTCTACCTCATGCGACAATTTGTTCAACGTCACCTGGCCCGCGAAGAATGCGAGACAGGAAAACACCTATGCCAGCGAAGCCGCAGTGGGAGAACATCGGAATCGACGAAGCGCTGGCTTCGCCGGCGACCCTGGAAGCCCGCGCTTACCTGCATCACGCCATCGCGCGCCTCCAGGAACTGTCGGACAATGATCACAAGAGACTCGTTTACCTCGAACAGCGGTCGATCGACAACCAGGAGGCGAATGAGGATCTGTTTCACACGGCGAACAACGCACTCTTCATCATCAGCGTGAATCTGGAGCTGGTGAGAAGGCATCTCTTCCTCAGCGACGAGTGTCATCACGCCACCGTGCGGAAGTGGCTCGGACTGCTGCAGCAGAAGACAAAAGAGATTGCCACACTCAACCGCAAGTTCCTTTCGGCCGGCGTCTCTGAAGGCGAGGGGCCGCTCTACCTCATTCACTCTTACATCAGCTTCCGGGCGGTGATTCAGCGCGCAGTCGACGTCTATGAGGATGTGGCCCGCGAAAAGGACATCCGCATTTCCTGGCAGTTGCCCGACTTCGCGGCGATCGCCATCTGGTCCGATGGGATTGCCCTGGGCGTCGTGCTCGACAATCTTCTTTCCAATGCCATCAAGTTCTCCAGCCCCGGAACGACGGTTGACGTCTCGATGCGGCACGAAGGTGATGAACTGATCTGCTCAGTGCGTGATCAGGGCCCCGGGCTGAGTGAAGCGGATCGAGCACGCCTCTTCGAGCGCGGCGTGCCACTGAGGCCGAAACCAACCGGCGGCGAATCCTCCAGCGGCTACGGGCTGGCGGTGGCATTGGGCGTGGTCGAAAGCCTCGGCGGACGCCTCTGGTGCGAGTCCATCGAGGGGCAGGGCTCGAGCTTCATGGTCTCGCTGCCGACTGCAGTCCCACCTCAACACGAGCACGATGCCTCGCCTGACCTGTCATGATCGCCTGGATCTTCTGGCACACGCGACATGCGGACGCCGGCGAGTCTGACTACCGCACGGCGCTCCGCGCATTTCACGACCTCATTCTCACAACGGCGCCGGAGGGCTTCCTGGGCGTCCGCGTCCTGCGCCACGAGGCGCTGCCGTGGCTAGTGAGCGCGACTGAGGTGTACGAAGACCGGTACTTCGTGGAGAGCTCCGCGGCGCTCGACGCTCTCGACGAGGCCGCACTCGCGGCGTTCTCGCAGGATGCGCATGCCCGCATCGCTCGCCTGGCCGCGACGGCCACAGCTGGACTCTACCGGCTGCGGGCGGGAGAACCACTGCCCAGTCCCGCGCACACCTTCTGGATGTCGAAGCCGCGCCAGGACCCGTACGCCCCGTTCATCGAGCGTCTTTCGCGTGCCGGCACCGTCTGGAGCCGCAAGATGGTTCTCGGGCCCGCTCCGGAATTCTGCGTCGAAAGGGAAAACGACGACGAAGGCCTGCACTCGCTGGCCGAGCTTCACTGCTATATGGACATGGCCCGATGCCTGCCTGCACGCTGGACGGGAAGATCGACGCGTGGCGCTTTCAGGAAATCGTAAGGGGCCACGATGAAACGATGCGGCGGCTCTAAAGCCGCTCACAGCTCCACGATCGTCACACCCGCATTCGCCGGATCGACTCGGATGCTGCGGATCGAGCGCATCCCCTTCAGCTGCGCATGCAGCGCCGCCTTGATCTTTCCGCCGCTGCGGCCGTGAATGAGCCGCACCTCGGAGGCGCCGGAGAGGAGTGCGCTGTTCAGAAACGCGATCACAGCCTCGAGCGCCTCTGCCACCGTGTTGCCGTGCAGATCGAGTGATGCCGGCGGCGTGGGCGGTCCTTCGTACTCCTGCGGTGGCCGGCTGGCTGCTCCGCTCTTCGGGCGCGCCAGCTTCTTCGTGCCTGCCTGCATGGTGAGCTGGCCGCCGGTCACGACGAGGGAACGTCCTTTCACCTCGACCAGGTACCGCTCGCCGTTTCGAGCCTCGCGGACGGTGCCCTTGCCGAGGGCTGCGACATGAACGAGATCGCCAGGAGCGAACGGCATGAGCCTCATGATGCCCCATCGTGCCCTGCGGCCCACACAACTTCTCCACATCCGCGAGGCGGATCGACCCCGTTCTAACGTAGTCTTACCGGATGACTGGAAACAGTGCCATGGTCAGCAGACGCAACCCTTCCACTCTCGGATTGCTCGTCCTCCTCACGGCCGCCGGGCTGCACGCGGCTGCTCCTGATCCGAAGACTCCGCAGGGGAAGAACCTCGAAGTGCCGGTCGGATGGACGGTCCGGCTCGACAAGCCCGATCCCAAAGTCGTCATCGGCTCCAACAAGGAGGCCGCCATCTTCTTCGTCAACATGACTCCGGGGTGGCACGTGACGACCGGTCCTTCCGCAATCTTCTACCACCCCGACAGCGTGGCCAGTGGTGAGAGCCGGATCGAAGCGGTCATCCACCTGTTCGAGCCGCAGGGACGCCATCGGGAAGCGTTCGGGATCTTTTTCGGAGGGGCCGGCCTGGAGGGGGAGAAGCAGGCCTACGACTACTTCGTGATTCGCAACTCGGGGGAGTTCCTGATCAAGCGCCGTAACGGAAGCGAGACTCCTCTGCTTCACCCCTGGACGAAAAGCGAAGCCATCGTCCCGCACAGCGAAGGGAAGACGTCGGTGAAGAACGTGCTGGCGGTCGAGGCAGGAAGCGAGACGGTCCGCTTCTTCATCAACGGCGAGCAGGTTGCGACGCTGCCCCGCTCGGAGGTCCGGCTGGACGGCATCGTCGGACTGCGGGTCAACCACCACGTCAACCTCCACGTCGAGGACCTCTCGATCCGGCCGTTGCCGTCGAAGTGATCCAT
>DATKCA010000190.1:0-133231 GCA_035544675.1 Thermoanaerobaculia bacterium | reverse complement strand
GGCGGCTCGATTCCAATCTTTTTCGAAGCAGCCGTGATGGCCGTGCCCACCGTTCCGCCGCCCGGCCACACGATCGAGTGCGAGCTTTCGTGGAGCATCATCTCCAGCGCGGCAAGACCCTGAAAGCCGGCGTCCCGGCTGGACATGGTGACGACGAATCCGCCGTTGCGGAGGGGAAGCGAGTACGCGCCGAAGCGGCCGGCGTTCCCCGCAATGTCGGCGCGAATCGACTTCGGCAACTGGTCGCGGTAAACGGCCTCGTGCGCGCGAGCCAGCTCCTCACCGGCATCCCGCAGCATCGCCGCCGCATAGCCGATGAAGAAACGGTTCGCGGCGTCTTCCCCCGCCCACCAGTGCGCTCGATAAACAGGCGCTGCCTGCCGGATCGAGTCCGCAAGGGGTCCGCGGAGGCCAGGGCTGAGGGCGTCGTCCGCAACCTGGCTCAGCTCGTCCTGCGTGATGACCATCGGGCGGGCGAACGTGATGTTCCCGCTCCCCCCGGCTTCACGGTACGCGGCGACGGCGGCGGTCCATGCGGCTTTCTGTTCCGGAGTGAGTGGACCGAGGTCGCGGGGGGTGGGAGCGGTGGCGTCGTGCATCAGCGCCTGGTGCAGGTTCATCCAGAAACTGCTGTGCAGTTCCCAGCGTCCGGCGCGGACGACTTCCGCAGCGCTGACGACATTCGCGGCGGTGACTGCGGTCGCGAACAGGAGCAAGCGCAGAATTCTCATTCCAACCTCAGGGGCAACGTCCGGAGCCGTCGTCCTGTGGCGGCGAACACCGCGTTCGCCACTGCCGGCGCCACCCCGGGGACGGGCGGCTCCCCAACCCCTCCGGGCAACTCTCTGCTGGGGACGATGTGAACCTCGATCGCCGGCATCTCCCTCATGCGCAGCACATCATAGTCGGCGTAGGTGCCCTGCTCGACGCGTCCGCCGCGAATGGTGATCCGGCCCTTCAGCGCGGCGGACAGCCCGAAGACGATTCCACCCTCCACCTGCGCGTGCACGTGATCCGGATTGACGACGCTGCCACAGTCGATGGCAGTGACGAAACGCCGCACGCGCAACCGGCGTTCCGAAACCGCGACCTCCGCAACGTGCGCGACCGCGCTTCCGTGGTCCATCGTCACAGCCACCCCGTGGGCGTGCCCCTTGCGGGGCCGTCCTGCCTTTGCCACGGCCAGCTGCAGAACGCGGCGCATCCGGGCAGGATCGATGGTCTGCTCCCCGTCATTGCCGAGAAACGGTTTGCGCTTCAGATGTTCCAGCCGGAATGCGATCGGATCTGCGCCGGCGGCGCGGGCCAGTTCGTCGATGAAGCTCTCGATGATGAATCCGGTCTGGGAGTACGCGACCGATCTCCAGGGGCCGCAGGGGATGGGAACGTACACATGGTTGAATTCGACGGCCACGCCCGCAACCTCGTACGGCATCTCGATCGCTGCATACGTCTCCGACTCCTCGGGTTTCTCCGCCGCGGGTCCGGTGACGGTGCGCCGCGAAGGACCGGTGATCCGGTGTCTCCACGTCCGGACGCGATTCTTTTCGAGTGAGGCCTCCATCCGATGATGGCTGATGGGGCGGTAGAACCCGTGGCGCATGTCGTCCTGGCGTGTCCAGAGCAGCTGAACGGGTGCGCCGGCGGCTTTGGAGATGAGCGCGGCCTCGCCGACGTAATCGGCGTAGAGGCGCCTGCCGAATCCGCCGCCGATGAGCGTGATCTCGACCTCGATCATCGACGGATCGAGTCCCGTCGCGCGCGCCGCGATCGCGCGCGCGCCCGCCGGCAGCTGCAGCGGAGCCCAGACACGGCAGCGCTGCGGCTCCACGGAGACGACGCAGTTCATCGGCTCGAGCGGCGCGTGCGCGAGATACGGCACGACGTAGTCGGCTTTGACCGTCTTCGTGCCCGCAGCGTCGATCAGGCCGTCGTTCCGCACCAGGAGCCCCTCCTGGTCCGCGCGCTCACGAAGTCCGCTCTCGATCTTCTCCTGATCGAGCGCGGCGTTGGCACCTTCATCCCACTCGATGATCAGGCTCTCGCGGGCGCGCAGCGCCGACCACGTCGACTCGGCCACCACGGCGACGCCATGACTCCACTGCAGGAGCCACGACAATCCCGTTCCGTCGATCGGGATGACATGGCGCACGCCGGGAATGCTCCGGGCCGTTGCGGCATCGAACCGGCGCAGCTTCCCGCCGAGGACGGGGCAGCGGACGAAGGTGGCATAGAGCATCCCGGGGACGCGCACGTCGAGGCCGTAGCGACTCCGGCCTGTGACGATGTCGGGTCCGTCGAGGCCGCGTTTCGAGGAACCGATGAGGCGGAACTGATCCGGATTCTTGAGCGCCACGGTGGCCGGAACGGGAAGCCTGGCTGCGGCAGCGACGAGCTCACCGTAGGGCTTTCGACGTCCTCGAGGGCCGAAGACGACGCCGTTCCCGGTGCCAAGCCGCTCCGCGGGGATGTTCCACTCCATCGCCGCGGCCATGACCAGCATCGCTCGCGCCGTCGCCCCGGCCTGTCGCAGGGGCTCCCATAGCTCGCGAATGCTCAGACTCCCGCCGGTCCGCTGCTGCCCGTACTTCGCGTCGAGCGGAGCCTGCCGGATCCGCACCGCCGTCCACTCCGCATCCAACTCCTCGGCCACGAGCATGGGCAGTGACGTGCGCACTCCCTGTCCCATCTCCGACCGGGTGATCCATACCGTGACGACTCCGTCCTGACCGATCTCGACGAAGGCGCTCGGCGCAAGCAGCGCGTCGTCGCCGCGCGCGTCGATCCGCAGGAGTAGGGCCGCGCCCGCCGTGGCCGTCGTGATCAGGAAGCTCCGGCGCGTCGTCCCGGGTAAGTCGCTCATCGGCGACTCAGCGCGGCTGCGCGATGGATGGCCCGGCGGATCCGCTGATAGGTTCCGCAACGACAGATGATGTCGCTCATGGCCTCGTCGATATCGCGGTCGCGCGGCCGGGGCTTCCGGCGCAGGAGCGCGGCGGCAGCCATGATCTGCGCGGGCTGACAGTAGCCGCACTGCGCAACGTCCTCGTCCAGCCAGGCCCGCTGGACGGGATGCGATCCGTCGGAAGAGAGACCCTCGATCGTCAGGACGCTCCTGCCGATGAGATCGCGCACGTCGAGCATGCAGGCGCGGGCGGCCTGGCCGTCAACATGGACGGTGCAGGCGCCACAGACGCCCACACCGCAGCCGAACTTGGTGCCGAGCAGGCCCAGTCCGTCGCGGAGGAACCAGAGAAGAGGGGTGTCGTGTGCGGGCGCATCGACCGCGGCGCCGTTGATCTGCACCCGGGCAGGCAGCATGGGGGGATGCTACTACGACTACTACGACTTGTAGTAGCATTCCGGTGACAATCCTTCAAACGCTGTTGCCACCGCCGAAGGAACGAGCGTACGGTGTCCGCCATGCCGTCCCCCAGACGCAAGCCGGCGCGCAACGCCGGCCAGCTGCAGGCCGAGATCATGGAGCTTCTCTGGAAGCGCGGCGAGGCCAGCGTGCGCGACATCCACGACGCGCTCAGGCATACAAGGCCGATCGCCTACACCACCGTGATGACGGTCATGTCTCGCCTGGCCGCGCGGAAGCTTCTGCGGCGGCGGCGCGCGGGCACGCTCTACCTGTACCGGCCCGCGGAGACCCGCGAGGAGTCGGCCAGCAAAGCCATCGATTCGATCCTGGCCCGGCTGGGCCGCGCCATCGGGACTCCCGTGCTCAGCCGCTTCGTCGACACAGTGCACAGCCGCTCGCCCGAAACGCTCGAAGAGCTGGCGAAGCTGGTCGAGGAGAAGCGACGGAAGACGAAGAAATGAGGGAGATCATCGAAGGTCTGGCCATGCTGGCCGGGAATCCTCTGTCCTGCTCCGCCATTCGCAGCGTGCAGCTCTTCGGAGCGGTCTGCGCCGTCATCGTGGCAGCGCACGCGGCGTTTCAGCTCGTGCTGACGCGCCGTCTGCGCGCGGCGTGGGAGATCGCACCGGCATCCGAAACGAGACTTCAGCGCATCTTCGAGAAGGCGGTCCGCCGGAGCGGGTTGCGCCGGGTACCGGCTCTGCGGATGGCCGGTCGCGGCGCCGGCGCCTGCACGATCGGGTTCTGGCGTCCCGACATCTGCGTCAGCCCCGCGTTGGCGGCGCAGCTCGATGATGACGAGATGGAGTCCGTGCTGCTCCACGAGCTCGCCCATGCCGCACGCCGCGACACCATGGGCGCTTCTCTCCTGCTGTTCGGCGGGTGGGCGGCGGTCTTCCTCGCCTCCACCGGATACGTGCTGGCGGAAAGACTGGGCGCGGACACGTTTCATCTGGGGGCCGTCTGGTCGCGGCTCCTGATCGGGGCGGCCATCGCGATCTTCATGGCCATTCGATTCGTCGTCACGGTGCCGGGAAAGTTTTTGCGGGAGCTGACCTGCGACGACATGGCCGTTCGCGTCTCCGGGAATCCTCTGGCCCTGGCTGCGGCGCTCATCAAAGCCTCAGCCCCGGAGAGGCACGGGGACCGGGCCGGGACGGTGGCCAGCTGGTTCGCGGGCGAACAGTCGTTCGTCCTTCACCGGATCAGACGGCTTCTCGAATACGAGCCGCCCCGAATCCGCCTCGCGGTCCAGCGCGCGGCATCCGCGCTCACGCTCCTGGCCGTTTTCGCTGCAATCACCATTTTCACTGCGTGAGGCAGGGCGGCAAGTCGCCACGCGCCGAGCGCGAGAACCGCCTCGCCTGGAAGACCTGCCGGCCGGGTTCATCACCACCGTGGCCGGCGTCAGGGATGAGGTTACAGTGACGAACGTCGCCGGCGCATGCCGGCGGCGCGCCGTTCGGCGTTGAACGCGCGCGAACGTGAGGAGGAGATCGATGTCACCAGTGGCCCGTTTCCATTCGTTGGCGCCGAAGATTCTCGGCGCGACCCGGATTCTCGCCGGGATCATGTTTGCCACGCACGGCGCGCAGAAAGTGCTCGGCGTGTTCGGCGGCGTGCCCGCCGAAGTGCCGGCCTTCATCATCTGGACGGCCGGGCCGATCGAGCTCGCCGGCGGCATCCTCATCGCCGCCGGACTCTTCACGCGGTCCGTGGCATTCCTCTGCAGCGGCCTGATGGCGTTCGCCTACTTCATGGGTCACGCCCCGAATGGCTTCTGGCCGAACGTCAACGGCGGCGAGCCGGCCATCCTTTACTGCTGGCTCTTCCTCTACATCGCGGCAGCGGGACCGGGAGCGTGGGCGCTGGACAATCTGTGGCGCCGCGGCGCCACGCCGGCGTCAGGACCGCTGCAGCCCGAAGTCTCCTGAGCCGCTCGCGCAACGCTGCCCCCGGGGCGCGGGTGAGGACACCCGCGCTCCATTCCGTGATGAACAGCCGCGAGCCGCGCTACGTCAAATCGCGCGCATGACGATGTACGCGGTGAACGCGACGTAGGCCGCCAGAAGCACGGCGCCCTCCCATCGCTCGATCGTCAGCCGTGTCAGGGCGAACGGGAGGAGGATCGCGCTGACGGCGATGCAGACCGGGATCTCGAACCGCAACAGGCCTGGATCGACCGCCAGAGGGTTCACAGCGGCCGCGGCGCCGAGGATCAGGAGGACGTTGAAGATGTTGGAGCCGACGATGTTGCCGACGGCGATGTCGGCTTCTCCGCGCATTGCCGCAATCGCGGAAGTAGCCAGCTCGGGAAGTGAGGTCCCGACGGCGACCACGGTCAGGGCGATGACGAGGTCGGAGATCCCGAGCATCCTCGCGAACGCGACGGCGGCGGTGACCAGCAGATGCGCGCCCACGACGAGCGCCGCGAGGCCGCCTGCCACGAGGAGGTAATCCCACTGCCGGCTCTCGCCGGCCGGCTCGAGCTTCAGCGCCACCTCGTATTCGTCGTATTCGATCTGCGCGCTCTGCGGCGCGCGGCGGGCCAGCGCCACCACGAACCAGAGGTAGAGAACGAAACAGGCGAGAAAGACGACGCCCTCGACCCGGCTCACAGAGCCGTTCCAGCCGACCACGGCGATGGCGAGGGTCGCGCCGATCATCACCGGCAACTCGCGCGCCACGAGCGACGACTGGACGAGGAGGGGGTGGATCACCGCGGAGAGGCCGAGGATCAGGGCGATGTTGAGGATGTTGGAGCCGACGACGTTGCCGAGGGCGACGTTGCTCTCGCCGCGCATGGAGGCGAGGACGCTGACGACCAGCTCGGGCGCCGATGTCCCGAAGGCCACGACAGTGAGGCCGATGACGAGCGGCGTGATGCCAAGGGCGCGAGCGATGCGGGCTGATCCGCGCACGAGCCACTCCGCTCCGTAATAGAGCAGGACCAGGCCGGCGGCGAAGGCCAGAAGCTGCGTCAAGCGTGGGACATTGTGCCATCCGCGCTGGAATCAGCGCTCCACTGCATCCCCCCCTCCGGCGTGACGGAGGTTCGCAACGGGCGTGAAGTGACGGCCGGCACCGCGGGCGGTGAGCGCTGTTGCGTCCGCCGGGCGGACGGTGAGAAACACTCCTCCCTGGAGGACTGTATGACTCACGCGAAACTGGTCCTGAACAACCAGGAGTACGAACTGCCGGTGATCACCGGCTCCGAGAACGAAGTGGCCATCGACATCTCCTCGCTCCGCGCGAAAAGCGGAGCCATCACCTACGATCCGGGATACGCGAACACGGGGGCCTGCAGCAGTTCCATCACGTTCATCGACGGAGAGCGCGGCATCCTTCGGTACCGCGGCTACCCGATCGAGGAGCTGGCCAGGCGGGCCAGCTTCGTCGAAGTGGCCTACCTGCTCGTCTACGGCGAGCTGCCGAGCGCCGACGAGCTTGTGGCCTTCGCCGAGCGCCTGACCCGGCACACCCTTCTCCACGAGGACATGAAGAAGTTCTTCGAGGGATTCCCGAACTCGGCGCATCCGATGGCCATCCTCTCCGCGATGGTGGCATCGCTCTCGGCGTATTACCCCGACACCGAGAAGCGCGAAGAGAACATCATCCGCCTTCTGGCCAAGCTGCCGACCATCGCCACCTTCTCCTACAAGAAGTCCATCGGCCAGCCGTTCGTCTATCCGCGCAACGACCTGACGTACACGCAGAACTTCCTGCAGATGATGTTCGCCGTCCCGTGCGAGCCGTACATCATCAACACGGCCGTCGACCGTGCCCTCAACCTGCTCCTGATCCTCCACGCCGACCACGAGCAGAACTGCAGCACCTCGACGGTGCGCATGGTGGGCAGCTCGCGCGCGAACCTTTTCTCGGCGATCTCGGCCGGCATCTCGGCGCTTTGGGGACCGCTGCACGGCGGCGCGAACCAGGAAGTGCTGGAGATGCTCCAGCTGATCCGCAACGACGGCGGCGACGTCGCCAAGTTCGTGAAGCTGGCCAAGGACAAGACTTCCGGCTTCCGGCTGATGGGCTTCGGCCATCGCGTCTACAAGAACTTCGATCCGCGCGCGATCATCCTCAAGAGAGCAGCCGACGAGGTGCTCACCTCGCTCGGAGTCTCCGACCCGCTGCTGGCGATCGCCCGGCAGCTCGAGGAAGTCGCGCTCAGCGACCCGTACTTCATCGAGAAGAAGCTCTATCCCAACGTCGACTTCTACAGCGGCATCATCTACCGCGCCATCGGCATCCCGACGGAGATGTTCACCGTCATGTTCGCTCTCGGCCGCCTGCCGGGGTGGATCGCGCAGTGGAAGGAGATGGTGGACGACCCCGCCACGCGCATCAACCGCCCGCGCCAGGTCTACACCGGCGCGACCAAGCGCGAGATCGCGGCGGTCGGCCCCACCGCCAGGGTTCTGACCAGCGTCTGAAGGATGAAGGGGCGCCGGTGAGCACACCGGCGCTCCATCCTGAGGAAGTTCAGTCTCGGAGCTCATCAAGGCGGTCCAACGCGGGATAGACTTCGCGCGGCATGAGAACACTGCTCCTCCTTCTCCTGATCGCGCAGCCCGCCCTCGCACAGTTGCGGCCCGTCAGCACTTACTCGATCGTGGCCCGCGATCCCGCCACCGGCGAGATGGGCGTGGCCGTGCAGTCACACTGGTTCGCGGTCGGACAGGTCGTGCCGTGGGCGGCGGCGGGTGTGGGGGCGGTGGCCACGCAGAGCTTCATCGATCCGTCGTACGGGCAGCTCGGCATCGAGCTGCTGCGCGCAGGAAAGTCCGCACCGGCCGCGCTCCGCGGCCTCCTGGCCGCCGACGCCGCGTGTGACGTCCGTCAGGTCGCGTTCATCGACGCCGCCGGCCACGTCGCGACGTTCACCGGCGGACGCGACATCGTGGCGGCGGGAGGCATCGCCGGGAACGGCACCTCGTCGGCCGTGCAGTGCGGGGCGGCCGGCGGCAGTCTGATCGTCGGCCGCGACTTCGCCGTGCAGGCCAACCTGATGGCGAACGACCGGGTCTGGCCGGCCATGGCGAAGGCCTATACGGAGACGCCGGGCCATCTGGCTGCGCGGATGCTCGCCGCGCTCGACGCGGCGCAGGCGACCGGCGGCGACATCCGCGGAAAGCAATCGGCCGCGCTGGTCGTGGTCAAAGGGAAGGCGTCGGGCAGGCGCTGGATGGATGAAGTGTTCAACCTGCGCGTCGACGATCACGCCGACCCGCTCGCCGAGCTTCGAAGACTGGTCACGCTGCAGCGCGCGTACAACCATATGAACGCGGGCGATCTCGCCGTGGAGCACAATGATGCGGAGGCGGCGCTGCGCGAGTATTCGGCGGCGGAGAGGATCGCGGCGAGCACACCCGGCATCGCCACGAGCCGCCACGCCGAGATGATCTACTGGCACGCCGTCGCGCTCGTGAACATGAAGCGCGTCGAGGAGGCCCTGCCGCTCTTCGCGCGTGCCTTCCAGATGCAGCCGTCGTGGCGCGAGCTGACGCCGCGGCTGCCACGGTCGGGGCTTCTGCCCGACGATGCGCGCCTGATCGAGCGGATCGTCGCGGCGCGGTAACGGATGACAGTCCTCCGCGCCTGGCTCGGGCCCTACGGCGTCATCCCCGGCCTCTGGCCGTAGCGCCACACGGACGGCGTGACGCCGAACGCCTTGCGGAACGCCGCGGTGAAGTGGCTGTGGCTGTTGAACCCGAGCGAGACGGCGGTCTCCAGGAGGTCATCGCTGCGACGGATCTTCTCGAGCGATGCGCGCAGCCGCAGTTGCTGGCGGTAGGCATGGAGCGAGTAGCCGGTGGCTTCGCGGAAGATCCGGCAGAGATGAAAGACCGACGTGCCGGTCCTTTCAGCGACGTTGCGGATCCGGAGAGGCCGGTCGAGGTCCCTGCGAAGCAGGTCCCTGGCCGCCTCGACGCGGTCCATCGTCTGGCGCGACCGCGCCGGCGTTCCGCGCATGGCGGGAAGGATCTCGTCGAGAAGGGCGAGCGCGTCCTCGTCGATCGAGGAGTGCCTGTTCTCGGTCGCGGCGCGGACGAGCGAGCGCGCCCGCGCGTACGCGCCGGCGCTGGCGAACACGCTGTGCCGGCTGAACGGGCGGCCAGGATCGCCGCCGCCCCCGACCGCCCCCGCCAGGACGTCCGGCGCCACCGCGAACCAGTCGCAGTCGTCGCCCCGCCGGTCCATGGCCGCGCGCGAGTACTCCTGTCCACGGTTGTACAGCGTCACGACGTTGGGACTGGCGATGAACGTCGGGCCCCGCGAGTACGACAGCCGGACATGGAGCCGCGGAAACACGAAGACGTGGTTGGCGATCGGTCCCGAGTCGCGAAACCACCGGGAGCCCGCCCCGCAGCGGAAACGGCCGACGGCGACAACGCTGCTCCGGTAGACGATCCGCTCGTGCGGCAGAAGGTTATCGTCGCGCAGCCAGGACATCGGGCAAGAATAGCGATGGCGGAGCGGCGAATCACAACAATGCAGTTACAAAGAGAGCGGAGTATGACGAAGGGGCCGGTGAGGACGCCGGCACTCCTTCTGTTTCTGATCGCGCTCACCGCTCTCGGTTGCGCGAGCAGCGCGTCTCCCCCGCGGCCGGTTCCGGACGCATCCGGCCGCCCCGTCGTCGTCATCGTGCCGGGCATGACCGGCAGCCTCCTCTGCTCGGGCACGACGGGTGAGGTGGTGTGGGGAAGCGTGCGCAGGATGATCTTTCCGTGGGACGGCGGGTATCGCATCGCGCTCCCCCTCGATGGCGACGATGACGTCGTCCCGTGCGGGCCGATTCGCGAGATGCGCATTGGAAGCTGGCGAAAGGACATCTATGGAGGTCTGATCTCGTTTCTGGAGGGAGAGGGCTACGCGGTCCGCTTCTTCGACCACGACTGGCGCCGCGACAACCTGGAGAATGCGGAAAAGCTCGCCGCCACGCTCGAGCAGTCTGCCGAGCGCGTGCAACTCATCTGTCAGAGCAATGCGACCTACATCTGCCGGTGGGCGATCCGATATGGCGGGGCTGCTCCGCGAGTCGACAAGCTCATCCTCGTCGGCACGGCGAACGGCGGCGCGCTGCGCATCCTGCGCGAGATGAACCACGGGCGTCGCTACGTCCGCCTGGTCGGGCGGCGCTTCCGGCCGGAGATCTTCTTCACGATGCCTTCGATCTTTCAGGACCTTCCCGTCTACAAGAAGGACCTCTTCGCCGACGAGCGCGGCAGTGCGGTCGGCGCCGATCTCTTCGATCCGGCGGCATGGGAGAAGTACGAGTGGTCGGTGTTCGCGCCGGCCGTGCGCGCGCGCATCGACCGGTCCGGCAGGTTCGGCACGCCGGACCAGAGGCGCGCGCATCTTGCGGCGTCGCTCATGAGCGCACGCCGGATGCACGACACACTGCGGCGCGACAGCGGCACCGCGCTGCCGCCGGTCTACTCGATCCAGAGCGTGGACTTTCCGACGATCGACCGCGCCATGATCCGGCGCGGCGGCACGCTGTTCTCGTTCACGGAACCCGGCGACGTCCACGCGACGCGGGAGAGCCAGGAATGGTTGTCCGAGGAGGAGCGCGCGGCGCTGGCCGAGCAGCCGGTCTTCGTCTCCGGTAAGCACTTCGAGATGATCACGACCGCCGAGACGCGCGCGATCCTTCTGCGCATCCTCAGAACGCCAGGCCGGCGGTGAAGCCGCGGTCTCCTTATGGTAAAACCACCCGGCATGCGAACTTCCAAAGCGTCCAGCTCATTCGTGGCAGCCGTGTTGAGTCTCGCTGCAGCCTGCGTGAATGCGCCGCAGGAGACGCCCGCGGCCGGCGGACCGACAACGGCTCGCAGCGGGCCGATCCGCATCGGCTTCTCGATGGACACGCTGAAGGAAGAGCGCTGGCAGCGCGACAAGGCCCTCGTGGAGCAGCGGGCCAGGGAAGTCGGCGCCGTCGTCGACGTGCAGGTCGCCAACGGCGATGACGCCGTGCAGACCAAGCAGGCCGAGAACATGCTGACCAAAGGCGTGGACGTCCTGATCGTGGCGCCCCACAACGGAGAGATCGCCGCGTCCATCGTCGAAGCGGCGCACCGCCGCGGCGTCCCGGTCATCGCCTACGACCGCCTCATCCGCAATTCCGACGTGGACCTCTACATCTCGCATCAGGTCGAGCGGATGGGTGAGATGCAGGGCGAATACGCGCTCCAGCGCGTGCCGAAAGGCAACTACGTTCTCATCGGCGGCTCCCCTACCGACTACAACGCGCTCCTGCTCCGGCAGGGGCAGATGAAGGCGCTGCAGCCGGCCATCGACCGCGGCGACATCAAGATCATCTCCCAGCAGTTCGCCCGGGAGTGGAAGGCGGAAGAGGCCCTGCGCATCACCGAGGATGCGCTGACCCGGACCGGGAACAGGATCGATGCGGTGGTGGCCTCGAACGACGGCACGGCCGGCGGAGCGATCTCGGCGCTCGAGGCGGCCAAGCTGGCCGGCAAGGTCCTCGTCACCGGGCAGGACGCGCAGAAGGACGCCGTGCAGCGGATCGTCAAAGGCACGCAGACGATGACGATCTACAAGCAGATCCAGCCGCTCGCCTTCGGAGCCGTCGACGCCGCGATGAAGCTGGCGCGGAAGGAGCCGGTCCAAACGACGGACCGCATCAACAACGGCAAGATCGACGTCCCGGCCATCCTGCTCGAGCCGATCGCCGTCGACAAAGCCAACCTCGACGCGACCATCATCAAGGACGGGTATCACACGCGGGAAGCGATCTACGGCAGGTGAGGAGTTGTCAGTTCTGCGGCGGTGTCCTCACCGCCGGCCCCGCGCCTCCATTCCGTGATGAACAGCCGCATGAAAATCTGATAACTGTGATCTATGAACCCCCTCCTCTCGATGCGCGCGATCAGCAAGAGCTTCCCGGGCGTCCGCGCGCTCGATGACGTCTCGTTCGACCTCCACGCCGGCGAGATCCACGCGCTGGTCGGGGAGAACGGAGCCGGCAAATCGACGCTCATGAAGATCCTGGGCGCCGTCTACCCGCACGGTGAGTTCGGCGGGGAGATCCTCGTGGACGGCGTCCCGCGCCGCTTCACGAACGTCCGCGACGCCGAGGCGGCCGGAATCGCCGTCGTCCACCAGGAGCTGTCCGTCGTTCGCGAGATGACCATCGCCGAGAACATCTTTCTCGGCCGCGAGCCTCGCCGCTTCGGCATCATCCGCTGGGAGGAGCTGTACAGCCGCGCCGCGACGATCCTCAGGGAGCTGCACCTCGACCTGGAGCCGCACACTCCCGTCGGCTATCTCGGGATCGGCCAGCAGCATCTGGTCGAGATCGCCAAGGCGCTGTCGCGCAACGCGCGCATCCTCGTGCTCGACGAGCCAACGGCCGCGCTCACGGAGAGCGAGGCGGAGACCCTCTTCCGCATCCTGGAGTCGCTGCGTCAGCGGGGCGCGGGCATCGTCTACATCTCGCACAAGCTCGACGAAGTGTTCCGGCTCGCCGACCGGATCACGGTGCTTCGCGACGGCAGGACGGTGAGCACCGACGCGAGATCGTCGCTCGACAAGGCCGGCGTGATCGCGCGAATGGTCGGCCGCGAGGTCACCGACATCTTTCCCGTGGTCGTGCGCGCGCCGGGGGACGTCGTCTTCGAGGCCCGCGGCGTCACCGTGGAAGATCCGAACGTCTCCGGCAAGCTCCTCGTCCAGGACGTCAGCTTCGCCGTGCGGCGCGGCGAGGTCCTCGGCGTGGCCGGCCTCGTGGGCGCGGGGCGCAGCGACCTTCTCACGGCCATCTTCGGCGCACATCCCGGCGTCACGCGCGGGGAGTTCTTCGTCGGGGGCGCGAAGGTCCACATCAGGACTCCCGCGGAAGCGATCGCGCACGGCATCGGCTTCGTCACCGAGGATCGCAAGCGTTATGGGCTGTTGCTCGATCAGACACTCGTCGACAACATGACCCTGGCCAGCCTGCGCGACTACGGCCGGTGGCTGCCCGATGTCGACGGCGAGGCCGCCGCCGGCGACCGCGCCATGAGAGACCTGCGCATCAAGGCGCCGACCGTCTTCTCCCTGGCCATGACTCTCTCCGGCGGCAACCAGCAGAAGGTCGTCCTGGCGAAGTGGCTGCTCACGAACCCGCAGGTGCTGTTCCTCGACGAGCCGACGAGGGGCATCGACGTGGGAGCGAAGCAGGAGATCTACGCGCAGATCAACGTGCTCGCGGCGGCCGGTCTGGCCATCGTCCTCGTCTCCTCGGAGTTGCCCGAGGTGCTGGCGCTGTCGGATCGTGTGATCGTGCTGCACGGCGGTCGCGTCACCGGCCAGTTCACGCGGACCACGGCCACCGCGGAGGCCGTGATGGCCTGCGCCACGGGGCACGCCGCATGAGCACACCGGAGCCGGGGACGACCCGACTGGGGCGATGGCGCGTCTCGGCCACGACGCTGCGCGCGTACACGATGGTGATCGCACTCGTCGTCATCTGGATCTACTTCCAATGGATGACGATCAGCGAGCTCTATCCGTACGGGCTGTTCCTGCACCCTCTGAATCTCGCCAACCTGCTCAAGCAGATGGCGGTGACGGGCGTGCTCGCGGTCGGGATGCTCATGGTGATCGTGGCGCGGCAGATCGACCTCTCGGTCGGATCGCTGCTCGGCCTCGCCGGCGGCATGGCGGCGATGACGCAGGGCTGGGGGCTCGGGCCGTCGCTGGCGACGGCCATCGTCGTCGGTCTCGCCGGCGGCGCCATCCAGGGCGCGCTCGTGGCGTACGCGAACATCCCCGCATTCATCGTTACCCTCGGCGGACTGCTGACGTGGCGCGGCGTCATCCTGTACGTGAGCAAGGGCGAGACGATCCCCGTGCGGCTGCCCGTCTTTCGATCGTTGGGAGTGGCCCTGCTGGCGCCGGCCGCCGGCATCGCCCTCGCCGTGCTGGCCATCGTCGCGCTGGCCCTGATCACGATCCGGCGCAATCGTGCCCGGCGCAGGCACGACCTTCCCGTACCCGGCCCGGCCGCGACCGCGCTGCGGATCATCGCCCCCGCGGTGCTCATCGTCGTGTTCGTGTACGTGATGAATCAGCAGGGAGGCGTGCCGATTCCTGTGATCGTGCTCCTGGCGGTCGCGGTGGCGGGATCGTTCCTGACCAGCGCCACGACGTTCGGCCGGTACCTGTACGCGATCGGAAGCAACCCCGATGCTGCGCGGCTCTCGGGCATCAACGCCAAAACGCATATCCTGATCACGTTCTCGATCCTCGGAGCCCTCGTCGGACTGGCCTCGCTGCTGCACACCGGACGCGTCGGAAGCGCCTCTCCCGATGCGGGCGGGCTGATGGAGCTGGATGCGATCGCCGCTTGCGTGATCGGCGGGACGAGCCTGATGGGCGGTCGCGGAAGAGTCTCCGGCGCGATCCTCGGCGCGCTGGTCATGGCGACCCTGGATAACGGGATGTCGCTGCTGAGCGTCGAGAACGCCACGCAGTACATCATCAAGGGAGCGGTGCTGGTGGCGGCCGTGGGATTCGACATGGCCGGGCGGCGGAAGACGTAGGGGCGGGCCTCGGAGCCCCCTGAGGCCTGAGGCCCGAGGCCCGGTTATTTGCTACTATATCGCCACGTTCTGACGGGTCGGTCCCCGGGCAGGCGTTCACAACTTATGAAACGACTGCTCGTTCTGTGGGCCTCTCTCATCGGCTTTGCCGTGCCTTTGTCTGCCAGCGGTACGCCTCAGTGCAGCGCCAGGTCACCCGAGTCGCTTGTTTCCTCCCTGCTTCGCCAGGCGCCGGGCCTGAAGGCCGACGTCCTGAAACTGGCCTTGAGCGCGAGCGAATGCGCGGCCCAGCGCGGCCTGGTGAAGCGGCGGGAAGTGCTGTCGGTCATCGACTACTCGATTCCGTCATCCCAGCCACGTCTCTTCATCTTCGACATGAAGACTCGCAAGCTGCTGTTCCGGGAGCTGGTGGCCCACGGCAAGAACAGCGGCGGCGACATGGCAAGCTTCTTCTCGAACTCTTCCGGCAGCCTGGCCACGAGCATCGGGCTGTTCGTCACCGCGGACACATACGTCGGCGGGAATGGCCTCTCCCTGCGCCTGCGAGGGCTCGAGGAAGGCGTCAACGACAGGGCGTGGGACCGGCTGATCGTGATGCACGGCGCGTCTTATGTGAGCGGCACGGCGATCCGCGTCCTGGGACGGCTTGGCCGGAGCTGGGGCTGCCCGGCGGTGCGAAAGGAAGTGGCGGGCAGGATCATCAGGACCGTCCGCGGCGGCAGCCCGCTGTTCGCGTACTACCCGGACCAGCAGTGGCTGTCCACGTCGGAATTCGTCCCCCGCTGAACGACGAGCAGCTCGTTGCACAGATCCGGCGGGCAGGGACGTAACATAGGCTGATGGCGCGAAGGAAGATCCTGATCATCGAGGACGATCCGGTCGGCCGCCAGATCCTGCACAAGGCCGTCATAACCGCCGGCTACGATGTCCTTCTCGCTTCCGATGCGTTGAGCGCTCTCACGGAAACGCAGCGCGGCAAGCCGGACCTGATCGTCCTCGATCTCGGGCTGCCTGCCGGAGGCGGCTTCGCATTCCTTCAGCGCATGAAGTCCTTTCCGAGGCTGGCCATCATCCCCATCCTCGTGGTCTCGGGACAGGACCGCGCCGCGAACGAGCAGCGCGCGCTCGATGCGGGGGTCTTGAAGTACATGGAGAAGCCGGCCAGCCCCGAGGACGTGCTCGCGGAAATCGGCAGGCTGCTGGAGTGAGGCGTCGCGCGCGTGGTGGTACGGACACCCGCGCCGCCCGCCGCCCGGATTCCTCGCTACGCCCGGAATGACTACGGGTACAAAACCGGATTCAGCTCGCTTGCGGCCTCGTCTCCGGGACGAGCGCCCGGAATGAACACATCGAGATCGACGCGCTGGTTTTCATTCGCCGGCCCGGCCACCCGCGTCCCCGCCGCGTAGTAGATGATCGTCAGCACCTCGCGCACGCGTCCGGAACGGTTTGCGCCGGCGGAATGCAGCGTCGCGCCGGCGTGGAATGTCGCATCGCCGGCGCGGAGCGCATCGGTCCTGATGCTCCATCCCCGCTCCTCGATCACGCCGGCCAGCCGCCGGCTGGTGGCGTCGGAAATGGCCAACTCTCCGAGCCCGGTGGCGCGGTGAGAACCGGAGGCGAAGATCATCGGGCCCATGTCTTCGCTCACGTCCCCCAGCGGCAGCCACATGGTGACGGTGCGGTCGGTGTCGAGCGGCCAGTAGTACCGATCCTGATGCCACGGCGTCGCTCCGCTGCCGGGCGGCTTGAACAGCGCCTGATCGTGATAGAGCCTCACGGACGGCACGCCGAGAAGACTGGCAGCCACGGCGGCGAACCGGCGGTGGAAGACGATCTCGCGCGCTTCGGAATCGATGCGCCAGACGTTCGTGACCTGTGTGAAGAGCTTCGAGTAATCGTCGATCCTCCCCTGGCGGTCGTCGCGCTTCGAGACGTCGTTGACGATGCCGGCGATGACGGGGCGAAATGCCTCGATCTCGCCGGGTGTGGCGATCTCGCGCACCAGGGCGTGACCGTCCCGCTCGAAGTCGTGCGCGATGGTCACCGCAGCGTGCGCTCGAAGAGATCGAGGGCCAGACCGAACGCCTGTCGGGCCGCCGCGGCGTCGTGACGCTCGTCGCCGTCGCGCATGAACGCGTGCTGCGTGTTGAGCTCGTGCCACGTGAACAGCACGCCGCTCTGGTGCAGGGCCCGATAGATCACCTCGCGACCCTCGGGCGGAACGTGAGGATCCTGCCGGCCGAAGATCATCAGCAGCTCGCCGCCGATGTCTCCCGCCCGCGCCAGCGAGTCCGCCTTCTTCTCCTCGCCGAGAGTCCCGGCCTGCAGGTCGGTCGGATAGAAACAGGCCGCCGCGGCAACCCGCGGATGCAGGGCCGCGCGAAAAGCGAGGTGGCCGCCGATGCAGAACCCCACCGAGCCGATCCCTCCGTTGCACAACGGATGACGCTCCAGCGCTTCGACCACCGCGGCGGCATCGTCGTCGAACGTCTTCAGCCTGGTCTGGTGCTTCAGGGCGTTGCCTCGGTCCTTCCCCGCCGCGTCGTAGCCGAGGATCGTGCCGGGAGGCTCGTGCTGGTGGTAGATCTCCGGAGTCATCACGACGAAGCCGTGGCTGGCGAACTGGAACGAGAGACGTGCGATCGGCTCGGTGACCTGAAAGATCTCCGAGTAGAGGATGAGACCCGGATCGCGGCGCGAGCCCCGCGGTGCGAAGACGTGCGTGCGCATCACGCCGGTCGGAGTGGAAAGGTCGGTGAAGGTCCGTTCAACAAGCACGGGGGAATCAGATCACAGTTCGCGGTTCGTTCCAGTGTAGTGCGTCGCAAATACGTGGCATCGCGTTGCGAAGGGCCACGTATTTACGACGCACTACACTAGACCCGGCGGAGCTTCTTCTTCTCGGCGTGGCGCTTCTTCGCTTCCAGCCGTTTCTTCTTCTGATGGCGCGGTACACGGGTCTTCGTCCGCGGCTTCTCTTCCTCCAGGGCCTCGCGCAGCAGCTGTTCCATACGCGCCAGGGCGCGGTCGCGATTGCCGGCCTGCGTCCTCTCGGTCTGCGAGGTCACGCGGAGGACTCCTTCCCGGTTGATGCGGCCGGAGAGGCGCTCCCGGACCAGGATCTTCTTCTCTTCAGGCAGCGGAAGGGCGTCGACGCCGGCTTCGATCGTCACGCGCGTCTCGACTTTGTTGACGTTCTGTCCGCCCGGTCCACCGCTGCGCGAGGTCGTCGAGCGCAGCGACTGCGCGGGCACGATCAGGCCCTGACCGATGTCCAGGTCTCGCACGATGGCGATGGTACGCTCAACTGGCGCGACGGGAAGGCTCGGCCGAGCGCGCCTCGGCGTCGCGAAGCACGACCTCGACGGCGACCGGACAGCGAATGGGTGTCTCTTCGCCTTCCCACTCGCTGATCGTCTCGACCGGAACGCCGACCGAATGCGCCAGCTCGAGGCGGCTGCATCCTGCCCGCAGGCGGCGCCTTCGCCGCCGGCGACCAGGAAATATGACACGCGTTGTCATGAATCGGGCCTTACCTTGGACGTTGCAGGAGGACACATGACTCTGAAGGGACAGATCGCGCTCGTGGCGGGAGCGACACGCGGCGCCGGGCGCGCCATCGCCGTCTCGCTCGGCGAGGCCGGAGCCGTCGTCTACTGCAGCAGCCGGAGCACGCGGGGGAACCTGCCGAATCCGAAGCGGACCGAAACGATCGAGGAGACGGCGGAGATGGTCACGGCTCGCGGCGGCGCCGGCATGGCGGTAAGGACGGATCACACGGTGCCGGAAGAAGTCGCGCGTCTCATGAAGAGGATCCGCAAGGAGCATGGGCGCCTCGACATCCTCGTTAACAACGTGAATGGCGACGATCTCATCGAGTGGAAGACGTTCTGGAAACTTCCGCTGGACAACATCCTGCGCGGCATGGAGCGCGGCATTCACTCGCACGTCATCACCGCCCATCACGCCATTCCGCTGCTGCTGGAGAGCAAGCGGGCGCTCATCGCCGGAATCACCGACGGGGACGGCTGGTATTACCGCGGCACGTTTCTCTACGACATCGAGAAGACGACGGTGATCCGCCTGGCCATGGTGTTCGCGCACGAGCTGCGCAAACAGAGAGTCGCGTCGGTCGCGCTCACACCCGGTTTCATCCGCTCCGAGCAGGTGCTGGAGGTTCTGGGGGTGACGGAGTCGAACTGGCGCGACGCCATTCCGAACCGTCCCGAGTTCGCCGAGTCGGAGACACCGTTTCTCATCGGGCGGGCCATTGCAGCGCTGGCCGCCGATCCGAAGATCATGGGCAAGTCGGGCCGTGTCTTCAGCTCCGCGGCGCTGGCGGCGGAGTACGGGCTGCAGGACGTCGACGGCCGCAGCCCCGACATCTGGCGCTTCTTCAAGGAGACGATGCCGCAGTACTCGTTCCGGAGGATCGACGACGCGTTCCTCGAGTACTTCGGCCCGCCGTGAGCAGGTCGTTGGGGCGCGAGCAGGCCGGTTGGGGCGCCGGGGTCCTCACGGCGCGGCTCTCCTGGCGCCCACATGTGTGACAAAGCGCACATCCCTCCGGGGAGCGGGAAGTGACAATCAGGGTCGCCTGTTGAGACAATGTCGCAATGATCATCTGCCTCTGCCGAAACAAAACCGACCGTGACGTGAGCCGCGCCACCGACGCCGGAGCCTCGTCCCTTGGCGACCTTCAGAGCTGCGGCATCGGCACCGACTGCGGCTCCTGCCACAGCTTTCTCCGCCGGATGCTCGCCGGCGCCCATGCCACCGCCGCGACGAAGTCCGTCTGCGCCTGCCAATCCGATCTCGCCGCTGCGAGCGCGTGATAGTCTCCCCGTCCCATGAAGGGCGACGCCAAAATCATCGAGATCCTCAACGACGTCCTCACGTCGGAGCTGACCGCGATCAATCAATACTTCCTCCACGCGGAGATGTGCGAGAACTGGGGATTTCACCGCCTCTCTCACGTCATCCGCAAGCACTCCCTCGGCGAGATGAAGCATGCCGAGGAGCTCATCGAGCGGATCCTGTTTCTGGAGGGGTTGCCCAACGTCCAGCGCCTCGGCAAGATCAACATCGGGCAGACCGTTCCGGAGCAGTTCAAAGTCGACCTGGCTCTGGAGATGGACGCGGTGCAGCGACTCAACTCCGGCATCGAGACCTGCCGCAAGGCCGATGACAACAACAGCCGTCATCTGCTCGAAGAGATCCTCGAGGATGAGGAAGAGCACATCGACTGGATCGAGGCCCAGATCGAGCTCATCGATCAGGTCGGCGCGCAGAACTATCTGAGCCAGCAGATCCACAAAGACGAATAGCCGATTCGACTTCGGAGATCATGTGCCGCCGCCTGAACTGCGCGCGATTTGATCTGAGCCGGCAATCCACAAAGGCGAATCAACGGCTCGGTTTTTTGAATCACATCGCTCTGTGCGAAATGTCGCTTGCACACCATCCGCCGCGGGAGTAGCGTTGCTCCGCACAACCCCGTCAACCAGTTCTTTGCAACGCGGAGGACCCCATGAAGCGATTTCTTCAAACGCTCGTTCTCTTTCTTCTGGTCCCATGCGCGCTCGTAGCGCAGTTAACCTCGGCCACGATCACCGGGAAAGTGAGTGCCGACGGTGCGGGCTTGCCGGGTGTCACGGTCACCGTGACCTCGCCGAACCTGCAGGGCTCGCGCGGCGCCGTCACCTCGGCCAGCGGCGACTACATCATTCCGCTGCTCCCGCCAGGGAACTACACGGCCACGTTCGAGTTGGCGGGCCTGCAGACGGTGAGCCGGAAGATCGTCCTCACGGCCGCGCGGAGCGAGATCGTCGATGTGGATCTCCGCCCGGCGGCGGTGGCCGAATCGATCACCGTGACGGCGGAAACGCAGATGACCGCGGCGGTGGAGTCGACCCAGGTCAGCACGAATTTCAAACAGGAGATGATCGAGGAGCTCCCGATCCTTCGCAACCTGAGGAACATCGCGTTGATGGCGCCGGGTGTCAATGCGAACGGACCGGGCGGGAACCTGATCATCTCCGGGGCGATGTCTTACGACAGCCTCTACCTGGTGAACGGCGCGATCGTGAATGAGAACCTCCGCGGCCAGCCGCACGGGCTCTTCATCGAAGATGCGATCCAGGAAACGACGGTGATGACCGGCGGCATCTCCGCCGAATACGGCCATTTCACGGGCGGCGTGGTCAGCGCGATCACCAAGTCCGGCGGCAACGAGCTGAAGGGAAGCTTCCGCAGCAACTTCTCGAATGAGAGCTGGGTTGGGAAGAACCCATTCACCGCCGCGCAGGAAGACGAGATCAACCAGATCTACGAAGGAACGATCGGTGGACCCTTCCTGCGGGACCGGCTCTGGTTCTTCGGGGCCGGCCGTTACGCGGAGACCTCAGACATCCGCCAGACCCGGCCGGGCCGGGCGCGCGCCGGTGACCAGGATGCGAACGGCGTCCCGTTCGCCGTCGGCGACCCTCTGCCGGTGGTTACCTACCCCCACTCCAACGAACAGACGCGACTGGAAGGCAAGCTGACCGGGTCATTGACCAGCAGACACACGCTGGTGGCTTCCTATCTCGACGTGGACGAGGTGGAGACGAACCAGCGCTTCACCGCCGCGATCATGGACCTGCGCAGTCTGGTCAGGGAGCGAGAAACGCCGAATTCGTTCCTCGTGCTGGGTTACAGCGGCGTCCTGACCAATCAGTTCTTCGTCGAAGCTCAGTACTCCGAGAAGAAATTTGCGTTCCTCGGTAGCGGCTCGCCGTTCTTCGACAACATCAACGGCACCCTGCTCCAGGATCGCGCGCGCGGAACACGCTGGTGGACACCGACGTTCCGGGCCACCGATAAGGGCGAGCATCGCGATCATGAGCTGTACGGCGCCAAGGCCACGTACTTCCTGTCGACACCCAAATTCGGTACGCACGAGATCAGAGGGGGCTACGAGCATTTCCTCGAGGTCCGCGACGTCAACAACTATCAGCAGGGCAGCGACTATCGCGTCAGCGTGGCCTCGTCTATCGTGCGCGGCGACCAGGTTTTCGGGCGCTTCCTCAACACCGGATCGAACACGCGGATCAGCTACCTGCCGATTCTCGTGCTGAGCCAGGGCTCCGAATACGCGTCGGACTCGGTGTTCATCAATGACCGGTGGACGCTCAACGAGCGCTGGACCTTCAACATCGGCGGGCGTTTCGACAAGAACGACGCCACGAGCGGAGCGAAGACGTTCAAAGTCGCGGACGACCAGGCCATCAGCCCGCGCGTGGCCGCGCAGTACGACATGTTCGGAAACGGCCGCCTCATCGCCAATGCCAGCTTCGGGCAGTACGTGGGCCGTCTCGCCGAAGGCGTCGGCAACGATGGCGACCCCGCCGGGCGGAATGCCTCCTTCTCCTGGAACTATCGCGGTCCGGCCATCAACACGAATCTGAATGCGCCGACCAGTCAGCTGATCCCCACGGACATCGCTCTGCAGATGATCTTCGAGTGGTTCTTCTCGGTCGGCGGGCCGGACCTTCGTCCGTTCCGCACTCCGCCATCCGTTCCGGGCGTGGAGAGCATTCTCGATCCGGACGGCCTGAAGTCCCCCAACGTCAAGGAATGGACCCTGGGCGTTGGCGGAATGCTCGGCGCACGCGGTTATGCCCGGGCCGACCTCATTCTGCGCAACTGGGATGACTTCTACGTCTCCGTCATCGACCAGAGCACCGGCCGCGTCACCGATGCTTTCGGCACGACGTATGACCAGGCCATCGTCCGCAACGACAGCCGCGTATACGACCGGGAGTACACCGGCGTGCAGACGCAGTTCAGCTACCGGTTCACGCCGAGACTCAACATCGGCGGCACGTACACGTGGTCTCGCCTGGTCGGTAACTTGACCGGCGAGACCTCGGGCAGCGGGCCGGTCGTGGGAGTGGCGACGGAGCGGCCTGAGTATCGCCAGGAGAGCTGGAACTTTCCGATGGGATACCTCACCGGAGACCAGCGCAATCGCGCCAGAATCTGGGTCTCTTACGACCAGCCCACGCCTGTCGGAACGTTCAACTTCAGCCTGCTGCAGAACTTCGATTCCGCCAATCGGACGTCAGCCGACGGCACGATCGATCCTTCTCCCTATGTCGATGCCGGATACGTCGAGGAGCCGACCGGCATCAGCTATTTCTTCGGCGGCCGCGGCAACCTCACCACCGAGGACATCTTCCGCACGGACCTGGCCATCAATTACAAGGTGCGGCTGTTCAGTGGCGTGGAGCTGTTCGTCCAGCCCGAAGTCATCAACCTGTTCAATCAGCAGGGCGTCGTGTCCTATAACGAGGAAGTGCTGACGAACGACGATGAGTCCTATCTGCGGCCGTTCAACCCGTTCACCGAGCAACCGATCGAGTGCCCGCAGGGTGCGCCCGCGGCGACCTGCCAGTCCATGGGAGCTCATTGGCAGAAAGGCGTGAACTTCGGGAAGCCGACCAGTGAAAGTGATTACCAGCAGTCGCGCACCTTCCGGTTCTCCGTCGGGCTGCGTTTCTAGTTGCTGACCTCGGCCCTGGTCGTCGCGAACCTGATCTTCGTCAACGGGAAGATCTGGACGGGCGGCCAGGGCACCGGGTTCGTTCAGGCGGTGGCCATCGAAGGCGACCGCATCGTGGCGGCCGGAACCAACGAGTCGGTTTTGGCCGCCGCCCCGCGCGACGCCCGCCGCGTCGATCTTCGCGGCCGCCTGGTCACACCCGGCTTCATCGACAATCACGTTCACTTCATCGACGGCGGGCTGCAGACCTCGCGCGTGCGCCTTCGTGACGCCGCCACGCCGGAGGAGCTCGCGCGCCGTATCGCCGAATATGCAAAAAAGGCCGGCCGCGGAAAGTGGATCGTCGGCGGCGAGTGGGACGAGCAGCTGTGGAATCCCTACCGGCTTCCGACGCGGCAGATGGTCGACTCCGTGACGCCGCACAACCCGGTCTTCGTGTCGCGGCTCGACGGTCACATGGCGCTGGCGAATTCCGTGGCCCTGAAGATGGCCGGCATCACGCGCCAGAGCAAGGACCCGCCCGGCGGGACGATCGTGCGCGACGCCAGGGGCGAGCCGACCGGACTGCTGAAAGACGCGGCGATGCAGGCCGTGTCCTCCATCATCCCCTCCGCGTCGATCGGGGAGCGCGTGGCCGGGGCCCGTGCAGGTCTCGCCGAAGCGGCCCGCCTGGGCGTGACGGCGTTCTGCGACATGTCCGGCGGCGAGGCCTGGGACGACCTGCGCGCGTATCAGCAGCTGCAACGCGAAGGCGCGCTCACCGCGCGCGTCTACCTCTTCACGCCGATCAGCCAGTACGAGCGGCTGGCACGCGCCGGCGTCGAGAAGACCTTCGGCGGTCGCATGCTCCGCATCGGCGGCCTGAAAGGCTTCGCGGACGGATCCCTCGGCTCCTCCACCGCGGCGTTCTTCGAGCCGTTCCTCGGCGAGCCCGAGAATCGCGGTCTGGCCATGGAGTCGCTCACCAACGGCTCGCTGAAGAAGTGGGCGGCGGACGCGGACGCGAAGAACCTGCAGGTGGCCATCCACGCCATCGGCGACCGCGCCAACAGCGAGATCCTCGCCATCTTCGAGTCCATCACCGACTTCCGCGAGCGGCGCTTCCGGATCGAGCACGCCCAGCATCTCAACGACGAGCTGATCAAGCGGTTCGCTGCGGACCGTGTCATCGCCTCGATGCAGCCGTATCACGCCATCGACGACGGCCGCTGGGCGGAGAAGAAGATCGGCCGCCAGCGCGCCGGCGGCACGTACGCGTTCCGCTCCCTGCTCGATGCCGGCGCCATCCTCACCTTCGGCTCAGACTGGACCGTGGCCCCGCTCAGCCCGATCCTCGGCATCTACGCGGCGGTGACGCGCCGGACCATCGACGGAAAGAACCCGGACGGCTGGATTCCCGAGCAGAAGATCACGGTCGACGAGGCGCTGCGCTGCTACACCACGAACAGCGCTTACGCCGTGTTCATGGAAGACCAGGTCGGGCTCATCGCCCCCGGCATGCTGGCCGACCTCGTGTTGCTCTCGCGCGACCTCTTCACCATTCCACCCGCGGAGATCGAGGACGTCGAAGTGGAGATGACGGTCGTGGGCGGCAAAGTGGTATTCGAGAAGTAGTCGTGCGCCGGTGAGGACACCGGCGCTCCACTCACTTCTTCAACGCGGCGAAAATGTCGATCGGCAATGGGAAAACGATCGTCGTGTTCCTCTCCACGCCAATCTCCGTCAGCGTCTGCAGATATCGCAAGGTGATGGTAGCGGGCTCGCTGGAGATGATCTTCGCAGCATCGGCAAGCCGCTGCGAAGCGGCGAACTCCCCCTCGGCGTGAATCAGCTTGGCGCGCTTCTCACGCTCGGCCTCGGCCTGCTTGGCCATGGCCCGCAGCATCGACTCGGGGAGGTCGACCTGCTTCACCTCGACGTTCACGACCTTCACTCCCCACGGCTCGGTGTGCGCGTCGAGGATGCTCTGAATCCTGGCGTTGAGCTGATCCCGGCGGGCGAGCAGATCGTCCAGCTCAACCTCTCCGAGAACCGAGCGCAGCGTCGTCTGCGCGAACTGCGACGTCTGGTAGCGGTAGTCGAACACTTCCACCACGGCGTGGCGCGGTTCGATGACCCGGAGGAACACGACCGCGTTCACCTTCAGCGTCACGTTGTCTCGCGTGATGATGTCCTGCGGTGGCACCTCGAACGCCTCCTGGCGCAGCGAGATCCGCACGATCTTGTCGATCGGCGCGAAGACCAGGAAGATGCCCGGCCCCTTGGCCTGACCGAGGAGGCGGCCCAGGCGGAAGATGACGCCTCGCTCGTATTCGGGAAGAATCTTGATCGAGCTCATGATGTAGAGCCCCAGGACAACCACGATGATCAGGACCGGTGTGCTCATGATTCCTCCTTGCGCCTTCTTCGTTTGCGGAACTTCGGTTCGTCCTCTTCCTCCGGCGCCACGCTGCGCATCGACTCTGCGATCGAGGCCGGGACGTTCTTCTGCATCATATCGATCGACCGGAAGGCAATGCCTCCTTCGAAGCGCCATTCGTGCCTGGGCCGGTAGACGCCGATGTCGTGAACGCGGGAGCCGACGACGAAGCGGATGACCCCCCGGCGGTAGTCGAAGGCGCGGCCGTTGCGCGTGTGAATCGCGCCATCGATCCGGTACGAGCCTGCCACCAGCTCAAGCGACGGCACGATGAACCGCACCCGCCCGTCCTCCTCGAGCCGCTCGGAGACGAACCCCTCCAGGTCGGTATTCGTGCCGTACACGCACGAGCCGTCGGCGTGGTAGATCCCGATGCCGAAGACGAAGTCGTCCTGCGGCACGCGCACCTCCACGTCCATCTCCACCGTCACATGAGTTCCCGCACCGAGGGCCACGAGTTCGCGGCCGTCAGGGTCGACCAGAGCAACGCGCTTCAGCACCACTTCACCCGAGCCCCAGCGCTCCTCTTCGGCGAGATCGTCGTCGTCAGGTTCGGGCTCGATGGAAGCGCCGGTGTCCCCACCGGCGCTTTCGTCGGCAGCGTCCAAAGGCGCCGGTGAGGACACCGGCGCCCCAACAGGCACTGGACCTCGCCCTCCCCCCGCTACCTGCTGCAGGTAGGCGTCGACCACCCGCACCGGGTCTCCGATCGAAACAGCCTCGCCACGATCGAGCCACACCGCGCGGTCGCACAGGTTCCGCACCTGATCGAGCTGGTGGGTGACGAAGATCAGCGTCACTCCGCGGTACTTCATCTCCTGGATCTTGGCGATGCACTTGGCCGAGAACTCCTCGTCGCCGACGGAGAGGACCTCGTCGATGAGAAGGATGTCGGGGTCGACGTGCACCGCCACGGCGAAGCCGAGACGGACGTACATGCCTGACGAATAGGTCTTCACCGGCTGTTCGAGAAACTCAGCGATCCCCGAGAACTCGACGATCTTCGAGAAGCGGGCGTCGATCTCGCGCCTGCTCAGGCCGAGCATGATGCCGTTGATGTAGATGTTCTCCCGGCCGGTGATCTCGGGATGAAAGCCTGCGCCGAGCTCGATGAGCGCGGCGATCCGGCCGTTGACGGTCACCTTCCCCGACGTCGGCTTGAGGATTCCGGAGATGATCTTCAGCAGTGTCGACTTGCCCGAGCCGTTCCGGCCCACGACGCCGAATGCCTCGCCGCGGTGAACGGCGAAGGAGATGCTTCGCAGTGCGGAGACGGAATTCTCCGGAGACGGCCTGAGATCCCTCTTGAGCAGCGCGCTCTTCAGCGTGGCGAACTGGGAGCGCCGGCCCCACAGCCGGTAGTCCTTCGACACGTGCTGCAGCGCGATCGCAAACGGCAGGTCGGCCATCAGATGGCCTCCGCCAGCGTGTCGCGCAGCCGGTCGAACACGGTGATGCCCGCCGTGATCGAGAAGAGCGAATACGCCACGATCAGCACGATGTCGCTCGTGCCGGGCAGGCGCCCGTGGAAAACCAGGTCCTGGTACGCCACGATGAACGGCGTCATCGGATTGATGCGCAGGAGCGCGCGCAGCGTCCCTGACTGGATCTCGTTGACGGCGTAGATGATCGGCGTGATGAAGAACCCCAGCTGCAGGAGGTTGGCGATGATGTCCCGAAGGTCGCGGAACAGGATCGAGGCCGAGGAGACGCACATGGCGATGCCGGCGACGAAGAGCGCCTGCAGCAGCATCAGCACCGGCACGAGGAGAATCGTGGCGTTCATCGTGGTGCGCCCCATCAGCGTGAACGCCACTTTCGCCGCGAGCAGAACCGGCAGAGCCAGCGCGAAGTGCACCAGGTGCGACAAGACCACCACCAGCGGCAGGGCCTCGGCCGGGAACATCACCTTCTTGATCAGGCCCGCGTTGCTGGAGATCGATGTCGTCGACTCCAGCACCGCCGCGGAGAAGAATGTCCACGGCAGGATACCGACGAAGAGGAACAGCGGATACGGAGTCACGCCGCCCTGGCGGTCAAAGAACTTCGTGAAGACGAGCGTGTAGACCGCGAGCAGCAGCAGCGGATTGGCAAGCGACCAGAAGAAGCCGAGAATCGACCCGCGGTAGCGGGCTTTCAGGTCACGGCCGGTGAGAGCGGCGATGAGCTGGCGGTGGCGATAGAGAGTCTTGAGCTCTTCCAACTGATCATTCTTCTGTAACGATCAACATCAGCGTCGTGCCGCCCACGACGAACTCGGCATGGTTCTGCAGCTCCGCCGTGCCGGCGACCCTCTGGCCTTCGAAGAGCGTGCCGTTGGTCGAGCCGAGGTCCACGAGAGTGTAGAGGGAGTCGCGGACTTCCACGGCGGCGTGCTGGCGCGAGGCCTCGCTGTCGTTCAGGTTCAGGTCCGCGCCGGAGCGTCCGATCGTCACCCGCGGCTTCTCGATCCTGAATACGTTTCCCGAGCCCGGACCGTCGATGATGGCCAGCGAGAGCCTGCGTCCCGTGGGCATCTGGAGCTGGGTCGACGGCGGGTTCCCCGACTCCGCCTGGGGCACCGGCGCCTCGGCCGTCGTCTCCTGGGGCGGAGGCGGCTTGGGCTCCCGCTTCATGTTGGTCGACTCGCCGGCGGCCGAGCCCTTGGCCGGGCTCGCCTTGGCCGCGAACGCCGGGTTGAAGATCTCGAAGATGTGCTGGCATTTCGCACAGCGGATCTTCTTGGACGGCTTTCCCTCGAAACGCTGCTCGTCGTACTGGTACTTCGAGCTACAGCTCATGCATTCGATGATCACGCGGTCCGCCTGCGGCGGAAGATTAGCAGATCGGCGCAGGCAGACGGCCCGTCGCCGCCCACAACCCTCTGGGCTGGTGCCGGTTGCGGCACCAGCGAAGGCCTGTCCATTTCTGATTCACCACACTAGTATCCGCCCAATGCGAAAGTTGCTCTTTCCGCTGATGTTCGCCGCCACCGCCTGCCAGACCACCATGCCGCCTTCTCAGACCGAACCGAAGCTTGCCGTCGCCCCGGACACTCCCACCCGCCAGGCCCAGCTGCCGCGCACGACCATCGACTACGACCGCTCGCTGCTCGGCGAGAACGAGCGCGCCGTCGTGGCCAGGCTCATCGAGGCCTCCGGCTTCATCGACGAGATCTTCTGGCGCCAGGTGTCCGAGGAGAATCCGGCGCTGCGGGAGCGGCTGGAGGCGCAGGCGCCGGCGTCCGCCCTCGATCGCGCCGGCTACGACTACTTCATCGCCAACAAAGGGCGGTGGGATCGCCTGAAGCTGGACGAGCCGTTCATCGAGCCGTTCGGTCCGGCGGGGGCGAAGCCGGAGGGAGCGGCGTTCTATCCGCCGGACATCACCAGGGAGGAGTTCGAGCGATACGTCGCCGAGAACCCCGATCAGAAGGATGCCCTGCAGGGGCTCTTCACGGTGGTGCGGCGTGAGGGAAGCCGGCTCGTGGCCATCCCTTACTCCCGGCACTACCGCGAGCTGCTCGAGCCCGCCGCGGCGAAGCTGCGCGAGGCCGCCGCGCTGACGAACAACGCCTCGCTGCGCGATTACCTGACCAAGCTCGCCGCCGCGCTCATGACGGATGACTATCGCGAGAGCGACATCGCCTGGATGGACCTCAACGGACCGATCGAGGTGGTCATCGGGCCGTACGAGGTCTACGAAGACGAGATGTTCAACTTCAAGGCGGCGTTCGAGTCGTTCGTGACCGTCGTCGACCGGCCGGAGAGCGAGAAGCTGGCCGTGTACACGCAGCACCTCCCGGCCATGGAGCGCAATCTACCCGAGCCGGAGGAGTACAAGAACCCGGACCGCGGCGCGGAGTCGCCGATCCGCGTCGTCCAGGAGATCTTCACCGCCGGCGATGCGCGGCGCGGCGTCCAGACCGCCGCGTTCAACCTCCCCAACGATGAATACGTCCGCGAGATCAAGGGCTCGAAGAAGGTCCTGCTCAAGAACGTGATGGACGCGAAGTTCCGCCAGAGCGGGCAGCCCATCGCGCTGCGCGTGCTGGACCCCTCGCTGACGGGCCTCATCTCGTTCGATGCCTTCTTCAACCAGGTGCTCTTCCACGAGCTCTCCCACGGCCTCGGGCCCGGCCTGATCACGCGGCCGGACGGCCAGCGCGTCGAGGTGCGCATCCTCCTCAAGAACCTCTACTCGGCCATCGAAGAGTGCAAAGCCGATGTCCTCGGCCTCTGGAACATTCTCTATGCGCGCGACCAGAAGCTGCTGACCAGCATCGACGAGCGGCAGCTCTTCGCCACGTACACCGGCCTGATGTTCCGCAGCATGCGCTTCGGCATCGACGGAGCGCACGGCCGCGGCACGGCCGTGCAATGGAACTGGATGCGCGAGAAGGGCGCGATCACGCCGGTCGCGGACGGACGCTTCATGGTCGACTTCGACAGGTTCCGCACCGCGACGCGCGACCTGGCCACCGAGCTGCTGACGATTCAGGCCACCGGTGACTTCGATCGCGCCCAGCGGCTTCTCGATCGCTACGGTGTGACCACGCCGGAGATCGCATCCGTGATCGCCCGCCTCACCGACATTCCGGTCGACATCACGCCGGTGTTTCCGGCCGCGGGAGAGCGGTAGCGATGGAGGGGCGTGTTCAGCTTCGCTGCGCCGAATGCGGGAAGACGAAGGAGATCGCGGGTGAGATCCCGAAGGAGTACATCGACCGCTTCGCCGCGGCGGTGCAGGAGGAGGGGTGGGTGCCCCGTCCCGGCGCGGAGCTGAAGATCATCTGCGGCCGGTGCCTCCGGCGGTACGAGGGGCACGAGAGCGTCGACGACGCGAAGAAGATCCGGAAGATGTAGGTCATCCCGAGCGTAGCGAGGGATCTGGTCGTGCGGGCGGCACAGAGTCGTACCGGCCGGCCCCCAGATTCCTCGCTACGCTCGGAATGACAATCACCTCAACTTCGAGATGGCCTCTTCCACCGCTTCCGGGGTCGGGACGACGCCCTGAACGAGCTGGCCCTCCAGCCACTCGTATTCGCCCTTCATCAGATTCTGCACGACGCGATATGCCTTCTCGTCGTAGTCGTCGAAGAGCGTCGAGAAGTTCTGCTCGATGCGCTTGCGCGCCTCGTGACAGAACACATCGGCCAGATCCACGGCGTTCTTCTGGCCCTGTTTGGCCAGCATGGTGGCGTAGCTGATCGTGGCGGCCATGGCGAAAAGGTCCGTCCCGATATCGACGATCCGGAAGAGCACCATCTGTTTCCGCTCCAGCCTGGCCTGGAAACGCATCATGGCGTGGAAGATCGAGCGGGCCAGGCGGCGCGACGAGCGGTCGACGTACGCCATGTGCTTCGACAGCTTCCCGAACGCGCCGTACGACGGCTTGCGGCTCCAGCCCATGTACCGCGACGGGTACCAACCGGCGTAGAACGCGCCGGCTTTGGCCGCGGCGGAGAACTTCTCGCCGGTCGGGGTCTCGGGCTGGAGGATCTTGTAGCCGCGCTTCATGTGCGGATCGACGGCCTCGCGCGCGATGAACAGGTGCTGGATCTCGCTCGTCCCTTCGAAGATGCGGTTGATGCGCATGTCGCGCAGGATCCGCTCGACCGGGTACGGCTTCTCGCCGCGCGCGCGCAGCGAGTCGGCGGTCTCGTATCCGCGGCCGCCGCGAATCTGCACCAGATGATCGGCGCACTGCCAGGCCACCTCGGTGTTGAACAGCTTGGCCATCGCCGCTTCCAGGCGCAGGTCGACGTCGCCGCGGTCGGACAGACCCGACGTCAGCCAGACGATCGCTTCCATGGCCAGGGTGTGCGATGCCATCCAGGACAGCTTGGCAGCGACCGCTTCGTGCTTCCCGATCGGTGCGCCCCACTGCACGCGCTCGTTCACCCAGTCGCGGGCGATCTCGATCATGCGCCGCGCCCCGGCCGCACAGCCCGCCGGAATGGTCAGGCGTCCCGTGTTCAGCGTGATCAGCGCGAGCTTCAGACCCTTGCCCTCTCCCCACAGCAGGTTCTCTTTCGGGATGTAGACGTCCTTGAACGTGATGAGGACGTTGCCGATGCCGCGCAGCCCCATGAACTGGCAGCGATGCGCGATCTCCACTCCGGGCGTGCTCATCTCCACGATGAACGCCGAGATCTGCTTCTTCTCTTTGCCATTGACGACTTTCGGCGGCGACTGCGCCATCACCACGATGACTTCGGCCTTGAGGCCGTTCGTGCACCACAGCTTCTCGCCGTTGAGGATCCAGCCCTTGCCGTCAGGCGAAGGCCTGGCCATCGTCTGCATCTTCGCCGGATCGGAGCCGACCCCCGGCTCGGTCAGCGCGAACGCTGAGATCGCGCCTTTCGCCAGCCTCGGCAGGTACTTCTTCTTCTGCTCCTCGGTGCCGAACAGCTTCAGCGGCTGCGGCACGCCGATCGACTGGTGCGCGGAGAGCCAGGCCACACTCGATCCGCACCAGGTGGCGATGAGCCCGATCGCGCGGTTGTAGTTCGTGGCTGTGAACCCGAGCCCGCCGTACTCCTTCGGGATCTTCATGCCCCAGGCGCCGAGCTTGTTGAAGCCCTCGAACAGCGAGTAGTCGTATTCGCCCTCGCGGTCGATCTTGTCGGCATCGACGTTCTCGGCCAGGAACCTCTCCAGGCGCCCGAGGAAGGCGTCCGCTTCGGTCTTGTCGGCGGCCGGCTGCTGAGGGAACGGATGAATGAGGTCGAGGTTGAGATTTCCGAGGAAGAGGTCACCGACAAAGGAAGGCTTTTCCCACTCGGTTTCGCGGGAAGCCTCGGCCACTTCCATCGCTTCGACGGCGCCCTGGGTTTTGACTTCAGCCATGTGAAGAGCTCCTTATGGAGAGGGAATTACATGAATCTTGCCGACGCGGTTTCCTGAGGAGAAACCAGTATGAATGAACGCTCATTCAGGTGTCAAATGATGCTGGTAACGTGCCCGTGCCCGTGCGCGGGCCCGGCTTTTGGGCGGGAGGGAACCGGAAAACCGGGCACGCGCACGGGCACGGGCTCGGGCACGTTAGACTCATCGCCCCATGAAAGATGATTTGGTCCTCCAGACCGAGGTTGACGCGATCATCAATGACCGCGGCCTCCTTACCGGCCCCCGCCCGACCGTAGACCGCGACGCGCTCGAGGACCACCTCCGCGAAGTCCTCCGCCTGCTTCACGTCGATCTCGAGAACGAGAACGTCCTCGATACGCCCCGGCGCTGGGCGGAGTCGCTGATCACCATGACCAGCGGCTACGACTTCACCGACGTCCGGAGGCTGACCACTCTGTTCCGCAAGGCCTGTTCGGCCGCGGCCAAAGAGTGCCAGAACATGGTCATCATCGGCGGGACGTACAAGACCTTGTGCGCCCACCACATCCTGCCGTTCTTCGGACGGTTCATCGTCGGCTACATCCCGGAGCGGATGATCATCGGAGCGTCGAAGATCCCGCGCATCGTCGAGGTGCACATGCGGCGGCTGCAGTCACAGGAACATCTCGCTCACGACATCGCCGACACGATCGAGAAGATCCTCGAGCCCCGAGGCATCGCCGTCTGGATGGGCGGCGTGCACCTCTGCATGGTGATGCGCGGGGTCGAGCAGGAGTCGTCGTTCATGGAGACGAACGTTCTGCGCGGCGACTTCCTCGAGGACGAGCGGACGCGTCAGGAGTTCATGTCCATCGTCAGTCGCCGAGGTCAGCGGGAGTAGGGCCCGGGCGGCCGGCCGCGACTTTGGAAGCCTCGCGGCGGTCGCGCCGGTGGGCCGACGTCTGCTGATACGACCGCAGCTTCTGACCGAACGTCATCTCCGCGACCCTGGCGGTGGCCGCACAGGCCTGGATCGAGTCGAACGCGGGCTCGATCAGCTTCCTGTTGTGCTCCCTGAGAAGGTGCACGAAATCGGCGAGGTGCCCCATCTCGTGGGGCAGCATGGTCAGGCTGATGGTGAACACGTTCGGCGTCAGCCTGACGCCGGCCGACATGCGAGCGATGCCGTCCACGGCGGTGCAGGAGGTCATGAGCATCGCCTCGATGTGCATGCACGCGTTCACCCTCTTTGCGGTGCGACATTCTTCCTGCACGCGCTGAAACGAGAGAACGGTGACGCGGGGAGAAATCACTTCCACGGCACCGGATGCTAGAGCGGACAGCGGAACGACGAGAAGCGCGACGACACCGGCGAAACGACGCATACGCAACCTCCGATGGAGAGAGTTACGTCCAGCGCCGCGCGCAGTTGGCTCGCTTCAGAAACGGATCGAAGCCCTTTCGATGTCGGCCGTCACCGGTCGGTCACCCTGGTGAACGAACGGCCCTTTCGTGAACCAACGGAGCGTCTTTCCGTAACATTGGGTTCATCGCGGCGCATCACGCCACCGGCGTAAATCTCGCGGACGCCGTCCGGCGCAGCTCGTCGATGTCTTCGCGCCGCGAAACCGACAGCGGCACCGTCGAGCGCACCGCCTCCAGGAGCCGGTCGGTCGAGAGAGGCTCCTTGCGGTGCAGCGCGCGATACAGCGCCGCGATCACCGCCTGCTCCAGCTCCGCGCCGCTGAATCCGTCCGCGGCCGCGGCAACGGAATCGAGATCGATCTTCGCCGGATCCTGCTTCCGCAGCGCCAGGTGAATCGACAGGATGCTCTTCCGCTCCTCCTGCGTCGGCAGGTCGACGAAGAAGATCTCGTCGAACCGTCCCTTGCGCAGCAGCTCCGGCGGCACGCGATCCAGGTCGTTCGCCGCCCCGACCACGAACACCTCCTGCTTCTTCTCCTGCAGCCACGTCAGGAGTGCGCCGAACAGCCGCTGCGACAGTCCGCCGTCCTCCGTCCCCCCGCCCTGCCCGAACGCCTTCTCCAACTCGTCGATCCACAACACGACCGGCGCCATCGCCTCGGCCAGCATCGTGGCCTTGCGGAAGTTCTTCTCCGACTCGCCGACGTATTTGTCGTAGAGACGTCCGGCGTCGAGCTTCAGGAGCGGCATCCCCCACTCCCGGGCGATGAACTTCGCGGCCAGCGACTTCCCGCATCCCTGTACGCCGACGAGCAGGAGGCCCTTCGGCGGCGTGAGATTGAGCGCGCGCGCCTCCGGCGTGAACCCGATGCGGGAGTGCTCCAGCCACGTCTTGAGACGCCCGAATCCGCCCAGCTCGAAGTTGTTGCCTTCCAGCGGGAAGAACTCGAGCATGCCGCCGCGCTCGATGATCTCGCCCTTCCAGCGGATGACGCGCTCGATGTCGTCGACGGCCAGCTTCCCGTCCGACACGATGGCCTGCGCGATGATCCTGCGCACCTGTCCGAGGGTGAGGCCGGAGAGGGCGCGGACGAGGCGCTGGGCGTCGTCTTTCGTCAGCTCGACGTGCACCTTCTGCCGCGCGGCCACCGAGTCCAGAACGGCGCGGATCACCTCGCGGATCTCCTTCTCGTCGGGCAGCTGGAGGTCGAAGCGGATGGCCACCGATTCCATGTCGCGCGGCAGCTCCAGCGGATCGCCGGTGATGACCAGAGCCGACCGTGACGACCCGAGCTTGTGCACCAGCTCCCGGACCGCGCGCGTCACGTTCGAGTTCGACAGATGCGGCGCGAAGTCCTTCAATAGATAGATGGCGTCGCGGTCGTGGATCTCGTCGATCCGGTTCAGCATGGATAGTGGATCTTTCGTGCCTTCCAGCACGATTCCGAAACGCCGGTGCAATCCAGCCGTAAGAGACCATTCGTAGAACGGGATCTGGAGGTTCGCGGCCAGCTCGTGAAGGATGGACCGGACGCGCTCCTCCTCCACCGTCTCCACCGCGATCAGCGAGTGGAACGAGAGGACGAGACGCTCCAGGTCGTGGACGGAAGTACGCCGGGACATCGGTCAGAAGTGTAACGGGGGTGGGGTCCCTGGTGCCGGTCTGGAGTTTTTTGGCGTTTTCATGGTTTGAGGGGTCTATCGTGACCAAGAAGAAGCTCTTCCGGGAGCTCCGGATCTTTCTGGCGATGCTGCTCGTCGTCAGCTCGATGCGCTCGGCCCTGGCTGACTGGAACGACGTGCCGACCGGGTCGATGAAGCCGACGATCGAGGTCGGCGACCGCGTGGTCGTCAACAAGCTCGCCTACGATCTCAAGGTTCCCTTCACCACCATCGAGCTGATGAAGTGGTCCGATCCGAAGCGTGGCGACATCGTCGTCCTCTTCTCCCCGGTCGACGGCACCCGGCTGGTCAAGCGCGTCGTGGCCATCCCGGGAGACCGGGTGGCGATGTACAACAACCAGTTGTACGTGAATGGAAAAGCGGCCACGTGGTCGACCCTGCTGACGACCGACGACCCCGAGCAGGGCCTCACTCTCGTCACCGACGAGACGCTCCTGGGCCGCACGCACAAGGTCATGCTCACCCCGCAGGTGCCGGCCGTCCGTTCCTTTGCTCCGACGGTCGTCCCGAAAGCCCACTACTTCGTCCTGGGCGACAACCGCGACAACAGCAACGACAGCCGCTTCATCGGCTTCATCGAGCGGCGGCGGATCGTCGGACGGGCCACGGCCGTTGCATTCTCCCTCGACCGGAGCAATCATTTCGTACCGCGCATGAACCGGTTCTTCAAGAAGCTGATCTGATCCCATCCAGGAGGCATTTTTCAATGAGAGCAGCCGTCGTCATCGCCGTCGCATCCGCATTCGTGGCCACCACCGTGGGCGCGCAGAAGCTCCCCCCTTCGACCCCGGTGAAGGCCGGCTCCCCCGTTCAGATCGTGGGGGGCGCGTCGCCGAACACTCCGAACAGCGAGCCCGACCTCGCCACCGCGCGCCGCATCACGCGCGACGAGGCCATGAAGCTCGTCAAAGAGAACAAGGCGGTGTACGTCGACGTCCGCTCGCGGTCGTCGTACGACGCCGGGCACATCCCGGGGGCGCTCAGCATCCCGAACAGCCAGCTCGTGGCGCGGATGAAGGAGATCCCGATCGGTAAGCTGGCCATCACGTACTGCGCGTGCCAGGCCGAGCACACCGCCGCCGTGGGCGTGCTGAATCTCAGCAACGTCGGCTTCAAGAACGTCGCGGCCCTGGTCGGCGGCTGGAACGAGTGGACCGCCCTGGGGCTGCCGACGGCGGTGTCGAAGAAGCCGTAGCGTCATTCCGAGCGTAGCGAGGAATCCGGGCGGCGAGGCGGCACGATTCAGCGGCTCGCGCCGCCCGGCCACCCGGATCCCTCGCTCCCGCTCGGGATGACGACCCCGCCGCGATATCATCCGCGGCCATGTTCAAAATCGCTGAGATCTTCGCGCGCGAGATCCTCGACTCGCGCGGCAACCCCACCATCGAAGCCGACTGCATCCTGCAGAACGGCGCGCTCGGCCGGGCCGCCGTCCCCTCCGGCGCATCGACAGGCTCCCGCGAAGCCCTCGAGCTTCGCGACGGCGACAAGAAGCGCTTCCTCGGCAAAGGCGTCACGCAGGCCGTGATGAACGTCAACGCGAAGATCGCCGCCGAGGTGGAGGGCATGGACGCCCGCGAGCAGGTCATGCTCGACCTGGTGATGAAACAGCTCGACGGCACCGAGAACAAGTCGAAGCTCGGCGCCAACGCCATGCTGGCCGTATCGATGGCGGTGGCCCGCGCCGCCGCGGAAGCCTCCGGCCTCCCGCTCTTCCTCTACCTGGGCGGCGCGGGCGCGCGGACACTACCGGTGCCGATGCTCAACGTCATCAACGGCGGCGCCCACGCGGACAACAACCTCGACGTACAGGAGTTCATGGTCGTGCCGGCGGGATTCGACACGTTCTCCGACGCGCTGCGCGCCGGCGTGGAGATCTTCCACCACCTCAAGAAGACGCTTCACGACCGCAAGCTCACCACGGCCGTGGGCGACGAAGGCGGCTTCGCTCCCGACCTGAAGTCGAATGCGGAGGCGCTCGACCTCATCCTGACCGCGATCGACAAGGCCGGATACAAGGCCGGTCAGGACGTTTATCTGGCCATGGACGTGGCGGCCTCGGAGTTCTACGACAAGGACTACCAGTTCGAGGGAACGAAGCGCTCCAGCGACGAGATGATCGACTACTACGCGAAGCTGAAGGCGAAGTACCCGATCATCTCCATCGAGGACGGATTGGCCGAGGGGGACTGGGATGGGTGGGAGCGGCTGACCAAGGCGATGGGGGCGACCACGCAGATCGTCGGCGACGACCTCTTCGTCACGAACCCGGAGATCTTTGCGAAGGGCATCGAGCGCGGCATCGCCAACGCGATTCTCGTCAAGGTGAATCAGATCGGCACGCTGACGGAAACGCTCGAGACCATCGAGCTCGGCAAGCGCTCCGGCTACCGCTCGGTCATCTCCCACCGCTCCGGCGAGACGGAGGACTCCACGATCGCCGACCTGGCCGTGGCCACGAATGCCGGGCAGATCAAGACCGGGTCTGCCTCGCGCAGCGACCGCATCGCGAAGTACAACCAGCTGCTCCGCATCGAAGAGGAGCTGGGGGACGCGGCGGTGTTCGCGGGGAAGGGGATTTACAAGGCGATTTAGTGGAGCGGACTCTGTGGAGGGCAGACAATCCTGTCTGCCCACGACGGACAGGCAAGATTGCCTGTCCTCCACAGAATCGTGCGTGGATTGCCTGTCCCTTTCACTTCAGTCAAGATATTGACTGGTGTCCGACCAGCGCGATCTCATCGCCGCCGTCATCCAACTGGCCAACCTGCTCACCAAGAGGCTCGGGCCGGTCTTCGAGAAGGCCGGCGTCACTCCGCAGCAGTGGGCGGTCCTCTCCGTCGTTGCGGCGAACGAGCCGTCGATATCGCCGGCCGCGATCGCCCGGCGCATGGGCGTGTCCAAGCAGAACATGACCGGGATGGTCGAGAGGCTCCACCAGCTCGGCCTCATCGACCGCGAGAACGATCCGAACGACCTGCGCACGGCGCGCGTGCAGCTGACCCGGCGAGGCCGCGCTCTCATCGAGAGGATGAGGCCCGCCTACGAGGAGTGGCTCGAGGCGCTCCGCGGCGTGCTGCCGGACCGCGACCTTCAGACGCTGGAGCGGAGCGTCAGCCGGCTGATTTCACGACTCGAGCAGTCGTGACCACGACCACGCGATTCCGGCCCTGCCGCTTGGCCTGGTAGAGGCGTTCGTCGGCGGCTGCGAACAACGCATCCGCCGTCGCGCCGTCGTTCGGAAACGTGGCGCCGCCGATGCTCACGGTCACGGCATCGCCGTCAGGCGGCGCCGGAATGGCTTCCACGTCGGCACGGATGCGCTCTCCCAGTCTGGCCAGCGAACCGGTGTCGGCCTGCGTGACGATGACTGCGAACTCCTCGCCGCCGTATCTGGCAGCGAGATCGACCTGCCGGACCGCGCCGCGAATGGCCTGCGCCACGCGATGCAGCGCGTCGTTGCCGGCCAGGTGACCGAAGCGGTCGTTGTACTGCTTGAAGCGGTCCAGATCGAGGATGAGGATTCCGAAGGAGAGGTCGTACCGGCTGGCGCGCGCCATCTCCTCCTCGATGCGCGTGCGGAAGGCGCGGAAGTTCGGCAGTTCGGTCAGGTCGTCGGTGACGGCTCGCTCCTTGAGCTTCGCTGCCATCGTATTGACGGCGATGCCGAGGTCGAAGATCTCGCGGTCGCCGGCGATGGGGGGGCTGATGTCGACGTCGCCCGCTGCGATTCTGCGCGCCGCCAGCGCCAGCTCCTCGATTGGCCTGACCACGCCCTGCACGGTCATCTTCACCACGGCGAAGCTGATCATCACGATGATCCAGACGATTGCCAGGCCGCTGATCATCGTCGTGCGCGTCTCGCGCTCCAGCCGTGGCAGCTGACGGCTGATCTCTTTCTTGCTCGCCGCGATGAGACGCTGCGCCTCGTTGATCACGCGCACGGAAGCGTGTCCGGCGTCGTCGCGGAGCTGCTCCTCCTCGAGCAGCTCGCGGAACGCCGTCACGCGCACGCGCAGCACGGACGAGTCGATCTGCCGCAGGGAGGGACGGTCCAGCAGTTGCTCGACCGAGCGGTACCGCTCGGCGGCCTGCGGGTCGTCGTGGGGGACGCGCGCGCGGAATGCGTTCTGCGCGCGAACCAGCTCTTCGAGTGTCGCCACCGCTTCGGTCTCGACGCCGATGAGACGAGACCACCGCTGGTGCGTCTGCTGCGCCCGCCAGCTCAAACCGAACGTGATCGAGATCAGAAGGAAGGCGAATGCTCCCGCCAGCAACCCCACCCGCACCCTCAGACGCATTCCGGACACTTATTCAAAGGATAATCCTCTCGTGATCGATTTGGAAACGCTGTACCGCCGGACCCTGGAAAACTGCCGGCCCGAGGAGGCCGTACGTCAGGCACTTGCGGGGGATGGGCCGCCAGGAATGGCGGCGCCCCACCCGCGAACAGTGGTGGCCATCGGCAAGTGCGCCGGAGGGCTGCTGGACGGGGTTCCGTCATTCGATGACGCGTTCGTAGTGATCCCTCATGGGTATCCACCGCCGCGCGACACGCGCCGCGCTCCACACGTCTTTCGCGGCGGGCATCCCATTCCGGACGAGGGGAGCTTCGACGCGGGACATCGGATGCTCGACTTCGTGCGCGATCACGACGACATCCTCTTCCTCATCTCCGGCGGAGGCTCGGCGTGCGTGGAGGCGCCGCTCGAGCCGTGGTTCACGCGCCAGGATCTCATCGAGGCCGGCCGCCGCATCGTGGCCGCAGGCATTCCCATCGACCAGATGAACGTCGTCCGCAAACACCTCTCCGCGATCAAAGGCGGACGCCTCGGCTTGCTCGTACGCGGCCGCCCGGTGACGATGCTCTATTCCGATGTCGCCACCGGCGATCGTTCGTCGGTGGCATCGGGCCCGACGCTTTCCGACAGCTCGACGAAGGCGCAGGCCATTGCGATTCTCGAGCGCGTCGGCGGCTGCCAGAGCATCATCGAGAAACTGCGGGATGAGGATCTTCCGGAGACGGTCCGCCAGATCGAGCGCGCCAGCGCGGCGATCATCGCGGACAACAGCACGATGGTTCGCGCCGCGGCGCGCCTCGCTGCCGATGCGGGACATCGCCCGGTCGTCCTCGAGGACCAGATCGAGAGCGATGTCGAGGCCGCCGCGGAGCTGCTGGCGCGCAAGGCCAGCGAGCTGAGCGAAGGCGAAGTGCTCGTCGCCGGCGGCGAGCCGACCGTCGTCGCGCACGGAGCAGGCAAGGGCGGGCGTTGCCTGGAGGTGGCGGTGCGTTTCGCGCTGGTGGAGCGCCGCCATTCCTGGCGGCGAGACGAGGGCCGCACGGCCGCCGCTCCACTCCTGGCGCTCTTCGGAAGCTCCGACGGCGTCGACGGCAACAGCGGGGTGGCCGGCGCCATCGTCGACAGAGGCGTGTCCGACCCGGCGCCGCTCGAGGACGCCCTCTCCAGGTCCGACAGCCTTTCCGCCATCGGTCTCATCGGCCGACCGATTATCATTCCGCCGACGGGCAACAACTTGCGGGACTTGTACTTAGTGGCCCGTACCTAGCAAAGTGGAGCGCCGCCGTTCCTGGCGGGGCGCCGCAGACCGCAGGATGGACCAGAACAACTCCGACAGCCAGACGCTGTTTCCGCACGAGACCGGACCGGGTCATCACCGGTCTGCGCGCGAGCGGCAGCGCAAGGGGCCCATGTGGGGATGCCTCCGGGCCATGCTCTGGCTGTTCGCTGGCGGCGGCGTCGTCCTCGTCCTCGTCCTCTTCGCCATCCCCTGGATCATCCAGACCGCATACATCGAGAACGTCGTCAGGCAGCGTGTGGAGAAGACGCTCGAGCAGCGTCTGAACCGCAACGTCACCATCGGGCGCGTGGAGGTTCTGCGGGCCGGATGGTTCCGGCCGACGAAAGCCATCCTCCACGACCTGCGCATCGCCAACGCGCCCGGCGCGGTGAGCCCCTACTTCGCCACGGTAAAGAGATTGGAGATCAGCGGCGGACTGGGATCGTTCCGCACACGCACGATCGACGTCGGCCGCATCGACGTCATCGGCCCGGCGGTCAACTTCGAGATTTATCCGGAAGGCTCGGCGCTCACGCACAACTTTCCGCAATGGAAGAGCGGCCCGCGAAGCCGATACGAGATCGTGCGCATCGAGTTCGACCGCATGTACGTGCGCGGCGGATCGCTCCTCTTCCTCGATCGCAGGCACCAGATCACCGCGCAGACCACCGATTTTTCCTCCGACATCACCATCACGCGCGCCGAGGGTCTCTATGCGGGCGTGATGTCCTCGCCGGTCCTTCAGCTGCGCATCCAGGACTACGAGCCGCTCGACCTCGATCTGCGCGGGGAGTTCCGCTACACGCCGGGCATCCTGGCCCTGAACTCGATCGCGTTGCGCGGCCGCGGCGTGGAGACCTTCGTCAGCGGCAAGCTCGAGCCGCTCACCGAAGGGGTCTACGACCTGCGGGTCACCTCGCAGATCGCGCTGGAGCGCATCCGGGAGATCTTCCGCGTCGACCGCACGCTGGGCGGCACGCTGTCGCTCGACACGCGTCTGACCGGACGGCAGGGCGACTTCCGTCTGGCCGGCGGATGGGTCTCCCCGGCCATCGTCGCCGACACCTACGAGCTCACCGCGGCCGAAGGCACGCTCGACGTGACCGGCCAGGGGGCGGTGGTCAACGTCAAGTCCGCGCAGTACGGCGGCGGCAGCGTCTCCGCCGATTACCGGCTGTCGCAGTACGGCGAGCCGTACCCGATGAACGTCGCGCTCCGCTACGACGGCATCTCGGTCGAGAAGCTCTTCTCGGACTGGGGCGTCGAGGACACCGGCCTGCGCGCGGCCGCCACCGGTCAGCTCACCTATCGCTGGAACAAGGACAAGGTGCTCGACGGCGCCGGCGAGGGGAGTGCGAGGCTGGCGAAGAACGCCGTCGCATTCTCTGAGGCGAGATATCCGATCCCCATCGCCGGCTCCACGGACTTCACGCTCAGCCGCGGCATCGTCGGCTTCCGCCGCCTCGATCTCGACACCGACCGGACGCAGCTGAACATCACCGGAACGCTGCGCATCGACGACATCGGAACGGACTGGAGAGTCAACGTACGGAGCAGCGACTTCTCCGAGCTGGACCGGCTGGCGTACAACTTCGCGCGCTCGGCCGGCAAAGACGACTTCGAGCTTCTCGGCCTGGGTGGCTCGGGCACGATCGTCGGAACGGTGCGCGGCCCGATCAAGACGCCCGAGGTCGCCGCCCGCGTCGCCGGCACCGGCGTTCAATACAACAACGTGCTCCTCGGTGCCGCCGACATCGATCTGCGTTACGACGGGGTGAGAAGCGTTCTCACGTTCGACCGCGCCGTTTTCTCGGACGGCACCGGCCGGCTGGCCGTGACCGGAACCGTGGCGTTCCCGGACCGCGGTCCTTCCCCACGCTTCGACATTGCGGTCGATGCGGAGAACTACCCGGTCGACCGCGCCGTCAAGGCCATGGATCTCGACTTCGCGCTGGCCGGACGAGGAACCGGACGCCTCCTGGTCACCGGCTCGCCGGAGTCCGGCAAGGTGACGTTCGCCGGGCTGACGATCCGCCGCGCCGAGTCCGACCTGAGCCTTCGCGGCGACGTGGCCTGGGCGCCCGGCGAGGGCAATGTCCAGTTCAATCTCGACATCGACGCGCGCGAGTTTCCGGTAGCCGACATCGCCGCGTTCTTCGACTTCGGCGAGATTCCTGTGGCCGGGGATCTCACCGGATCGCTGCACATCGAGGGGCCGAAGGCGCGGCTGGAGGGATCGGGCGCGGTGACGGTGCGGCGCGGATCCATTTACGGTGAGCCGATCGACGTGGCCAGCGCCGACATCACGTTCACGGAAGGACGACTGCGCGCGACCGGCATATCGGTCAGCGCGCCGGCCGGACAGATCACCGGGCGTGCCGAGCTCGATCTCAACACGGATCAGTTCAGTTACGAGATCGCTTCCGGCTCACTCGACCTGTCGCGCCTCCAGCTTCTGAAAGACCTGCAGGATCTCTTCGGCGGGAGGCTCGCGATCACGTCCGCCGGCGGTGGGACGTTCGAGAACCCCGAGCTGGTCCTCGAGGCGACGCTCAACGAAGCGACGCTGGAGGGGCTCTCGCTTCCGCCCGATGCGCCACCCCCATCGCTCTACGTCGCCATCCGCGGCGGCAGACTGGTCATCAGAGGATCCGCTGCGAACGTCCTGAGCATCGAAGGAGACGGCGCGGTGGGCGAGAACCTCAGCGTCGACGGCAACGTGAGGATCACCGTGTCGGACGTGGCCCGGCTCCTCGCGCTGTCTGCGGACACGGCCACCGTTCCGGCGTCGGGGAACTTCATCGTCGATCTGCAGCTGGGGGGAAGGCTCACTCCGCTCGATGAGCTGATCATCGAGGGTAGCGTGCCCACGCTCGACCTCCGTGTGTCCGAGCACGAGCTGGCTGCGACGCGCCCGCTGCGATTCTCCATGCGTGACGGCCGTGTGACGATGGACGACTTCGAAGTGCAGAGCAACGGGTCGACGTTCGCGGTCACAGGCTTCGCCGGCGTCACGGGCGAGAAGCGGCTGGGCATCGACCTGCGCGGCCGCATCGAGGCGGCGCTGCTGCAGCTCTTCATGGCCGACGTACAGGCCGAGGGTCATCTGTCGGTCGCGGTCGACGTGCGCGGGACGGTCTCCAGGCCGTTGCTGACCGGATCGGCGGAGCTCGAGGATGCGCAAGTGGCGTTCGCCGGGTTTCCGCAGGTCATTGATCGGATCAACGGCCGCCTGTTGTTCCGGGGCGACACGATCGACATCGAGTCGCTGCGCGCCACGGTGGGAGGGGGAACCGTCTTCGCCGGCGGCTCGGTCGTGGTCGACGGGCTGACGCCGCAGCGCGCGCGCATCACGCTGAAGGGGCAGAACGTCGCGCTGCGGTATTTCGAGGGGCTGACCATCGAAGGCAACTTCGACCTGCTCGTCAGCGGCGACGTCGAGCGCATCGTCGTCCAGGGTGACGTCGTGGTCGGTCGCGCGCTGTATTTCCGCGACTTCGAATTCCAGCAGGCGCTGCTGAACGTGATCCTCTCGCGGCGCGGCATCACTCCCATCGTCGCCGCCTCGTGGCAGGAGCGCGTCGATCTCCGCATCCGCATGGTGGCGAACGAGACCCTGGCGGTGGAGAACAACATCGCGGATCTGACCGGCAGCGCCGAGATCGAGCTCGCCGGCACGCTCGCCAATCCGGTCATCCTGGGCACAGTCGACCTCGACGAGGGTGGCACGGTCACTTTCCAGAACGTCGATTACCGTCTCGTTCGCGGCACGATCACGTTTCAGAATCCGTTCCGCATCGATCCGTACTTCGACGTCACGCTGGAAGGTCGCGTCTCCAGCACCGGCTTCTCGTCCGAAGTGGAGAGCGGGCCGATCGAACTGACGGTCAACATCACCGGCACGCTCGACCGCATCACGCCGACGATCACCAGCGACCCTCCCGCCAGCGACATCACTCTGTTCTCGCTGATCGGACTGGGCGGGCTGATGCGCGGGAGCGATGCCGGCGGCGGCCCGGGCGCGGCACTGGTCGGCCGCTCCTTCGTCATGCAGAACCTGATCTCCGGCCTGGGCTCGCGCATTCTGCCTTTCGCCGACTCGTTCACGTACGACCCCGGCCTTCTCGACACGACGGGCTCCGGGCCCGAGCCACGCGTCACGTTCGAGAAGCGCGTCTCCGACAACGTCCGCGTCCTCATCGTCTACAACCTCACCACGCACCAGAGCCGGGAAGTGATCGAGTGGCTGGCCACCCGCGACTGGACCCTTCAGCTCACGCGCGACGAGCAGCAGCGCGAGTACCGCGTCGACGCGCGTTTCCGCCGCCGATACCCCGGGCAGTGGACGTGGGGCGAACGCGGTCGCGGCGAGCCGTTCCTCTCCTTCGGCACGCTCGGCGACGGGGAGGTGCAGGCCGCACTCGTTCCCCCCCCGCCCGTCACCGACGTCGTTCCCATCCCGCCCGACGGCGCGGTCTCCGAGGTGCGGTTCACGGCCGACGGCGGGTTCGATACGTCCGCGCTCGAGCAGTACGTGACGCTCGATCCCGGGGATCCGCTTACCCGGCGCGAGGTCCAGTCCACGATCAAGTCCCTCTACTCGACCGGCAACTTCCGCGACATCCGCGTCGACGCCGAGCCAGGTCCGGATGGCACGATCGTCACGTTCACTCTCTCGCTCAACTACCGCGTCGAGGAGATCGACTTCGACGGCCTGGCCGGGAACGAGCGCCGCAACGCGGAACGGAGACTGACCATCAGGCTCGGCCACGTCCTCTCCCTCAATGCAGTCGACGACAGCTCGGTGGCGATTCAGGAGGAGCTCGTTCGCCAGGGCTACCTCGAGGCCACTGTCGATCCGGAAACGACCTTCTTCCGCGAGCGCAACGCCGCGGGGATCACGTTCAACGTGACCACCGGGCCGCGAGCGCGGGTGGCAACCGTGAACATCGAAGGCCAGATCGCTCCCTTCACCCCGGAGCAGCTCATCGACCGGATGCGCGAGAAGCCCGGTGCGATCTTTCGGATCGAACGGGCCCGAGGGGACGTCGAGCGCATCAAGGACTTCCTCTCCCGGGAGAACTACCGTCGCGCCGAGGTGGAGTTCGTCGAGCACGTCTACGACGATGCGACGAAGACCGTCAGTCTTCGCTACCGGGTCAACGCCGGGGCGCCGGTGCGCGTCGAGGTCACCGGTGTCGATCGCAGCGCGGTGCGCCGTCTGCTTCCCTTCCGCGGCGATCAGGCGTACAGCGAAGACGCCATCGAGCGCGCCTCCCAGGACATCGTCAGGACCTACCAGCAACGCGGTCATCTCAATGCGGCCGTGGACACCGAGAGCGGCATGGCCGGCGATACCTGGGTCGTCACGTTCGACGTCAAGCCCGGACCGCGTTACCGGCTGACCGGCGTCGAGTTCACGGGGAACGTCCAGCTGTCGGACGACGAGCTCGAAGACGTGGTGGCCACGGCACCGCGCGGAGGCTTCCGCGGAATCATCGCGTCGCTGTTCCGCCGCCCGACCGGCGTCACCCGCGAGCAGATCAGCGAAGACCGCGACGCGCTCGAGTCGCACTACCGGCTGGACGGCTTCTCGGAGGCGGTCGTCGGCGCTCCTGTTCCGGCGGCGAACGCGGACGGCACACTCGTCATCACGTTTCCCATCACCGAAGGGCCGCAGACTCTGGTGAGCGGCGTCAGGCTGGAGGGAGCCGAACAGGTCGCGGCGGACAACCTGCCGCGCCTGCGGCTGAAAGCGGGCGGGCCCCTCAACCCTCAGCTTCTGCGCGAGGACGTAGTGGCGCTGCAGACCTTCTACGCCAACCGCGGCAATTCCGAAGTGCAGATCCGCGAGCGTGTGGTTGTGAGTCCGGACAAGGCCTCCGCCGCGGTGAGCTATGTGATCGCGGAAGGACCGCGCATCGTCGTCGACGACGTGGTGGTGAGCGGCAACACCTACACCAGCTCCGAGGTGATCCTGCGGCAGGCGAACCTGGAGAAGGGGGATGCGTTCAGCTACACCAGCATCCTCGAAGCGCAGCAGAACCTCTACCGCCTCGGCATCTTCAGCCGCGTGGACATTCAGCCCGAGCAGTCGGGAACCTCGGTCGGCGACCGCGACGTGGCGATCTCGGTGGAGGAAGGACGCAACCTGGCCATTAGCGGATCCGTCGGTCTGCGCGCCGAGCGGTCAGCGACCCAGGGGGAGCAGGAGACGTCGTTCCGCGTGGCCGCTGGCGTGGCTCACCGAAACCTCTTCGGTACCGGACGCTATCTCGGACTGGAGACGGTCGGTACGACGGGCGGTCTTCAGGAGCAGGAGTTGTTCATCACTTATCGCGAGCCGTTCATCGGCCGCTTCAACATCCCGGTGCAGATCTCGATCTTCCAGACCGACGACGCCACGCGCAAGGAAACGCGCATCCTGCAGCGCGGCACATCGATCGAGGCGTCGAAAGTGTCGAGTTACCGCACGCGCTGGTCCATCCAGTATCAGTACAAGATCTCGGAGTGCCTGCAGGGCGATCTCTGCGCCGACCAGGACGTCATCATCCCGGGGATCGATCGCAACCTGCTGGACATCCAGATCTCCAGCGTCACGCCGACGTTCTTCTGGGACCGGCGCAACGACGTCATCAACCCCACGCGCGGATTCTTCACCAGCGCCTCGGTCGAATACGCGTTCAAGCTCTTCTCGGCCGACTCGCAGTTCCTCAAGGAGTTCGTTCAGGGCGCGTGGTATCTGCCGGTGAGCGCGCGGACGGTCGTGGCGCTCTCCGGAAGAGTCGGCTTCATCCAGCCGCTGGGCTCTGATGATCCCGCCACGATCGAGAACGAGCGCTTCATCCCGCTCTCGGAGCGCTTCACGGCTGGCGGCGACACCTCGCACCGCGCGTATCCGCTCGATCTGCTGGGGACGCTCTGCCAGGAGTTCGTCAGTCCCGGCCAGGGCCCGGCGCCGCCGCGCGGCGGATTCCCGGGATGCCAGCCCACGCTCGTCGACCTGGATGGCACCCGGGACAGCTTTCGCATCGTCCCGCTGGGCGGCAACGCGCTGTTCCTCGTCAACGCCGAGTACCGCTTCCCGATCTTCAGCAGCGTAGGCGGCGCGGTGTTCACGGACATCGGCAACGTGTTTGCGAACCGGATCGACTTCGGCGAGCTGCGCTACGGCGCCGGCGTGGGAGTGCGCTACCTCTCGCCGGTGGGACCGCTGCGGTTCGACGTAGGCTTCCCGTTCAACCGGCAGTTCTACGACCGGTCGTTCTCCTACTCGATCACGCTCGGTTACCCGTTCTAGTCATTCCGAGCGTAGCGAGGAATCCGGGTGGCGGGCGGTACGCGGCCGTGCCACCCGTCCCCCAAATCCCTCGCTACGCCCGGGATGACAAAATCAGAAAGACGGTTCGACGGCCTCGGCGGCGGCCTGCGCGCGCTCCGACTCCAGCCGCGCCAGCCGGGTCTGCAGATCGGCGACCTCGGTGTTCAGACGCGTCAACTCGTCCTTCACGGCCTCGCGCGCGATCTCATGCAGCTTGGTGGTGAGCTTTTTCACCTGATCCGACTGAAACTGCGAGAACTTGCTGATCTGCTCGCCGAAGATCTCCCTGAGAGTCTGTTCAAAGTCCTGAGCCATGACGGTAGACAGGCCGAGCAATTGAAGTGCCACGGAAGTTCGTGGGAGAATCGGCAGCACTTGGCAGCGCTGGAAATCCGGTCATTCTCCGAGTTCTGGCCGTACTACGTGCGGCAGCACAGCCGGCCGCGGACACGCCTGCTGCACGCCATTGGATCCATTTTGGCCGTCGTCCTCTTCGGAGTGGCCTTCGCCGTCAACCTCTGGATCCTCGTGGCCGTGCCTCTGGTCGGCTATTCGTTCGCCTGGTACGCGCACTTCTTCGTCGAGCACAACAAGCCGGCCACGTTCGGCCACCCCTTCTACTCGCTGGCCGCCGACTACCGGATGCTGTTCCTCATGATGGCCGGGCGGATGGAGGAGGAAGTAGCGAAAGTCGAGGCCGGCTTTAGTCCTTAGTCCTTAGTCCTTAGTCCTTAGTAGATCGAATTAGCCCTAAGGCCTAAGGACTAAGGCCTAACGCCTAAGGCATATGATTCCCGCATGCTGCTCGAAGGAAAAACGGGAATCATCTTCGGCGTTGCCAACAAGCGCTCGATCGCGTGGGCGATCGCGCAGGCGCTCTCGCGGGAGGGGATGCGCCTTGCGTTCACGTACCAGGGCGAGCGCCTGAAAGAGAGCGTCGAGGAGTTGAGCTCCAGGCTGGAGGGCTCGCTGCTCCTGCCATGCGACGTGACGAACGACGGCGAGATCGACACCGTGTTCCGCGGCGTCGGCGAGTCATTCGGCAAACTCGATGCGGTCGTTCACGCCGTGGCGTTCGCGCCGCGCGAAGACCTCGAGAACGAATTCGTGAAGACATCGCGGGACGGCTTCAGGCTCGCTCATGACATCTCCGCCTACTCGCTCGTGGCGCTCACGCGCGCCGCCGCTCCGCTGATGGAGAAGGCCGGTGGAGGCTCAGTTCTCGCGCTCACGTACTACGGTGCCGAGAAAGCCGTGGAAGGCTACAACGTGATGGGCGTGGCCAAGGCCTCGCTGGAGTCGTCCGTCCGCTACCTTGCGGCGAACCTCGGTCCGAAAGCGATTCGCGTGAACGCGATCTCCGCGGGGCCGGTGAACACGCTCGCGGCGCGCGGCATCAAGGGCTTCACCGGCATGCTGAAGCACCACGCGGAGAAGGCGCCGCTGCGCCGCAACGTCGAGCTGGAGGAGGTCGGAAACGCCGCACTCTTCCTGGTGTCGAGCCTCTCGTCGGGAATCACCGGAGAGGTGATGTTCGTCGACTGCGGCTACAACATCGTCGGTCTGTAGCGGGGACTCACCAGGCAGTGTAGTGCGTCGAAAATACGTGGCATCGCACTACACCAGTGGCCGCGCCGCGATCGTTCCGCTGACAAAGGGCTCTTCCCCCTCGCCAAGAGTGACCTGGAAGGACTGAGCGTCCTCCGGCATCCCCCCGACCGACAGCGACGCGCGGCCCGAGCGCGGCACCACGAACGCGCCGCCGTCCATCTGCGCCTCCGGCGACACGATCCACAGCCGGTACTGCTGTCCGGGCGGACTCACGGGAAGGTTGTAGAAGAACGCCACCGCACGCCGCTCCTTCAGATCGACGAAGACTTTTCCTGACGCCGCGGGAGCGGCGGGCTGGCCGTCCAGTGTCACGATCTCGACATGCGCGGAAGCGAGTGCACCAAGCTCCGTGGTCGCCTTCTCGAGCTGCCGGACGAGCCGGTCATTCTCCGTCTCGAGGCGGTTGATCTCCGCCTCCTGCGACTTCTCGTTCTCGCGCGCGACGCGGATTCCGAACTCACGCCATCCCCACAACGCCAGAAGGAGCGTCGCCGCGATGGCCAGCCACCACGGGTTGAAGCCGCTCATACGCTGCCGGAGGGTCGCCTCGCCGGGCGGATCGGCTGGTGTGGGTGTCGCTTGAGGATCGGTCGTCACGCTTCTGTCTCGTGTCTCGTTTCCGGCTCGGGCGGAAACTCGATGTCGCTGCTGATGCCCACCCGTCGCGGCCGGCGCGTGCCGGGAACCCCGCTCGGCCTCCCCGCGGATTCCTTGTTGGTGCCGTGGGCGGATGCGCCGCCGTCCCAGAATCCCTTTCCTTTCACGTGATCGCGCGGGTTACCAGCCATCGTCTCTCCCTGCTGAAGCCGCGCGGATTGTAGCAGTTCCTCACCGTTCGAATGGCACCCTATTCGCACTATAAATAACCGTGCAAAAGGAGGAAGTGCATGGTAGATAACGTGAATCCTTCCAATCAGTTCCACCCGTATCAGCCAGTGACGGCAACGCCCCACAGAGAGGCGCCGCCCAGCGGGCTGAGCGGTCTTCTCCAGAAGGTCGGCATCAACTCGGGCAACATCCGCGCGCGCCAGTCGCTGGAGAAGTTCCGCGGCTATGCGCAAAAGAACCCCGGAACGGTCCTGGGCGGCCTCGCCGCTCTGGTGATCGGTGCCGGGCTGCTGCGACGACGCTAGCTATAGTTAGGCCTTAGTCCTTAGTCCTTAGTCCTTAGTCGTTAGGAGAACGAACTTCGACCGGTTCTCCTAAGGACTAAGGACTAAGAACTAGCTAAACGGGCCTGCTCACTGCTCGTGCATGGTGTAGTCGATCTTGATCACGCCGCTCTCGGTCATCCTTCCCTGAACCCTCACTCCCGCGGATTGCGTCATCGCACCGATGGCCCTGGCTCGCGCCACGATCTCGAAGTTCTCGCCTGAGCGCGTGTAATCGGCCTTCATCTCGTGATCGGGCTCTTTGATGTCGACGCGCGAACTCGTCCGTCCGCGCATGTTCAGCGCAGCGAGCTCGGCCGCATCCTCGGCCAGCGTGGCCGCCATGACGCGCGCGCGGAACCGCTGCGCCTCCGCCAGCGCGCGCGACGAGTCGATGAGAATCAGCTGCATCAGGGCGAAGTAGAGGACGGCCAGCGTCAACGCCGCGATCAGCGCGAAGCCTCGCTCACTCGTGCGAGCGGGGCTGGAAGATCTGGTCGATGGCAAGCCTTCCCCTCCTGTCCTTCGCGATCAGGCGAACCGAATACGGGCGGTCCTCGATCTCGAACGTGTTGATCGTGAACTCGGCAGGCAGCCCGCGCGCGACCCAGTTCGAGACCAGCGAGCCGACGCTGAATGCTTTTCGCCGCGCTTCCCCCGGCGTCGAGAAGTCCCACACGATCGTCTGCGTGAATCCCGTCGTCTGCACGGAGGTGATGATCAGGGTCTTCGAGGACTGCCGGTGCTCCGTCACGACCGGGCCGTCCGGCGTCATCGTCCGTTCGACGAACACAGCAGGGTAGGGACTCGATCCGAATGCGTCGACCACGTCCTTGCGCATGCGCGACATCAGCGCGATCACCTGCGGATGACGCATGTAGTCGATCGGGTAGTGCCGCTCCAGGAGCCGCATCTCCGTCATCAGTGCCGTCAGCGTGAAGAGAAAGAACCCGAAGATCGCCAGCGAGAAGATGACTTCGATCAGCGTGTAGCCACGTTCCCGGCGGACCTTCACCACAGGTTGGTGCCTCCCGTATCGACGCGAAACAGCGATAGCTTCGCTTCCTTGTCGGCGCGCCATTTGATCGAGAGCGTCACGCTCTTCACCCCCGGCCGGACGACCGTCACGTCGACCGCGGTGGCAAACGGCGCCAGCGGCCGCAGGATCGTCGTGTCGGTGCTGAAGTCGTCGTCGATGAGCTCCAGCTGACCGTAGCCGACACGGCGGACCACCTCGGACTCGTTGGCGAGGGCCTGGTAGGCGAGGATGAGCTCGCTGGCCTGCTGCAGCCGCCTGTTCCGTTCGGCGAACATGGCAAGCGTGGTTAGGATCACCAGCGTCAGGATCAGAAGCGCGAAGAGCAGCTCGATCAGTGAGAAACCGCGCTGAGAGCGCATGAGGGTTCTGCGATTGTACGCGGTGTTAGACTCGCCCGCCGTGAAGCTCCGCTTTGCCCCTTCTCCGACCGGCTTTCTCCACGTCGGCGGCGCCCGCACGGCGATCTTCAACCTGCTCCAGGCCCGCCGCCACGGCGGCAAAATGGCTCTGCGCATTGAAGATACGGACGTAGAGCGCTCGCGCCAGCGTCACGCCGAGCAGATCATCAGCTCGCTTCACTGGCTCGGCATCGAGTGGGACGAAGGCCCGATCTACCAGAGCGATCGCCTGGCTCTCTACCGCGAGCGCGCCGAGGGGCTGGTGAAGGAGGGGAAAGCCTACCGCTGCCACTGCACCATCGAGGAGTTGGAGGCGGACCGCCTGGCCGCCGAGACCAGCGGAAAGCCGTATCGATACTCCGGCCGCTGCCGGGCCATTGCCGAGACCTCCGTGACGATCGCGAATACGCCGCACGTCATCCGCTTCAAGGTTCCGCCCGGCCCGATCGCGTTCCACGACCTCATTCGCGGCGACGTGAACTTCGAGGGTGAGCTGATCGATGACTTCGTCCTGATCCGCTCCGACGGCAACCCCACGTACCACCTTTCCGTGGTGGTCGACGACATCGACATGGCCATCACGCACGTCGCGCGCGGCGACGACCACCTGTCGAACACACCGAAGCATGTCCTTCTGTTCCGTGCATTCGGGGCCGCGGAGCCGTCATTCGCGCACCTGCCCCTGATCCTCGGCAGTGATCGCAAGCGTCTCAGCAAGCGCACGGGCGCCACCTCGGCGGAGGAATACCGCGACCTGGGCATCCTTCCCGACGCGCTCTTCAACTTTCTCACGCTCCTGGGATGGAATCCCGGCGACAACCGCGAGATCATTTCGCGCGATGAGGCCGCGGCCAGCTTCGACCTCTCCGGCGTGCACAAGGCTCCCGCCGTCTTCGACGCGGAGAAGCTGCTCTGGATGAATGGCCAGTACCTCATGCGCATGCCCGCGGAAGAGGTGGAGCGGCATCTGCGCCCTTTTCTGCCCCCCGGCGCGCCCCCCTTTGAAGCGCTGCGCGGCGCGATCGAGCTGAACAAGACGCGCGGCAGGACTTTGCGCGATGTGGCCGAGCTGATGCAGCCGTACCTCTCGCCTGACGACACGGTGGTGTACGAGCCCGACGCGGTCCTGAAGCATCTGAAAGGCGACGACATCCGCCAGCGCATGCAGGATCTCTACAACGTTCTGGCCGAGGTGGAGCCGTTCGACGTGACGGCCACCGAACAGGCGTTGCGCGCGCTGGCGCATCAGCAGGAGCTCAATGCTGGGAAGTACATTCACCCGATGCGCGTGGCGCTGACGGGGAAAATGTCGTCGCCGCCGATCTTCGACGTTGCGGTCACGCTCGGCCGGACGCGAACGCTGCGGAGGCTCGAGGCGCTCATGGCGCGGCTTTCGGTGGATTGACGCGCGCGTGCCGCGCGCCGATGGGGGCCGCCGGGCCGGCGGCGCTCCACGTCGGGCGCTCCCACTACAGCCTCGAGCGGGCCGCGTCGGCGGCCTGGCGGATCAGCGGCTGGCGCGGATCGATCGTCAGCGAGCGGTTCCAGAAGTCCAGCGCGCGGCCGTAGTCGTCCTTCTTCGCGTAGAACGTGCCGAGGTTGTTGAGGGCCAGGGTCGAGGAAGGCTGAAGCGAGAGCGCGCGCTCGAGCTCAGGCAACCCCTCGGTCAGGCGATCGGCCTGCGCCAGGGCCGAGCCGAGGTTCGCTGCGATGAGGTAGGACTGCGGGAACATCTCGCGGCCCTTGATGAGCAGCGTGATGGCGCGGGACGTCATGTTGTTGGCCCGGTACAGCGCCGCGAAGTCCACGAACCATTTGTCGGGGTTCGGCAGACCCTTGCCGACAGCCTGCTCGAAGACGTTGTCGGCCGCCGTGTACTGCTGGCGGTCGAACAGGGTCATGGACATGTTGAGATACGGCGTCGGACGGTTCGGATTGATGTCGATCGCCTTCTGAAACGCCGCGATCGCCTCGGCCGTCTTCCCCTGACGCCGCAGCTCGATGCCGTGGTTGTTGTACCAGGCGTAGGAGCTCCACTGCTGCGGCGCGATCGGCCTGGCGGTGGCGGCCTGCTGCGCGTCCTCGGCGAGCACGGGCGCGGCACCACGGCCGGGGTCGGTCACATGGCCGATGGCCGCCAGGTTCTTCTGGTATTCAGCGGGATTGGTCCGGATCGGAACGGCCACGGGCCGCTCGTTGAAAAACTCGCTGTAGCTGACGACCCGGACGGCCTCGACCGGTGAAATGTCCTTCAGAGCCCACTGCACGAGCTGGCCGGGCATCTCGCCGGATTTGGGCAGGCCGAGGATCGCCAGTGCTGTCGGAACGACGTCGTAGATGGACATCGTCCGCGTGGCACGCGAGGGTGCGACGTGATTCCCGTAGATGACGAAGATCCCGGTGCCGTTGTGATCGGAGAGCGCGGCGCGATCGGCCGGCGGAGTGCGCGGCCGGTCGCGGCCCCAACGGAAGCCGTGCGCGGACACGATCATCACGGTCGTGTCTTCGGGAAGGACGGCCATCCACTCGCCGATGAGACGGTCGATCTCGGCGTAGTAGTTCGCGACCGTCGGCCAGAGTTTGCGGTAATCGGACTGGCCGATTCCCTCGCGATACGGGGGGTGATACGGCCCGGCCAGGTGATTGACGACGTCCGTTCCCTCGTACGTCATCATGAACAGGAGAGGACTCTGAGCCCGGTAGAGGTTGATGGCGGCGCGATGATCGCTCCACGTCTTGGCGAGGACGTTCCGCATCATGTTGACCGGGTTCGCGGCGTCATTGGAGCTGACGGCCTGTTCATACTCGGCCGCGGTGATGTTGAGGAAGCGGCGAACCTGTTCGCTGCCGACGGTGCTCACCGGGACGGCGGTGCCGCGCACGCGCTCGGCGGCCTGCGCCGGATAGGCAGCGTTCTCCATGTGATGGACCGGCGCATCGAAGACGGTCGCGCCAGAGGTGGAGGGGGGCCAGGCCGTCCACCAGTTCACGACCATGGCCGGCCGGCCGAAGCCTTCCGCGATCTCCCAGAGCGCGGGAGCGCGCCGCGCGTAGGCGTCGGCCGGAACTCGCCCGACGTAGAAGTCGATGACCCCGTGCCGGTCCGGGCTCACTCCGGTCGCCGCTGTCGTCCACACCAGTGGCGAAACGGTCGGCTGGATCGTCTGCAGAGAGGCCGACGCGCCGCCGTTGATCAGCGCCTTGATGTTGGGGATCCGTCCGTCGTTGGACAGCTCCTGGATGAGACTCCAGTCCGCACCGTCGATGCCGAAGATGGCCACGCGGCCGGCCACCCCGCGGGCGGCGCGGCGCATCTCGGCGCGTTTGTATCGAAGCAGCTCGTTGCGATCGGGCTCGATGCGCGCGATCTCGAATGCGCGCACGCTGAGGCCGCTGGCCGCGAGATGCTGCGTCACGGCTTGCCGCAGGGGATCGCGCCGACGGTTGAACTGCGAGCTGGGCGACAGCATCTCTTCGATGGGCACCTGTTGCGTCACCGCGGAAACGGCCTCGCCGACTCGCGCGCGGATCCACCCGCTCCAGCCATCGGTCACGAGCCGCCCGGCGTCGGCCAGCCGCTCGCTGGTGATGTCGAATCGCAGCCGGTAGGTGATCGTGACCGGCACGCCTTCCTTCGACATGATGCGGACCAGGCCGTCACGCTGGGCCGCGCCGTCGCGCTTCTCGAACGACAGCCGGTAGAAGCGGTGCGGCGGCAGGAACGTGACCGTCTGTCTGACCAGCCGTACCTGGCCCGACTTCTTGTCCACGCCGAGGATCAGGCGGCGCGAGGACGGGAGAAAGAGGCTGACCAGAACGTACGCCGTGGCGAGCAGGCCACCGACGGCAAGGAACAGACGGAGAAGGCGGTTGCGGATCACGGAGCGGCGCTAATGCAAGCGGAGCGCCGCCCTGGATCCTACTTCTTACGCTTGACCAGCTGCTTGACCTCGTCGTTCCCGATGGGGCTCTGCGCCGAGATGATCACCGCGGCGGTACCTTCCCGGAACGCAGGAATGGTGCAGCGCACCATGGCCGTGCCGTCGGCGGCCGTTTTCCCCCGGAAAATGACGCGCGGCGGCTCCACGGTCGAGATCACCTTCACCTCGATGGCCGCGGCGGCAATCGGGTTCTGGGAGATGCTCTTGCGCGTGGCCACCCGCAGCTCGACGGGGGTCCCGGCGAAGAATTCGCTGTTCGTCAGCAGCGCCAGCTCCAGATGCTCGCTCTCCGCCTCGGAGGCCAGATAGTCGATGATGACCTGATCGAGCGTCCTCTCCTCGAAGCCGGGAACGGGCGTGCCGCCCGCGGCCGTCGACGCGGTGGACTCCGGGAGCGGTGAAGCGGGAATCGTCGGCACGGCGACGCGCTGAACGCCCTTGGTGGAGTCGGCGGGAGAGTCGAACCGGCCACGCTTGATGGCAGCGATCATGGTCCGGTGCTGCTGCTCCATCAGGCTGGCCAGCCACTTGTCGTCGATTCCGCTCTTCAGCTGCTCGGCGTACGACGTCTTCTTGGAGGCCAGGATCTCACCGCCGACGTACACGAGCGACTCGACGTAAGGGTTCTGCACACCCTTGTCCTCGGTCTGAATGTGGTAGACCTTGTCGTTGTGCTTGATGTCGGTGTTGTACCCGGTGATCACGGGCTAAGACTCCACGCAGGCGGTAAACAGCAAGCTCGAAGTGTATCAGCGTCCGGGGAAGTGAGGCGCCGGGGCTCTCAGTTCTGGTCCATCCAGGCGCGGAGATAGGCGACCTGCTGTTCGACGCGGAGCCTGTCGTCGGCGTGCGGCATCAGCTCGAGATAGCGTTCGAAACACTCGATGGCCTGGGCGTAGGTGTGCATCCTCATGGCCAGGGCGGCCCGGTCGCGGAGCTCGTACGGGTCGCGGTCATCGAGGATGAGCAGGCGGTCGACCGACGCCGCGGCCCGCTGCAGATCGTGCCTGGCCATGTACGCGGCCTTGAGGTGCGCCAGCTCGCGCGCCAGGATCTCCTTCCGGGAGAACGACCGGAGATGATGCTCGCGGAGCTTCACGCCGCCGCCATACATCCCGTCGAGCAGTTTCTGCAGCTCCACGGTCGAGAGCACGCGTCCTCCGTCGAAGGGATCGACCACGATCTGGCCGAAGTCCCCGCTGAACTTGACGAGGAAGCGGCCGGGAAGCGAGATGCCGGTCGCGTTCACGCCGATCCTGCGGGTGAACTCGAGATAGAGAATGGACAGCGTGATGGGAAGGCCGGCATGGCGGTCCAGCGCCTCGTTGAGCATCGCGCTGCGGGGGTCGTAGTAGTCCTCGTCCTCCCCGTGGAAGCCTTCCTCTTCGAAGAGCAGCTTGTTGATCGACTCGACGATGCGCTCGATGTCCCGCGATCCTTCCAGCCGGTCGCGCACCGCCCCGCTCCAGGCGTGCACCTGGTCGAGGTAGTGGCCGATCTCGAGTCCCGGCGTGTCCTCGAGCGCGATCACCAGCGAGGCCTCCACGAGGTCGACCAACTCCTCAGGCCGGTGCGCGATCTCGCGGAACCGTTGCCGGGCCAGAGCAGGATGTGTCAGGACTCGCGCCGAATGCATGGTCGTCAGCTCTCCGTTTGCTGCAACGACGCCACTCTCCGGCGGAAGTCGTCGCTGATCGGTACTTTCGACTGCGATTTCCAGTCGTACAACACCACCACCACCTTGCCACTGGCGGCAATCTCCCCCCCGCCGTCCCTGCGGATCTCGTGGAGGAAGTCGAGAGAGGTCGTGCGCATCTGACCAAAGCGAACGCCGATCTCGATCGGTTCCATCCCGAGCTGGTGACGAAAGTCACACTCTGCGCGCGCGACGATGAATCCGAGGTCGTGCGGCTCGCTGCCACCCATCATGTCGAACCACAGGACGGTCCGCGCCCACTCGAAGTACGTGAAGAAAACAGAGTTGTTGACGTGACCGATGCCGTCGAGATCGCGAAAGACGACCTGGTGAGGAACTACGTACCAGCCGTCGCGCCACCGCCCGCCCATGCTCTTCTCATTGTACCGCGCTGCTCGACGAGGCCAGCGGCACGCCGCCGCGCGTGCTGGCCTGCAGATACTTGCCCGGCAGGGGATGATCCAGGTACGGCCCGATGATCGACGACGCCGCGACCAGCTTCCGGAGATCGACGCCCGTCTCGATGGCCATGCCGTCGAGCAGGTAGACCAGGTCCTCCGTGGCCATGTTCCCCGACGCCCCCGGCGCGTACGGACACCCTCCCAGACCGCCGGACGAGGCGTCGTACGTACCGATTCCCATCTCCAGAGCGGCCAACGTGTTCGCCAGCGCCGTCCCTCGCGTGTCGTGAAAATGCATGGCCAGCTTCGAGGCCGGGATGACCTGCAGGAGGACCCCGATGATCCCCTGCACCTGCATCGGCGTGCCCACGCCAATCGTGTCGCCCACCGACACCTCGTAGCAACCGAGGTCGAGGAGGCGCGCGGAGACTTCCAGAACCTTCTCCGGCGCAACGTCCCCTTCGTACGGACAGCCGAACGCCGTGGACACGTAGCCGCGCACGCGCATTCCTTCGCTCAGCGCGCGCACGGCCACGGGCCCGTAATTCTCGAACGACTGGTCGATCGTCATGTTGATGTTGCGCGTGTTGAACGTCTCCGACGCCGCGGTGAAGATGGCGATCGACTGCGCGCCCGCCTCCATGGCCCGCTCCAGCCCCCGCATGTTCGGCACCAGCACCGGATACTCCACGCCTGGATCCTTCGGAATGTCGCGATAGACGTCCGCCGTGTCGGCCATCTGGGGCACCCACTTCGGGCTGACGAACGCACCGGCCTCGATGACGCGCAGGCCGGCGTCCCCGAGCGCGGTGATGTATTGGACTTTGGCGTGGGTGGGGATCGTGACCCTCTCGTTCTGGAGACCATCACGGGGACCGACTTCCACCACCTTGACTGTATCGACTGTGATCTTCATATCCGTGTCGCCAACCGGTTTCCGGTAAGCGGCAACCGGTAACCGGAAACCGGCAACCGGGCGCTCCTGTTTCCGGTTTCCGATTTCCTGTTTCCGATTTCCGATCTCGGGTTTCCGGTTACCGGTTTCCGGTTTCCGGTTTCCGGTTTCCAGCTTCCGGTTACCGGCTCCCCGGTACCGCCTCCAGTTCCACCAGATCCACCCCCGGCTCCACCATCTGCCCCTCCGCGCAATTCACCGCCGCCACGGTGCCGTCGTGCGCGGCGACGATGGGGTGCTCCATCTTCATGGCCTCGAGGATGATGAGCGGCATTCCCTTCGTCACAACGCTGCCGGGCCGCACGAGTATTTTCAGCACCACACCGGGCATCGGCGCGGCCATGGAGTGGTCGCGATGCCGCCCCCGGCCGCCGCGCGCACCTTCGCCGGCGACGTCCACGGAATATACCTCGCCGTCGTACGCGAAGCTGACACGCGTCCCGTTCACGACGAAAGGAACGATCTGCGTACGGCCGCCGGCGCGGATCTCGGCCTCACCGTCGCGGATCGCGATCAGTTCGCAGTTCACAGCTCAACTCGCCCGGCTGCCCGGCGTGTCGATGGGCTGTCCCTGTTTGCAGAGCGGGCAGCTGGCGGCATCGAACGCATCGAGCTCCAGACTGAGCAGCGACTCGTACGTCTTGTCGAACGGATTGGGGACACCGCTGCGGTTGAGAATCGAGCCGTAGCCGAACACCAGTCCGCCGCGCTGCGCCACCACGTCGGCCGCTTCCTTCGTCGACTTGCCCGTCGTCACGACGTCCTCGATGATGACCACGCGCTCGCCCTGCGCGATCCTGAATCCGCGGCGCAGCGCCACCTTCCCGTCTTTGCGCTCGGTGAAGATCATCGGGACATCGAGGTACTCCGCAACGGTGTAGCCGATGATCAGGCCGCCCATCGCCGGCGCCACGACCTTCTGCGCGCGCATCCCCTTGACGCGGCGGCCCAGCGCTTCGCCGATTGCCTTGGCGTTGCGGGCGTGCTGCAGGAGCAGCGCGCATTGCACGTAACTGGAGCTGTGCAGACCCGACGAAAGATGGAAGTGACCGCGGAGCAGCGCTCCCGTTTTGCTCAGCAGAGCCAGTACGTCGAGGGCCATGGGCGGGGAGAATAGAATGTGCTCCGGAGAGAACGCAATGGGAAACCTGACCGACCAGGTGCGCGCCGACCTCACCGAATCGATGAAAGCGCGCACCGCCGACCGTACTTCCACTCTGCGGATGCTCCAGGCGGCCATCAAGAACGAGCAGATCAACGCCGGTCATGAGCTCTCCGACGAGGAGGCCATGGCCGTCATCCGAAAGAGCGTCAAGCAGCGCCTCGACTCGATCGACCAGTACACCAGGGCCAGCCGCGCCGACCTGGCCGCCAGGGAACAGGCCGAGATCGAGATCCTGAAGGCCTACCTGCCGCCCGAGCTGGACGAGGCCGAGCTGGAGGCCGGCCTCCGCGAGATCATCGCCTCCTCCGGCGCCCAGTCGAAGAAAGACCTCGGCAAGGTCATGAAGGAAGCGACGGCAAAGTTCAAAGGGCGGGCGGAAGGAAAGAAAATCCAGGAGATGGTGTCCAGACTGCTGCCCTGAACATGCTCACCCCCACGGAACGCCTCCGCTACGCGCGCCATCTCTCCCTCCCGGAAATCGGTGAAGAGGGGCAGCGCCTCCTCAAGCGCGCCTCGGTTCTCATCGTAGGAGCAGGAGGACTGGGCAGTCCTGCCTCGATGTATCTCGCGGCCGCGGGTGTGGGGCGCATCGGTCTCGTCGATTTCGACGTCGTGGACATGACGAACCTGCAGCGCCAGATCCTGTACGGGATGTCCTCGGTCGGCGAGCGGAAGCTCGACGCCGCATGGAAGCGACTGCATGACCTCAACCCGGAAGTCCGCGTCGAGACGTTCAACGACAGGCTGTCGTCGCGCAACGCCCTGGAGCTGCTGGAGCCATACGACATCGTCATGGACGGCACCGACAACTTCGCGACGCGCTACCTCGTCAACGACGCCTGCGTCCTGCTGGGGAAGCCGAACGTGTACGGGTCCGTGTATCGATTCGACGGCCAGGCCTCGGTCTTCGACGCGACGCGCGGGCCGTGTTACCGCTGTCTCTACCCCGACCCGCCGCCGCCTCACCTCGTTCCATCGTGTGCCGAGGGGGGTGTTCTCGGGGTGCTGCCGGGAGTGATCGGGACGATCCAGGCCGTGGAGGCGGTGAAGCTCATCACCGGAGCGGGTTCTCCGCTCATCGGACGGATCCTGCTGTTCGATGCCCTGGGCATGACATTCCGGACCGTCCGTCTCCCCAAGAACGAACATTGCAGAGTGTGCGGAACGGAGCCTTCGATCCGGGAGCTCATCGACTACGAGGAGTACTGCAATCCAGTGACAGATCTCGAAATCTCAGCGCAGACCCTCGCCGAGCGTATCTCGCGCGGCGAGCCGCTCGCCCTCGTCGACGTGCGCGAGCCTTACGAGCACGACGCCGGTCACCTCCAGAACTCGATCCTCATCCCGCTCCAGCAGGTGCCGCACCAGATCGAGAGGATTCCGCGCGACCAGGAAGTGATCCTCTACTGCCGCTCGGGCGCGCGAAGCGGACGCGCGCAGCAGTACCTCATGAGCATGGGGTTCGCGAAGGTGAAGAACCTCACCGGCGGGATGCTGGCGTGGAAACGGGACGTGGATCCGGAGATGGCAGTGCGTTGACGCGCGGCCGGGCGAACAGGACGACGACCGATCGGCCGGTGCCACGGCCGGTGGTGGCGCCGTCGATCACGGCCACGCCGCACTGGCTGTAGATCGGCGACATGATGTTGTCCCGGTGACCCTTCGACTCCATCCAGCCGTCGACCATGATCTCGGCGGTCTCGAATCCTGCCGCCAGGTTCTCACCGGCATAGGAGAAGTCGTAGCCGCGCGGCCGCAGCCACTGAAACGGTGATCGCCCATGCGGGTCGACGTGGTTCCAGTAACCCTGCTCTTCCATGTCCTGCATGCGATCGGCGGCGGCCTGGGAGAGACGGGTCTCTTCGAGCAGCGCGGGCATGCCCGCCGCGCCGCGTCGCACGTTCATTTCGTCGATCACGCTCTTCGCAGTGATCTCTGCAGCCGATGCGGCGAGGGTCCCAAGGAGCGTGGAGAGGCCCAGGACAGCCCAAAGCCGCGGCAGACGACCGCCTCCTCCTGGCTCCCGCGGCCTGAGGCCCGAGGCCCGAGGCCCTCCAGCCCCCTCCCTCATCGCGCACCATCCGGGCGGACGCGCAGGAAGAACGTACACGCCTTCCCCGTCTTCGACTCGACCCAGACCGATCCGCCGTGGCTGACGGCGAACTCGCGGCATTTGAAGAGCGCCCGCCCGCTTCGTTCAGAGGATGACGGGCTCCAGGCGAAATCGGGCTCGAAGATGGTCTGGCGAAGCTGCTCGGGAACGAGCGGCCCGTTGTCGATGACGAAGAAGAGCAGGAGCGGCTTCCCCTTGTGCTCCATCCAGCGGACCCCGATCACGACCTGACCGCCGCTCGGCACGTAGTGGAGCGCGTTCTCCATGAGGATGGCCAGCGCGTCTCCAAGCTGCTCGCGGTCGTTGAACCGTTCCTCCAGCTCCTGGGCGTCGACTTCGAGCCTGATGCCCTTGAGGTCGGCGAACGGCACGTACCGGTCGGCGATGCGGCGGACCACGTCCGTCACGGTCGGCACGGGGCGAGCGCTCGCGGCGGGGGCGTGAATGCCGGGGGCCAGCTCGAGCGAAGAGAGGATCTGCTCGACCGTCGCGGCGGCGTCGGCCAGCAGCGGATCGGCGTTGCGGCTGTTCGATGCGGCCGTGAGCGACTGCTTGAGCGAGGTGAGCGGGCTGAAGACCGTCTCGCGCACGTAGGTGATGAACGACGCGTGCGACTCGTTGACGGGATCGACGGCGCGAAACACGAGGACGGCACCGCCCACCCCACCGGAGATCGGAACCAGCGACCAGATGTAGTTGCGGTTGAGAATGCGGGTTCCGGCGGAGGCGGGCACTCCCAGATCGGCGACACGGATGCCGGCCAGCGACTCCACGACCTTGAGCGTCGGAAGCTCGGCCGTGTCGAACAGCTTCTTTGCCTCTTCGGACACGAACTTGACGCTGCGATCCGCGCCCAGAAGAACGGACGCGACGCCCGAAGCCACGAGCAGGTTGACCACGCTGGTAATGGCCGGAGAGGCCGACTCGACGGGAAACGGCACGACCGGGGCTTTCGGGAAGGGATCGATGACTTGTGGAACGGCCGCCGTGCCAGCCGCCGCCTCGCCGCGCGACACGCGGGGCGCTCCACTGGAAACAGTCGCGGCGACCGGCGCTCCAGGCTTCCTCCGCGGCTTGTCGCACACCTCGCACAGAATACCCGCCGAGATTGCACCACCGCACATGAAGCACTTACGCGCCATCAAGCCGCTTCCGGGACCCGAAATCTTACGCCTGATGTGAGATAGAGTCACGTCCGCATGCGATATATCGTGGTCATCGGCGCCGGGACCATGGGCAACGGCATCGCGCATACCGCTGCAGCGACAGGATTTGAGGTCTCCCTCGTGGACTTGGCTCAGGAGCTCCTCGACCGCGCCGTGTCGACGATCTCGAAGAACCTCCAGCGCGGCGTGGACAAGGGAAAGCTGACCGCCGGCGAGAAGGAGTCAGTCCTCGGCCGCATCCGCCCGACGACCGGCATGAAGGTCGTCGAGAACGCCGACATCGTCATCGAGGCCATCATCGAGAACCTCGAGGCCAAGACCCGGCTGTTCACGACGCTGGACGGAATGGCCAGGCCCGACTGCATCCTGGCGTCGAACACCTCGTCGATTTCGATCACCAGGATGGCCGCGGCGACGAAGCGGCCGGAACAGGTCATCGGCATGCACTTCATGAATCCAGTGCCGGTGATGACGCTGGTGGAGGTGATTCGGGGCATCGCCACCTCGGACGAGACTTGTCGCCGCGTGGAGGAGCTGTCGAAGAAGATGGGCAAGACGCCCATCGAGGTGAACGACTATCCGGGCTTCATCTCCAATCGCGTGCTCATGCCGATGATCAACGAGGCCATCTTCACGCTGTACGAAGGCGTGGCCACGCCCGAATCGATCGATGGCGTGATGAAGCTGGGCATGAATCACCCCATGGGTCCGCTCACGCTGGCAGACTTCATCGGCCTCGATGTCTGCCTGGCCATCCTGCGGGTGCTGGAGGAAGGATTCGGCGACCCGAAATACCGTCCCTGCCCCCTGCTCGTCAAAATGGTCGATGCCGGATGGCTGGGCAGAAAGAGCGGCCGGGGGTTCTACAGGTACGACGTGTAGGGAACGCGGAGTTTTTTGACCGCGAACACATGTTCTAATCCGCTACCAAACCATGCTCTGTCAGACATGTAGTGCCTTCAACGACGACGATCGCGAATACTGCTATCGCTGCCAGAACAAGCTCCTGGTGCTGTCCGGACTGACTTCGTTCGAAGAGGATGAGGTCGACGACTACGAGGACGAAGGGGATCTGTCGCTCGACGAGCACCTTCTGGAGCGCGTTTCGGCGATCGAGGAGATCGTCAAGCGTTCGGCGGAGACCCTGCGCACGGTGGTCGACGCCATCCAGAAGCACGAACGGGCCATCTTCATCAACCAGACCGGACTGCTCTCGGTCAAAGAGCTGCTCGAGAAAAAGAGCGTGCTCTCGGCCGACGAGGTCGTGGAGCTCTGGGAATCGAAGATGGGCGAGCAGATGCTCGCTCTGGAGAAGAAGCAGCGCTTCACTGAGCGCAAGGACCGCATCATGTCGCTGTTCCGCGGCGACAAGCGCGATCGTTTCCTGCAGCTCATCGCCGACGCGGAGTCGGCCATCGACGCATTCGATCCAGAGCGCGGCATGAAGGCGCTCGAAGAGGCTTTCAAACTCGACCGCGACAACTACGAGCTCTCCTTCTTCCTCGGCGAGACCTTCTTCAACGACGGGAATCTCGACCGCGCCAAGACCTATCTGGAGCGCACTCTCGAAGTGCAGCCCGATCACTTCGACGCCGCCGTGTTCTACGGCGTGCTGCTGCACGAGCGTCAGGACCTGAAGGGCGCCGAGCGCTGGCTGCGCCGCGCCATCCAGATCTCGCAGGAGTCGTTCCTCCCGTACTTCTCGCTCGGCGCGATCTACGCGCGCAAGGGAAAGCTCCTCCGCGCCCAGAAGTTTCTCGAGAAAGCCATCCAGCTCGAGGCCATCCCCCAGGCATTCTTCCTCCTCGGCACGATCTTCTACGAGAAGGGACAGCTCGAGCGCGCCATCCGCTCGTTCCAGGGCGCTCTCAAGCTCGACCCCGACTACGAAGAGGCCATCTATCACCTCGGCCTCTGCTATCTCGACCGCAACTGGAACCGGAAAGCCATCGAGTGCTTCCAGGAAGCGCTGGAGCTCAATCCGAACAAGATGGAGTACCAGCAGGCCGTCACGATCTACGAAGGGATTTCCGGGCACACGCCGCTGGAAGGTCCGGCCGCCGCGGAGTTCGGTGAGGCCGAGACGCTGGTGAATCAGGGCAACTACAGTGAGGCCCTCGATCACTATCGCCGCGCCTCGCAGGAAGAGCCCGAGAACGTCAACATCCTGATGCCGTACGCGCTGCTCTGCTCGCACCTGGACATGAATACCGAGGCCATCGCGGTGGCCCGGCGGATCCTGAGACAGAAGCCGACGGAAGTCGTGGCCGCCGCCGCGTACACCACGCTCGTCGAGGCGTTGCGCGCGGAAGGCAATTTCAAGGATGCCAACGGCGCGCTCGAGGAGATGCTGCGCGACTACACCTCGAACTACGCGAAGTCGATCGCCTACTACGAGAAGGCGTACAACCTGGCCGAGATGGAAGAGAACCTCGACGAGGCCCTGGAGAGCGCGCAGCTCGCCCTGCGCTACTCGCCGAAGGAGCTGAAGCAGTTCCCGCTGGCAGCGCTGGGATGGGTGTATTTCAAGCGCCGCGACTTCATCACCGCCGTCGACTTCCTCACCAAGTCCGCCGACCTCGGCCCCACCGCCACGAACCTCATGCACCTCGGCATGGCGCTGCTGGAGAGCGGCGAGAAGGACCGCGCCCGCGCCGTCTTCCGCCGCGCCAAGAGCTTCAAGACCAAGGGTGCCGGCCTCGAGGAGAAGATCCTCGAGCAGGTGCGCTCGAACACGAAGCTGATCGACCGCCTGCATCAGCGGCGGCGGCGCGGCGTAATGAAGTAATCACCAGAGAGCGCCAGTCAGATCCGCACGAGCTTCGCGTATTTGGCGATGAACTTCTTCGGGCCGGCGCGGTCGAAATAGACGGTGAGCTTCGCGTTCGGGCCGGAGCCTTCCATCTTCAGGATGGTGCCGTCGCCGAACAGCTCGTGCCGCACGCGTTGTCCCCGCCTCAGCTCTGCGCGCACTTCCGGATTCGCGGCGGCGGGCTTGATCGCCGCCGGGTCGAACTGCACCGGCCCATCCTTGAAGAAGGAGAAGACGGAGGTGGCGGAGTCGCGGGGCTTCGGCGGAGCGGGACTCTGTGCGGCGCCGCCATTCCTGGCGGCGTGACTCGATCGCGCGCGCACCGGCTGCTCTCTCCAGTTGTTGGACGGCACGTACCGCGGCGAGCCGAGACGCACTTGCTCAGTGACCGCCTCGGGGATCTCGGCGAGAAACGGGGAGGCGTTCTGCTCGCGGAATCGCCCATGGACGCGGCGCTCGTAGGCGTGCAGGCAGTAGAGCTGCTCCCGCGCGCGCGTCATGCCGACGTAGCAGAGGCGGCGCTCCTCCTCGAGGTCCTCGTTGTGCTCGAGCGAGTTGGAATGAGGAAGAATGCCTTCCTCCATACCCGCCAGAAACACGACGGCGTACTCGAGCCCTTTGGCCGAGTGCAGGGTCATGAGCGTGACGCCCTTCTGCTGTTCGTAGCGATCGAGGTCGGAGATCAGCGTCAGCGAATCGAGGTAGTCGGAGAGCCCTGCCTGCGGGTTGTTCTCCATGAACTCGCGCGCGGAGTTGAGCAGTTCGTCGATGTTCTCCAGCCGCGACTCGTCCTGAACGTCGCGCGACTCGGCCAGCATGCGCCGGTAGCCGGTGCGCAGCAGCAGGTAGTCGATGAACTCCGGCAGCGGATTGCCGGCGGCGCGCTGCAGGTCGTGAACGATCTCGCGGAACTCGCGGACGGCTTTCGTCGCGCGCGCGGGGAGAAATCCAAGGTCTCCTTCGATGATCGTCCAGAGAGAGACTCCCGACGCCGTGGCCTGGTCGGAGAGCGCCGTGACGGTCGTGTCGCCGATGCCGCGCGAAGGCACGTTGATCACCCGCTCGATCGACGGGGAGTCGTGCGGCCTCACCGACAGGCGGGCGAACGACAGCACGTCCTTGATCTCGGCGCGCTCGTAGAACTTCACACCCCCCACGACCGAATACGGCACGTTCGCGCGCAGCAGCTCTTCTTCAAACGGCCGCGACTGCGCGTTCGTGCGGAACAGCACCGCGAAATCCGACAGCTTGTAGCTTGAGCGGAGCGAGGCCATCTTCCCCATGACGAACTCCGCCTCCTCGCGCTCGTTGCTGCAGGTCACGATGCGAACGGGATCGCCGCTGCCCACGTCCGTGAACAGGGTCTTTCCCTTGCGGGCGATGTTGTTCGAGACGACGCCCGTCGCCGCATCGAGGATGTTGCCGGTGGAGCGGTAGTTCTGCTCGAGCTTGATCACCCGTGCGCCCGGAAAGTCGCGCTCGAAGTTCAGGATGTTGTTGATGTCCGCGCCGCGGAAGCGGTAGATCGACTGGTCCTCATCGCCCACCGCCACCACGTTGCCCTGCGGGCCGGTGAGCGCCTTGATGAGCATGTACTGCGCGCGGTTGGTGTCCTGGTACTCGTCGATCAGCAGGTGCTGGAAGCGGCTGTGGATGTCGTTGCGGATGTCCTCGTTCTTCTCGATCAGATGGACGTAGTTGCCGATCAGGTCGTCGAAGTCCATGGCGTCGAACTCGCGAAGCTTCTTCTGATACAGGCGGTAGATGTCGGCCACGCGCGCGCCGAAGAAGTCGAGGTTCGTCCGCTCGTACTCCTCCGGTCCGATCAGCTCGTTCTTGGCGTTGGAGATCCGCGAGAGAACGGCCCGCGGCGGGAACGCGTCGTCGTTGACGTTGAGCTCGCGCATGCAGCGCCGGATCAGCGTGAGCTGGTCCGCGGTGTCATAGACGGCAAACGATCTGGTGTAGCCGAGCCTGTCCGCGTACTGCCGCAGCATCCGGAGGGAGGTCGAGTGAAACGTGCCGATCCACGGGCGGGCGCCGATGCGCGGCACGAGCTGCTCGACACGCGAGAGCATCTCGTTGGCGGCTTTGTTCGTGAACGTGACGGCCAGGAGGCGCGAGGGTGAAAGGCCCAGCTCGCCAATCAGGTACGCGATCCGGTACGTGATCACCCGCGTCTTCCCCGACCCGGCTCCGGCCAGGACCAGGAGCGGGCCCGCCCCGTGTGTGACTGCATCGCGTTGTCTGGGGTTGAGTCCTGTGAGGTCGATCATGCCCGGTTGTGATCAAGTCTATGGTGCAAGCGGTATCGAAACGCCATCGCGATGGCAGCGAATTCTCTCCCGGAAAGCGCGGTTACGCAGGGTCGGGATAGACTAGCGCTCACACGGAGGCTTCATGTTGATCGGTGGATTGGGTTTACCGGAACTTCTCGTCATTCTCGTCATCATCATCGTCATCTTCGGCGCCACCCGGCTCCCCCAGCTGGGGCGTGGCCTGGGTGAAGGCATCTCCAACTTTCGCGACGGTTTGAGCAAGGGCAAGAGCGACAAGACTCCCCTGGACGAGAAAAAAGACGACTGATGCGGTGGTTGGTCACCGGCGCCACCGGCATGGTGGGCGCCGATCTCACGGAGGAGCTCACCTCGCGCGACGCCGACGTCGTCGCCTTCTCGAAACAGGAACTGGACATCGCGGACTGCCGGCTGGTCGACGCCGCGGTCCGCGAGGTGCGACCGTCGATCATCGTCAACTGCGCCGCGTACACGAAGGTCGACGATGCGGAAACAAACCAGCATCTCGCCAATGCGATCAACGGCTCGGCGGTCGAGTTCCTGGCCGAGTCGGCCAATGCAGCCGGCGCGCTCCTGACCCAGATCTCCACCGACTTCGTGTTCGACGGGAAGAAGGGGACACCGTACGAGGTCAACGACCCGGCCGCTCCGATCTCCGCATACGGCCGTTCCAAGCTGCTCGGCGAGACGGCCGCGACGCACGCCAGGCAGCATCTCATCGTGCGCACGGCCTGGCTCTTCGGAGTGAACGGGCCGAACTTCGTCGAGGCCATCCGCAACCAGACTCTCAAGGGAACGAATCCGCTGCGCGTGGTCAACGACCAGCGCGGGCGTCCGACGTACACGCGGCATCTGGCCCGCGCCATCATCCGGCTGGTGCAGCATGAGAACGCGCGCGGGATCGTGCACTACGCGGACGAGCCGGAATGCACGTGGTACGACTTGGCCCGGGCCATCGTCGAGGAGAGCGGCGCGGGCGTGGAGGTCAAGCCGGTTTCCACGGACGAGTTCCCGCGGCCGGCCCGGCGCCCCGCGTACTCGGTGCTCTCGACGGAGCGCTACGAGCGCATCACGGGTGTGAAGCCGGACTCGTGGCGGGAGGGGCTGCGCGACTACCTGTCGTTGCGTGCATGAGGAACTCGACATTCCCCTCCGCCCCCTTCACCGGGCTCTCGATGACGCGCTTCACATCGAAGCCGCTCTCGCGCGCGAACGCCACGACGGCCTCGACCGCAGCCTGCCGTTTCGCGTCGTCGCGGACGATACCGCCCTTCCCCACCTCACCCTTCCCGACTTCGAACTGCGGCTTGATCAGCGCGACGAGGTGGCCGGTCAGGAACGTGGCCACCGGCGGGAGGATGAGCCTGAGCGGGATGAATGAGACGTCGACGCAGACGAGATCGATCGGCTCATCGAAGTCGACCGCGCTGAGAAACCGGGCGTTGACCTTCTCGCGGTTCTCCACGCGCGGGTCGTTGCGCAGAGACTGATCGAGCTGGCCGTAGCCGACGTCGATCGCGTACACCTTCCGCGCGCCGCCCGTGAGGAGCACGTCGGTGAATCCGCCCGTCGACGCGCCGATGTCGGCGCAGACGCGGTCACGCACGTCGATGCCGAACTCCTGGAGGGCGTGCGCGAGCTTCATCCCGCCGCGACCCACCCACGGATGTTCCAGCTCCACGACGCGGACCACGTCGTCGGGAAACACCTGCGATCCCGGCTTGTCGGCGTAGACGTCGTTCACCATGACGCGCCGGGCCATGATCAGCGACTGCGCCCTGGAGCGGGAGTCGACCAGACCGCGCTCGACGAGGGCGATGTCCAGACGGGTGCGTGAGCGATTCATGCGAGATCCGGTGGAGCGCCGCGCTGCCGCGCGGCGAGAGGCGGCCGGCACGGCCGCCGCTCCCGCATCACTTCCGTGCGGAGATCCGCGGCAGGGCCTCGGCGTCGCGATGTCCGGCCACGAAATCGCGCACCCGGCGCGCAATCCCTTCCGCATGCAGGTCGTACTGCGCGCGCAGAACGTCCTGCGTGCCATGGTGAACGTATTCGTCCGGGATCCCGATGCGGTGGAACTTCACGCCGTCGATGCCCAGCTCCTGTGCCTTCTCCATGATCGCGGATCCGAATCCGCCGGCCAGCGAGCCTTCCTCGACCGTGACGACCTTCGCCCCGGGCGTGCAGTAACGTGCAACGAGCTCTTCATCGAGCGGTTTGATGAACCGCGCGTTGATGACAGCGGCCTGAATGCCCTCGCGAGCCAGAGCCTCGGCGGCGTGAACGGACGGCCAGACCTCGATGCCGATGGCGAAGATGGCCACATCACCCCCCTCGCGCATCACCTCGCCCTTGCCCACCGGCAGCGACTTCATCTCCGGGTCCATCTCCACCCCGACGCCGTTGCCGCGCGGATAGCGCAGCGAGGTCGGATGCCCGGTCTCGAACGCCGTCTTCAGCATGTGGCGCAGCTCGTTCTCGTCCTTCGGTGCCATGCACACCATGTTGGGGAAGATCCGCAGGTAGGCCATGTCGTAGATACCGTGATGCGTCGGCCCGTCCGCGCCGGCGATGCCGCCGCGGTCGAGCGCGAAGACCACGGGCAGATCCATGATCGTGACGTCGTGGAAGACCTGGTCGAACGCGCGCTGCAGGAACGTCGAGTAGATCGCCGCGACCGGCTTCATGCCCTGCGTCGCCAGACCGCCGGAGAATGTGACGGCGTGCTCCTCGGCAATGCCGACGTCGAACATGCGCTCCGGGAACTTCTTCCCGAACTTGTCGAGACCCGTGCCCTCCGGCATCGCCGCTGTGATCGCCACGATCTTCGGATTCGCCTCGGCCAGTTTGATCAATGACTCGGCGAAGACTCCTGTGTAGGTCGGCGGCGCCGGCTTGTCCGACTTCTTCACCTCGCCCGATCCGATGTCGAACGGCGTCACCCCGTGCGACCAGATCGGCTTGTCTTCCGCCGGCACGTATCCCTTGCCTTTCTTCGAGATGACGTGAAGAAGCAGCGGCCCGTCGTAGTCCTTGTGCTCTTCGAACAGCTCCAGCAGCAGGTCCAGATCGTGTCCGTCGTAAGGTCCGAGGTATTTGAAGCCGAGCTCCTCGAAGAGCGTGCCGGGGACGACCATGTGCTTGACGACCTGCTCCATGTCCGAGGCGAAGTCGTGCAGCTTTCCTCCGATCACCGGAATGCGGTCCATGACGCCCTTGGCCAGATCCTTCATCTGGTTGTAGCGCTGCCCTTTGATGATCGAGTTGAGATAGCCGGACATGGCGCCGACGTTCGTCGAGATCGACATGTCATTGTCGTTGAGGACGATGAGCAGCTTGCGCTTCAGGTGTCCGGCCTGGTTGAGCCCTTCCAGAGCGAGTCCGCCGGAGAGCGCGCCGTCTCCGATGATGGCCACCACGCGGTAGTCTTCCTTGCGGAAGTCGCGAGCCACCGCGATTCCCAGCGCTGCGGAGATCGACGTCGACGCGTGTCCGGCGTTGAAGACGTCGTATTCGGACTCCTCCCGCTTGCAGAAGCCGGAGATGCCGTTGTGCTGGCGGATCGTGTGGAAGAGATCGCGCCGCCCCGTCAGGAGCTTGTGCGGATAGCTCTGGTGGCCGGTGTCGAAGACGATCTGATCAATCGGCGTGTCGAAGACGTAGTGCAGCGCCAGCGTCAGCTCGACGATGCCGAGGTTTCCGCCGAAGTGGCCGCCCACGCGGGAGACGACGTCGATGATCGTTTCGCGGATCTCTTCCGCGACCTGGGGAAGCTGGTTCGCGTCGAGCTTCCGGAGGTCAACGGGGGAATTGATGGAGTCGAGTAGTCGAGGCATTCTTCTGGTCTCTGGACCGGCCCTCTAGGACCGGCGATCGCAGATAAAACGCGCAATCTGTGCCAGATAGTTCACGGGGCCGCGGATCATATCAGCGTTTTCCAGAGCGGTCTGGAGGAGCGCGCCGAGCTCGGCGCGCGCCGCCTCCGTCCCCACGACGGCCGGATAGGTGAGTTTGCCCTGCGCCAGATCCTTCCCGGCGGTCTTGCCGAGCGTGGCCGACGACTCCTCCTGGTCCAGGAGGTCGTCGACGATCTGGAAGGCCAGACCGAGGCTCTCGCCATACCGCTGCAGCGCGGCGAGCTGCTGGTCGGTGGCTCCGCCGAGGGTGCCGCCGAGCAGGACCGAGCCGGTGATGAGCTTGCCAGTCTTGTGGCGATGGATGAATTGGAGCGCCTCGAGTGGACGACAGGCAATCTTGCCTGTCGGATCGGCCGGGACAGGCAGGATTGCCTGTCCTCCACCCTCCAGATCGGCCACCTGGCCGCCGATCATCCCCGTCGAGTCCACCGCCTCCGCCACGAGCCGGATTGCTGTGAGCTGCCGCTCGGCCGGCACGGGTGCCGGACGGGCCAGCCACGAGAACGCCTCCGTCAGCAGCGCGTCGCCGGCCAGAATTCCGATTGCCTCGCCGAACACCACGTGCGTTGTCTTCCGCCCGCGCCGCAGATCGTCGTTGTCCAGAGCGGGGAGATCGTCGTGAACCAGCGAATACGTGTGAATCAGCTCGAGCGCGGCGAAGTGCACGAGAAGCGGCTCGACACTCGCGCCCACCGCTTCAGCCGCGGCGATGGCCAGGATCGGCCGGATCCGTTTCCCGCCGCCGAGGACCGCGTAGCGCATGGCCTCGTGGATGACGGGGGGGCGGGTGCCGGCCGGAGGGAGGTTTTCGTCGAGTAGGCGATCGACCAGCGACCGCTTCGAAGCAAGGTACTGCGCGGCCGCGGTCACGGTCGGGCCGCTTCCTCCCCCTCATCGGGCTCACCCTCGTCGATCTCGAAGGGCTCGGTGCGCGGCTGCCCCTTGGCGTCCGCGAGGATCAGCTCGATCTTCTTCTCCACTTCCTCCAGCCGCTGATGGCAGAAGCGCGAGAGGCTGATGCCCTCCTCGAACAGACGGAGCGACTCGTCGAGCGGCAGCTCCTCTTTCTCCAGCCTCTGCACGATCGTCTCGAGCTGCTGGAACGCCTTCTCGAAGTCGTTGGATCGCCGGGCCGGCATGGCGCCGGTTATAGCACTGTCGTCCGGGCGTAGCGAGGGATGACCTTCACTTCTTCTCCGCTTCGCCGGTCATGGGGACGAAGCGGACGTCGATCGTTTTCTGCTGGACGACTCCGCGCTCGGTCCTGGTGATGATCGTCATCTGCTGGTAGTAGTCGCCGACGGGGATGATCATCCGACCGCCGACGGCGAGCTGATCGACGAGCGGCTGGGGGACGTGATCCGGCGCCGCCGTCACGATGATGCGGTCGAATGGCGCCTCGGACGGCCATCCGCGATAGCCGTCGCCGGCCAGGACCTTCACATTCCTGTAGCCGAGGCGCTGCAGCGTCTGGCTGGCTCGGCGCGCCAGCTCCGGGACGATCTCGATCGTGAAGACCTGATCGGTCAGCTCAGCCAGCACCGCCGCCTGATATCCCGATCCCGTCCCGATCTCCAGCACTTTCGAGCCCGGCTGGACGTCCAGCTCGTCGGTCATGTAGCCGACGATGTACGGCTGCGAGATCGTCTGATTGAGGCCGATCGGCAGCGGAGAGTCCTCGTACGCGGCGGCCGTGTACGGCTCCGGAACGAACTCGTGCCGCGGGATCCGGCGCAATGCGTCCAGCACGCGCTGATCGCTCACGCCGCGCGCGCGAATCTGAGAGTCGACCATCGAGTTGCGCTTCGTTTCCAGCGACACGCCTCCATCATTTCCCGCGGCGCACAAGCCGAGCAGCATGACGAACAGAGAGCTAAGTTTCATCTTTCACCACCGGCCAAACGCTTTCCAGCCCCATGGTCCTAGTATCGACCGTGCAGGCCAGTCTTCCCTTCTTGAGCTGCACTTCGATCGCGTCACCGACCCCGACCGCCATCGAGTCGAGAATCGGCTTGCGCCGATTCCGCACCCTGGAGAATGCAATCGCGTAGCCGCGCGAGAGGACCGAGAGCGGCGAGACCGCGCCGAGCGTCGCGGCCAGGGCCTGCAGCCGTCGCCGCTCTTGTTCTACGAGGCGTGGATAAAGCTCGAGCGGCTGATCGGCCGCCTCCAGCCGCCGGCGCATGAGCCTGGCTCGCCCCTCGAGCTGGCGATAAAGCGCGACGCGACGCCGTTCCAGCCGCTCCCGCTGCGCGGCAATCCGGCGCGGCAGCAGTCCCAGGCGATCCGATGAGCTCAGGTGGCGCAGCTCGTGGCGATAGTTCCGGACGCGCGACTCGACGATGTGCCGCACGCGGCGAACGGCGTGGTCGACCTGGTTGCAGATGTCGCTCTTGGCCCGCACGACGATCTCCGCCGCCGCGGACGGCGTCGGCGCGCGAACGTCCGCGACCAGATCGCAGATCGTGAAATCCGTCTCGTGACCGACGCCCGAGATCGTCGGGATCGTGCACTCCGCAACCGCGCGCGCAACGACCTCCTCGTTGAACGGCCAGAGGTCTTCCAGCGAGCCCCCGCCGCGGCAGACGAGGACGACGTCGTGAAGCTCCCATCGGGAGAGGTGGCGGATGGCAGTCGCAATCTCCCGTGCCGCGAGCGGCCCCTGCACACGCACTGGATAGATCTGCAGGGCCAGGCCGTCGAAACGGCGCCCCAGCACGTTGAGGACGTCGCGGATCGCGGCGCCGGTCGCACTGGTCACGACGGCGATGCGCTGCGGCAGCATCGGGATCTTCTTCTTGCGAGCGGCCTCGAAGAGACCTTCTTCCGCCAGCCGCTTCTTGAGCTGCTCGAACGCGAGCTGGAGCGCGCCAAGGCCCGCCGGCTCCGCGGCGACGGCATTCATCTGAAACTCGCCGCGCTGCTCGTAGAGCATGAGCCGGCCGCGCACCACGAGCTGCAGCCCGTTCTCGATCCGGAACTTGAGCAGCCGCGCCTGCGACCCGAACATCACCACCTTCAGCGTGGCCCGGCTGTCCTTGATCGCGAAGTAGTGGTGGCCCCCGGTCGATCGGTAGTTCGTGACCTCACCCTCCACAGCGATGTCGCTGTAGCGAAAGAGATCGAGATTGATCTGGCGGATGATCTCCGAGACAGTGAAGACGCGGTCGGCCATGGAAAGAGTCTATCGCTCGGGGGACGAAAAACCGGGCTCGGGCTCGGAAAATTCGCATCATGACTATGCCGGACTCCCGAGGCCCGAGGCCCGAGGGCCCGAGGCCCCTAAATGCGCGTCGACAACTCCCCTTCCGTCAGCGGCCCCTGGGCCCGGCCCTCGATGAACTGCTGCACGATCGGGTTCTTCGAGGCCTGGAACACATCGGGCGAGCCTTCCTCGATGATCCGTCCGCGATAGAGCATGGCCACGCGGTCCGCGATCTTGAACGCCACCTTCATGTCGTGCGTGATGGTGACGGTCGTCGTGTGCAGCGTCTCGTCCATCTCCACGATGAGGTCGGCGATGACGTCGCTGATCACCGGATCGAGACCGGTGGTCGGCTCGTCGAACAGCAGAATCTCCGGCTTGAGCGAGATCGCCCGCGCGAACCCGACGCGCCGCCGCATTCCGCCGGACAGTTGCGACGGCCGCTTCCCGGAGACACCCTCGAGATGCACCTGGTCGAGACACTCCTCGACGCGGTGGCGGATCTCCTCCGCGGTCATCTTCGTGTGGCGGCGGAGAGGAAAGGCGATGTTCTCGAACACCGACATGGAGTCGAACAGCGCCCCTTCCTGAAACGACATCCCGAAGCGCCGGCGGAACAGGTTGAGGGGCATGTCCTTCATGCAGCAGAGATCCTCCCCGTCCACGAACACATGGCCTGCGTCCGGCTGGAGGAGGCCGATGATGTGCTTGAGCGTCACGCTCTTGCCGGTTCCCGATCCGCCCACGATCACCAGCGACTCACCGCGCGCGACTTCGATGGACAGGTCACGCAGCACTTCCTTGCCGTCGAAGGATTTGTAGAGGTGCTGGAGCGAGATGACAGGGCTGCCGTTCACGTCAGAAGAGGATCTTAGTCAGAAAGAAGTCGCTCAGCAGAATGATCAGCGAGGCGCTGACCACGGCGTTGGTGGTGGCCCGCCCCACGCCTTCAGCGCCACCGCTCGTGTAATAGCCGCGAACGCAGCCGGTCAGCGTCAGGATCAGGCCGAACACGGAGGACTTGATCACGCCGCTCCACATGTCCTTCATCGTCAGGTACTGAAACGTGTTCTGTTCGTAGATGACCGGATTGGTCTGCATCAGCTTCACGGCCACGAGGTAGCCGCCGTAGATGCCGAGGGCGTCGCCGAGGATGACCAGGAAGGGGAGCATGACGATGCCGGCGATGACGCGCGGCACGAAGAGGTAGTGGACGGGGTCGGTCGCCAGCGCGCGGAGAGCGTCGAGCTGCTCGGTGACGCGCATCGTTCCGATCTCCGCCGCCATCGACGAGCCGACGCGCCCCGTGACCATCAGCCCGACCAGCACCGGCGAGAGCTCCCGCAGCATGGCCAGGGCCACGACGCTGCCGACGAAGTTCTCGGCGTGCACGCGCTGGAAGCCGTAGAACGTCTGCAGCGCCAGCACCATCCCGGTGAACATGGTCGTGAGAAAGACGACCGGGACGGAGTCGAAGCCGACGCGCACGGACTGCCGGAGCCACTCCCCGAACTCGTAAGGTGGCCTGATCGCGTAGACCGCCGTGCGCCAGAGCATCCGGAACCAGAGGCCCGTCTGCTCGAAGAACCTGATGAACATGCGCCCGACGCGCTCGAGAAAACCGTTCATGTGAACCTGGAGCGGATGACCGCCCCCTCGCCGTCGCGGTAGACACGCGGCACTCGCGCGCTGACGCTGCAGAAGACTTCGTAGGAGATTGTACCGATCTTGACGGCAAGCTCCTCGGGCGTGATGGTTCCATGCTGCTGAGAGCCGAGCAGCACGACCTCGTCGCCGGCCGCGGCGTCCGGCAGGTCCGTCACGTCGACCGTGACCAGGTCCATGGACACCCGCCCCACCACCCTCACCCTCCTGCCGCGAATCAACACTTCGGCCTTGTTCGACAGCTGCCGGTCGTACCCGTCCGCGTAGCCGACCGGCAGCGTGGCGATCCTGCTGGGCCGCGTCGTGCGGAACGCCATGCCGTAGCCTACGGCGTGGCCGGAAGGGAGTTCTTTCAGACGCGCAATCTCCGTTCGCCAGCGCATCACCGGCTCCAGCCGCGTGACCGCGCTATCGACCGCCTCGGCGCCGAACAGTGCCAGCCCGACGCGAACGAGCTCCCCGGCCTTGACCAGGCCGCGCATCGTCGCGCCGCTGTTGGCCCGATGATGCAGCGGCGCCCCCACGCCCGCCTCGCGCAGCGACTGCACCATGCCATCGAAGCGCGCGGACTGTTCGCCGGTGAAGGGATCGTGCGGATCACCGGCGTTCGCGAAGTGGGTGTAGATCGCGCCCACGCGCAGGCGTGACGCGCTGCGAACGAGCTCGATGAGGCGAGGCAGATCGGCTTCGGTGGAGCCCATTCTTCCCATGCCCGAGTCGAGCTTCAGGTGCACCTCCACATCGCGCTCCCGGGCCATGCGCGCCACGATCTCCAGCTCCTCGGGGCCGGGCACGCCGATGACGATGCCGCTCTCCACGGCCTCGCGGACCTGCGCCTCACCGAGGGGTCCGAGGACGAGAAGGGGCAGGGTGATGCCGGTGCGGCGGAGCTGCTGGGCTTCCTCGAGCAGTGATGTAGCGATCATGGCCACGTGGTCCGGGGAGCAGTGTCTGGCGAGCTCTGCCGCGCCGTGACCATACGCGTCGGCCTTCAGCACCGCGATGAGACGGGAGCCGGCCGGCAAACGCGACGACACCGCCTCGACGTTGCGCCGGAACGCACCCACGTCGATGTCGGCCCAGGTGGGGCGGATCCGCCGGAGGTCAGACGCCGTAGACATGGAGGTTCTGGCCGTTCATCGGCCGCGAACGCGCCGACGCGAGGAAGAGGATGGTTTCCGCAACCTCGTCCGGAGTCATCTCAGCGGGCGCACCGCCGCTGGCCGCGGCCCACATCTTTGTGTCCACCGAGCCGGGGCTCACGCAGTTCACGCGGATCCCGTTCTCCTTGACTTCCACTGCCAACGCTTCCGCGAATGCGATGAGGGCCGCCTTGCTGGAGTTGTAGGAGACGAATCCGGGAAACTTCTCGGGGCCGGTGACGCCGGAGATGGAAGAGACGACGACGATGGCACCGCCGGAGCGCTCGGTCATGCGCGGCAGCGCGCGCCGGCAGCAGAGGTACGCGGATCGGACGTTGACGGCGAACATCCGGTCCCAGCGCTCCGGCGTCGTGCGCACGAGCGGCCCGGGATCGATCATGCCGGCGCAGTTGATCAGGACATCGCAGGCCCCGAACGCGTCCTCGCACGTGGAGAAGAGGCGGTCTACATCGCGCTCATCCGCGGCGTCGCCCGCCACGGAGAGCGTGCGCTCTCCGGTCAGCGAAGGGATCGTGCGCGAGAAGAGGACGACACGCGCGCCGCGATCAGCGAGCAATTCCGCAGTGCGCTGTCCGATGCCGCTCGAGGCGCCCGTCACCACCGCGACGCGGCCGCTGAATTCATTCTCCATGCGGGGTCTATAATCCGATGCAGGCTACCCCAACAGAAGAGTCTTGAGGAGAGGAGCTTCATGAATCCTGAAATGAACACCTGGATCCAGCTCTTGCTGCGATGGTCCCATGTCGTGGCCGGCATCATCTGGATCGGCCATCTCTACTTCTTCAACTGGGTCAACGGGCCGATGGCCAAGATTCTCGACGGGCCCACGAAGAAGGCGGTCGTGCCGGAGCTGATGCCTCGCGCGCTGTACTGGTTCCGCTGGGGCGCGGCCTGGACGTGGATCACCGGCCTGCTGCTGGCGGGCCTCGTGTACTACCACGGCCGTATCGTGTTCGAGGATCCGAGCCAGGGCAACGCCGGGCTGTGGTTCCTCATCTACACGGTGATCCTCGTGGTCGGCTTCCTCGTCTACAACGTGATCATGAAATCGGTAAAGAACGTGGTGGTGGCCAGCGCGATCGCGCTGGCGGTCTTCGCGGCCGCGTATCTGTTCCTCGAGTACGTCGGCAAGTTCAGCGGCCGGGCGCTCTACATTCACGCCGGCGCGATGTTCGGCACGATCATGGCCGGCAACGTGTGGATGGTGATCTGGCCGTACCAGAAGAAGATCATCGCGGCGGTGAAGGAGGGAACGGCACCGGATGCCGCGCTCGTGGCCACCGCCACCCTTCGCTCACGGCAGAACACATACATGTCCATTCCGCTCATCTTCACGATGATCGCCAACCACTATCCGACGATGTACGGGAACAACTTCCGCGATGTCTGCCTGGCCGGCGTCATCGCGCTCGGCTTCGTGGTGACCAGGCTCCTGTACGGGAAAGCGGGCAAAGTCTCCGGTTTCTGAGTAGAGAAGGCCTCGGCCATCAGGCCTGAGGCCCCAGATGGAGCGCCGCCGACCCGGCGGCGCTTTTGAGGGAGGGGGCCGCCGCCGAGTCGGCGGCGCTCCACTCGGCTCGCTCCACCTGGAGCCACTCCACACCCGGTAGAGTCGTCCACAACATCTCGTAGTCGCAGAACCGCCCGCCACCACCTGCGGGCCGCCGGCGACGCGCTCATTACAATGCCTGCCATGAACATCCGCGAGATGCTCGAGAACATCGAGCGCGACACGCTCGCTCCCCGCGCAGCGAAGAGCGCCGACACCCGCGGCCGCGACGTGGCCGAGCCGGAGGACGATCTCCGCCCGTCGTATCAGCGCGACCGCGATCGCATCATCCACTGCAAGGCGTTTCGCCGTCTGAAGCACAAGACGCAGGTCTTTCTCGCGCCGGAGGGCGATCACTACCGCACGCGCCTCACTCATGTCCTCGAAGTCACGCAGATCGCGCGCACGATCGCCAAGTCCCTCCGTCTCAACGAAGTCCTCACCGAGGCGATCGGCCTGGGGCACGATCTTGGGCACTCGGCGTTCGGACACGCCGGCGAGGCCGCTCTCAACAAACTGGTGAAGGGCGGCTTCGATCACTACCGCCAGTCGGTACGGGTGGTGGAGAAGCTGGAGAAGCTGAACCTGACGATCGAGGTGCGCGACGGCATCCTCAAGCATTCCAAGGGCGAGAAAGGCGAACTGCTGCGCACGCGGCCGAAGTCGCGCGCTCTGACGCTGGAGGGCGACATCGTCCGGATCTCCGACATCATCGCCTACGTCAACCATGACATCGACGACGGGATCCGCGCCGGCATCATCAGCGAGAACGACATCCCGAAGGACATCCGCTCCACGCTCGGCCGCACCGGCAGCACGCGCATCGATCGGATGGTGCGCGACGTCATCAGCAGGACATCGGCCTGCCACTACCAGGCCATCGCCATGTCCCCCGAAGTGCTGCAGTCGCTGGACGAGCTGCGCAAGTACATGTTCGAGAACATGTACCTGACGCCGGCCGTGCGGACGGAGTTCGAGAAGGCGCAGAAGATGCTCACCGCGCTCTTCGAGCACGTCACGAAGCATCCGGACGAATATCTCGAGCGGACGGACGAGGAGCCGGTGGAACGGCTGGCCATCGACTTCATCGCAGGAATGACCGACCGCTACGCGATCAACCTGTACACGAAGCTGTTCCTGCCGAAGCCCTGGATGTAGTGGATCCACCGAGACAACCGAAAAAAGAAAGGCGCCCTACGGCGCCCTTTTTTTCACGAAGCTGTCAGGTCTTGGAGCTAGCGACGGCCCTTGCTCCCGGCCCGCTTGCTGTTGAGCGAGTCGCGAAGATCTTTCCCGGCCTTGAAACGGACGTTCTTCGACGCCGGAATGTTGATCTTCTCGTTCGTCCGCGGATTGCGGCCTTCGCGCGCCTTGCGCTGGCTCACCGAGAAGCTGCCGAGTCCAGGGATCGCGCAGCGTTCACCCCGCTGGCAAGAGTCGGAGACATAGCCGACGAACGCATCAAACGCAGCCGTGGCCTCCTTCTTCGAAATGCCGGCCTGCTCGGCAATGGCGGTGATGACGTCACCCTTTCCTGCCATATGTGTTCCTCCTGTTGTTTCGTGAAAGGATTGCGAGAAGCGCGAAGTGTTCGACAATCTAGGTAATCGGTCATTGATTGTCAACGGGGTTCTCTTCGTCGATTTCCGTCTGATTTCGCACTGAACGTTCAATGTTGGCGCCGCGGAGGCTGCGCGCCGCCCGGATGTACGCGCGCACGACCGAAACGACCTGCGCATGACTCCACGTGAGCGGCGCCACCGACAGCGGCTGGCCGTCGTACGGGTCGATCTGCTCCGGAAGAACGAGCGAGGCCGACGCCTTTGATCGCGCCCAGCGCACGACGTCGAGCGCCGACTGCAGATCGTCCATGGACCGCGCACGCGCGATCGAATGCTCGGCCACCCAGAGCGTGCAGATGAGCCAGGGATTGCCGGGAACCCGGACCATCTCTTCCGAAATCCGATGGTAAGCGTCGCCCTCATACCGGGCGATCCCACCCACCTCGGTCTGCACGGCCAGACGCTCGCGAATCGCCTTCATCGTCCCTTCGACCATGGCGCTGTCGGCCGGAAAGACTTCGAGGTAGAACGTCGCGAACACCGACGCATCGACGGTCTTGTCGATCTCCAGCCGGTCGCCATCGAGCACCAGGCCGCGCGCGAAACGGTTCTCGTCGTCGAGCCACAGATGCCGGCGCATGCCCTCGCGCACCTCCTCCCCCGCGGCAGCACAGCGGTTGCGGAAGTCGTTGTCGTTGAACAGCGCGGCGATCTCGGAGGCCGCTCGAAGTCCGGCGCAGACCGCCGCGCACGTGAACGTGAAGACCCCCTGCCGCTCCTCCCACATGTCGAAGCTGGGCTGCGGAAGGCCGGTTTCCCCGTCGCGATAGCGCATCAGGAACTCGGCCGGCTTCACGACCAGACTGTCGTAAACCGAGCGCAGCAGCTCCAGATCGCGGGTGCGGTCATAATGACGGCCCACCAGCCACACGAGCAGCGCGGTCTCGTCCTCCTGAATGGGAAGCTGCGGCTTTCCGTCGCGGACCCAGGGGTGCCACAGCGGCGCGTAGGAGCCGTCGGGGTTGTACTTGTGCAGCAGGATGCCGTCGTCGCGAATCACGCTCTTGGCGAACTTGAGAAACCGCCGCGTTACCTCGGGAAAACCGGCCCGGTCCATGGCGTCGCACACGAATGCCGCGTCGCGTCCCCACGTGTAGGAGTAGTGATCGTTGTGGCCCCACTGAATGTCAGAGTCGTTCGCGGCCAGGACCGCCCCTCCGTTGTCGCACTGGCTCCTGATGATCAGCAGCGAGCGGCGATAGAGGTCGGCGGTCTCGTCGGGGAGCAGCGACAGATCGTCGCGCGGCTTGTTCACCCACGTGTACCAGTACGACGCCGTCCTGGCCAGCACGTGGGCCGCGCCCTCGGCCTGCACCGCCGCGTCCAGGCGCCGCACTTCGTTGTACGTACGGCCGGCGCAGATCCAGTACAGGACCGTGCTGGAGCCCGAGGGCTCGAGGTAGACAGGGATGGCGATCGTGGAGTCGACGGCGCCCTGGGCGATGGCGCTCATCGAGAGCTGGCCGTCATCCGCGTCGCGCCACGTGCCTTCCCCGCCGCCGAGGCCGCTGCGGCCGCAGGCGTACTCGCGGATGCCGGTCTCGCCGTTGCACGAGGCATTGACGAGAAAGTAGCGCCGGCCCTTGTAATGGATCACGCAGCGTGGATCGGGATCGAACATGGCCGTGTCGGCGATGGCGTTGCCGTAGATGTTGAGGTCGTGATGGAGGAAGAGCTTGATGCGGCGCTGCTCGGCTCGCAGGTTTCGGATGACGATCTTGCGAATGTACACGTTGGAGTCGGAGTCCACCGCGTCGTGACAGCGCAGCTTGAGGCCGAGCGTGTCGTTGTCGCAGGCCACGTCGGTGACGAGGGTGTCGCGGAGGTAGTTGAGGGAGCGCTTCCACTGCTGGTCCTCGATCCAGTGCAGCGACTCGTCCGCCCATACTCCGAAGCGGAACCTCGCCGCGGCGTGGTTCTCCATCCCCACGTGCGGGAAGAAGAAGTCCGCCAGCCTGTAGTGAGAGTCGAATGCGATGAGCATCGACCCGTTTCCGATGGGCAGGTCTCGAGGCATCTGTCATTCCGAGCGTAGCGAGGAATCCGGGTGGGTGTGCGGCACGAGAACCGCGCCACCCCACCACCCCGATCCCTCGCGCGCTCGGGATGACAGTCTACTTCGAACGGCGAAGCGCGAATGCGGTGAACCCGTCCGCGCCGGAGTCGGGCGTGAGGCGCAGAACGCCGCCCTCCACCCAGGCCCGCGCCGCCGCCGGCGCGTACAGCGCGATGTCCTCGACCGTGAACTCGCCGCTGCCGCGCAGCGCTTCCTCGACGACCGCATCGTTCTCCTCCCGCTCGAGCGAGCATGTCGAGTAGAGGCACGTCTTCTCCGCCAGACGGAGCGCCGCCGCGAGCAACTCCTTCTGAAGTGTCGCGAACGATTCGAGGTCCTGCTCGCGAAGCCGCCACTTCAGCTCCGGGTTCTTGCGGATCGTTCCCGTAGCGCTGCACGGGGCGTCGAGAAGGACCGTCTCGAAGCGGCGCGAGAACGGCGGACGGCGCGCATCGGAAACCACGACACGCCGGGCCCGGCCGATGAGAGGCCGCAGGCGGGAGATCGAGACGTCGTTGCTCGTCACCCGCGTGCCCCGGCTGGTCATGTACAGCGTCTTCCCTCCCGGCGCCGCAGCCAGGTCGAGGACCTCCTCCCCCGCCGCGGAAGCGATCGCTGCGATGACGGCGCTGCCTTCGTCCATCGGGTAGACCGCGGCGCGATCGAGCTCGCTCGTCCCGCCGGTGAGTTTCACCACTCCCGGCACGAGCATCGAGGGCGACGATCCGGCGGGCGCCGGCCCGCCCATCACCAGCGCGTCGGGATACGACAGTTGCTGATTGGCCTCGGCGATCGCGCGCGCCCGCTGCTCTCCAAACTCGCGCGCCCACCGGTCGAACAACCATCGCGGGTGCGCGAGCCTCGTCGCCTCGTCGGCCGGCTCGGGCATCCGCTCGCTGGCCCGCCGGAGGATTGCGTTGACGAATCCCTTCGCGCGCGAGGCGTGACGTCCGGCCAGCTCGACCGTCTCCGACACCGCGGCATATTTCGCGACATCCATGAAGCGAAGCTGAAAGATCCCGATGCGCAGGATGTCCACCACGACCGCGTCGAGCTTCGCCAGCCGCCGCTCCGCCAGCGACTCGATTGCGAAGTCGAGCAGCGACCGCCAGCGGAGCACACCGAGGACGATGGTGCGGACGAGGCCGGAGTCGCCGGCCAGTGCGATGGAGGCGTAGAGCTGTTCCCGCTCGATGCGCCTCAGCAGATCGAGCGCGCGATCGCGCTCGCTCAAGAGATCCGGTCTCCGGCCTGCCACCCGAGCACGCGGGCGACATCGGTGGCCGGCGCGCGGTTCTTCCCGGCGCGCTGCAGCTCGATCAGGCGGATCGCCCCCTCGCCCGCGGCGACCGTCACGCCGTTGCGGTCGATCGACAGAATCCGCCCCGCCTCGCCGCCCCCTTCCGCGCGCGCCAGCTCCGGCACCTTGACCTCGCCGAAGAACAGGCCGGGCCAGGGGTCGAACGCGCGAAAGCGGTTGTAGATCTCACTCGACGACTCTGCGAACGTGATGTGCCCCTCGCTCTTCTCGATCTTCGGAGCATAGGTCGCGCGCGAGTGGTCCTGCGGCGTTCCCGGTCCGAGGTCATCGAGGGCGCGAACCAGAGCGGCGGCGCCGAGCGTGGCGAGCCGCTGTGACACGGAAGGCATCCGCTCGTGGGGACCGATCTCCAGCGCTTCGATGAGCAGCATCGGACCGTGGTCGAGCTCCTCGTCCACGCGCATGATCGTCACTCCGGTCTTCGTGTCACCGGCGGCGATGGCGCGCTGAATCGGCGCCGCCCCCCGATATTTCGGAAGAATCGAGGCATGCACGTTCACGAAGCCCTGCCGCGGAATGGCGAGCAGCCGCGCCGGCAGGATGCGTCCGTAGGCGACGACGACAGCCAGGTCGGCGTTCGTTGCGGCCATGCGCGTCAGAAACGCCTCGTCGCGAATCTTCCGCGGCTGGATGACCTCGATCCCGAGTTGCGCCGCCCGCTCGGCCACCGGCGGTTTGTGCAGCTTCATCCCGCGCCCGGCCGGCCGGTCCGGTTGGGCCACGGCCATGACGACGTCGTGCTTCGCCACCAGCGCCTCGAGGGTGGGCACGGCGAAGGAGGGCGTTCCGAAGAAGACAATTCTCACGCGGGGGAGATGCTAGAGCAGAAGTGGAGTTCACAGTTCACAGATCAACTGCGTGCCACTGGAGGAATAGAATCGCGGCATGACACGATCACTCGCTTTCGCTCTTGCGCTCTTCGCCACCACGCTCACGGCGCAGGTCTCCGAAGGCGACCGCGCGTGGGCCGATCGGGCCGCCGGCTCGCAGAACGGCCGCGCCATGGCAGAGCCGGTGAACGGCGCCATCGCCGCCTATCAGCGCGCCGTGACCGCGCAGCCGGACAATCTCGAGGCCCGCTGGAAGCTGCTCCGCGCTTATCGGTTCAAGGGCGCCTACGTCGCCTCGACCACGGCCGAGAAGAGAGAGGTCTACGGCGAGGCGAAGAAGGTGGGGGCGGAGGCGATCAAGGTCGTCGAGCGCGTCCTCAACGTGAGCGGCAAGAGCAGCGAGAAACAGGTCGCCGAGGCCGCGCGCAAGGTCCCCGGGGCCGCTGAAGTGTTCCTGTGGGACGCTGTGAACTGGGGCGAGTGGGCCCTCGCCTACGGGAAGCTGGCGGCCGCGCGCGAAGGAGCGGCGGATCGCATCCGCCGCCAGGCGACGATCGCCATGCTCGTCGACCCCGCGCTCGAAGGCGGCACACCCGCCCGCGTCCTGGGACGTCTCCACGACCAGACTCCGCGCATCCCGTTCATCACCGGATGGGCCTCCGGCCGCGAGGCGGTCCGGTTCCTCAGCGAGTCGCTGAAGCTCGATCCCGCCAACAAGATCACCATCGTCTTCCTGGCCGAGGCGATGGTGAGCAACGACGGCCGGACCAAACCGCAGGCGGTGGCGATGTTGCGCAGCGCGATCAGCGCGCCGGTCGATCCCGAGTTCATCGTCGAGCAGACCGCGGCGCTGAATGACACGCGCGCGCTCCTCAGGAAGCTCGGCGGGTGAGCGCGACGACGACGTCGCCGATACGCACGGTGTCGACGCCGTCGAAGCGCAGGCCGTTCTCCACGATCGCTTCCAGGTGGAGCGGCTCACGCTTCAGCGTCTCGATGGCACCGCCGTGCCGCCTGCGCGCCATCGTAATGCAGCCTCGCAGGCGGGGGGACGCCGACACGTGCCCGCGATCTCTTGCGAGATCGCGGGCACGTCGGACGAAGCTCCGGACAGCTTATGGGAACGAGAAGGCTTCGAAGTCCTTCACCACGTCGGTCGCGCCTGCCGGAATGGTCCTCTGCCAGGAGCGGCAGTTGCGTTGGGTGTCTTCGACACGGAGCGTGTATTCCGCTCCGGTGAACCCGGTGGCGAAGACCCAGAAATGATCGTTGATGGACACGCCGCTGATCATGCGCATCAGAACCTCGATGCTCGCCGGAGCGAATGAATAGAGGGAGAAGAAAGTTCCGGCGCTCAGCGGACCGAGATTGGGATGGACTTCCTCGCGGTTCTCGGCGTAGCGGATGACCGAGCCCTGCCCGCTCAGGTTCGCATTCAGGTCCCGGAAGCTCGGCACCGTCACCCGGAACCGATTCGCCAACAGACAGGCCGTCGTCGCGCTGGGAGCGCAGGGCGAGCAGCTCCCCGTGGGCGGCTGTGGGGTGGGGCACGTCAGCTCGATGGTGTAGGCGCCCGTGGCCGGACTGACCTGGTTGGCGATGATGGTCCACACCCCGGCAACCCCCAGGGTCACGTCGAGCCGGGCATCGTTGCCGCCGCCGCTGTCGTCATCTTCAGCGAATACTTCGCCCGAGGGGTCGAGCAGACCGAGGTAGGAGTCCACGGCGGTGGATCGCATCGTCACCACGATCCGCTGCTGCGCCGTTGCGTTGAACAGGAACAAATCCACAAAGGTGCCGTCGCTCAGAGTGCAGTCGCTGTTGCTGAACGTTCCGCTCAGCGTCCGGTTGCACGTAATGGTGGTCTCAGAACATTCAGAAGGAGGAGGCGTGCCGCCCGTCGTACAGACCAGGTTGAGCGTGTAGCTGCCCGTTCCCGGCACCGCCTGATTGACCACGATGGTCCAGGTCCCGGTGGAGGTGAGCGTGAACACGATTCGCGCGTCGTTGCCGCCGCCGCTGTCGTCATCCTCGGCGACAAAGTTGATTGCTGGGTCGACCAGCACCAGGTAGGCGTCGAAGCTCCCGGACCGCAAGGTGATCGTCACCTGCTGGCCCGCAGTGCCGCTGAAGGTCCAGAAATCGAGATACGTGTTGTCGCTGAGAGTGCAGTCAGGCGGACCGAGATTGCCGCTCACAGTCGTATTGCAGGACATACTGGAAAGGGAACAGGTTGCGCCGAACGGCTGGACCGATCCTTCGGCTCTGCGCTTCAGCGGCCGGTTGCTCTCCAGCCTCCAGAGCTGGAGCTTGCGCCGCACCTTCTCCGCCATCGCGTCAGGATCGAGCTTCCTGAGCACCAGTTCCCGGTCGATGCCGCGATCCGCCATGTCGGCTGTCGCTTCCTGGGAGAACAGGGGGACCGGAGCGAGTGCGAACAACAACAACATCAGCGCGGTCCCGATCGGGAGACGCGTGTGCAGAACCCGGCGGGTTGGCGAAGAGGCAGTTCGGGTTTCGACGGCCAGCATCGTAGCCTTCAAGAATGGTGAAATTTGTTGTCCGAAAGGAGATTGGTAGTCTATATGTAAGTCCTTTCAGGACATCGCGCAACCCCGTGTACTTTCCATCGTCAGCGAGCCTCGGAAATGTAGCGACGCTGATGCGATCCGCCACTCCGACGCCGCGCTTCTCAGGAAGTTCGGCGGGTGAGCGCGACGACGACGTCGCCGATGCGCACGGTGTCGACGCCGTCGAAGCGCAGGCCGTTCTCCACGATCGCCTGCAGGTGGAGCGGCACGCGCTTCAGCGTCTCGATGGCACCGCCCTGCCGCTTCCACTCCGCCTCCTTCGCCGACCAGAAGTGAATGACCGCGTCGGGCAGGCCGCACGCGTGCACCGCGCCGGCCTCCCGCTCGGTCAGAAAGAGATGGAGCGCTGCATCGCGAATGGGCCGGACAGTCTGCACGTCGATCCCGATCGGAACCTCGTCGATGGCCGCGCCCGCGTAGGGCCGCGAATGCGAGAAGGAGACGAAGGCCGGGGTTGCCTCTCCGCGCTGCATGGCCAGCTGCCTGGCGGCGATCCTGCTCGCCTTCCATTCGATGCGCCGCTTCTCGAGATGGAACCTCTCGGCAGTGCGAAGCTCCTCGGCCGTGAGCCACCCTTCGTCGATGTCGTCACCGGCCAGGATCAGCGCGCGATCGCGCCACGACTGCGGGAGCTCCAGGGTCTTCACGGCTTTGGTGACGGTACGGCGGCAATGAAGCGGTTGTCGCCCCGCGCGGAATCGACCACGGTGGCGTAGGCGATGCCCGTGCCGGCGATCATCCTGACGCGGACGGTCATGCTCTCGTCGATGCTGACGCCGAGCAGTTTGTCCAGATCGGAGACCAGGGCCAGCTCGTATTCGGGCAGTCCCTGCTCGTGCCAGCCGCCGACCTGGCGCCCCTGCGTGTTGTGGACCGTGATCCGGAACGTCGCGGGAAACTCGCCGATGTTCACGACTCCGGCGTTGATGCGGCGGGCGGCCGGCCCCCCTCCCGGCAGTCCGACGATGACGAGGTCGGGCCGTTCCCCATACGCATTGGCGGAGTCGCGCGCCGAGAGCGGCGACTCCATCGACCCGCTGCCGCTGCGCGTGACGTCGTAGGTCCTGACTCGCGCCACGGGGCCGCGCTGGCCGCGATAGTCGATCCAGAGCACGCCCACGCTGTCCGGCGCCGCGAAGAGCGTCTTCACGACGTCTTCCCACCGGATCGTCCGGCCTCCCGCCAGCACGACACTGCGATGAATGCGGGTGTCCCCGGCCACGTAGCGCAGCCGAAGGTCGAGCTTCTCCTTGAAGGGGTTGTGAAGGATGAGATCTGAGCGCCAGAAGCTGTCGTTCGCCCCCGGCGTGCTGCCGATGCCGGGGAAGACCAGGCGGGTCCGGTCGCCCGCGGCGACCAGATCCTCCTTGTCGGGCAGGCGGATGCGGCGCAGAAGCCCGGCCACGTCGGCCGGTGGCGTTGACGGCTTCCGCCGCCACAGCTCCACGCCGCGCGCCGTCAGGGCGTAGGAGTAGGTCTGGTCGATGTATGCCGCGACGGCCTGGGCCCGCATCGCGTTCGGCACGCCGTCGAACTCGTCGAAGTCCTCGGGCGATGTGCGGATGACGACCTTCGGCTTCGTGCGCTCCAGCGCGCGGATGATCTCCGCCTGGAACGCCGGGGGCGAAGCGATCGGCACCTGATAGAAACGGGTCGGGTTGGGGCGATCGGCGAAGAAGTAGAAGGCGGGCTGGTTCGAGAAATCGAAGATCGGCTCTCCCTTCTTCGTCATCTCGCCGATGGCCGCGGACACGGCCGCGATGCGGAAGTTCACCTCGTCCGCGCGCCCGTCGTGATGGACCCGGAGGATGCGCGCCTGGTAGCGGAGGAGATCGTCGATGCGCGCGTTCACGAGATCGGGGATCCAGAAGAGAACGATGAGGATCGGCACGCAGGCGGCGATCACCGCGACCGTGAAGGCGCGCGTCCCTTCGTCCCCCTCCCGCCAGGTCTCGCGCAGCCGGCGCGCGAAGAGCACGGCCAGCACCACGAGGATCGGCGCGATCAGGAACGCGGCGAAGTACTGGTGACGGAACGAGACGCGGCCGAACGCCGTGCGCTGCGCAACCGTCGCGGACACGGTGAGCACGAGCAGAGCCACGTCCAGCCGGTCCAGCGGCCGTCGGATGGCGCGCTGAATCAGATAGACCGCGGCGACGGCGATCGTCAGCGGGCTCAGGATCAGACGGAACTTCTCGTAGAGGACGAACTCCGAGAGCGTGTGCAGGCTCAGGTTCTGGCGAAACGTCGACGTGATGTCGGGAAACGGAAGCGACCAGACCGCGTCGATGATGCGCGGGATCGTGACGAACGAGACCGTGACGAAGTCGTCCAGCGCGCCGCGCCAGAGGAGAAAGACCACGAACGGCGAGGCGCCGGCGAGGGCGCCTCCGGCGAACCAGAGGCCGAGCGTGGCGAGAAAGCGTCGCGTGAACGGCGGATCGACCCGCACGAAAGCGAGGATCAACAGCGTGGCCGCCGCCCCGGCGATCGTGTAGAGACCGATCTCATAGCTGAAGAACAGAGCGACCGCGGCGAAGGCACCGCTGGCGACAGCGGCGAGGGGGCTGCGACGCTGCAGTGCAACCCAGAGCAGCGCGACGGCCGCGACCTGGAACAACGTCCGGTTGTTCTCCGCCGTCGTCCACGAGCCGATCGTGACGACCAGCACGGCCAGCGGAATCGACCGGAAGATGGCCACGCCGAGAAACCAGAGTGTGACAGGGAGGAAGGCGCCGACAACGACCGTGCGCGCCACGGCCACATCGAGCGATCTGCCGAACAGCTGCATCAGCCAGGCGTCGAGAAGGCCGTCCTCGAGCATGCCGTGCAGCGCGAAGACATCGCGATACGGAACCTTGCCGCGCAGATAGTCCGACGCCGGCCCGATCGACTCGCCGCGATGAAAGAGGTCGATCCATGCCGACAGCTGCGCCGTCGACGCGTAGCTCAGGCAGTAGATGAACGCCGGGATGATGATGAAGGCGGCCAGTCCCCATGCGCGCCGCGGCTGGAGCGGACGGCGGAGACGCAGGATCAACGCTGCCGAGACCAGGATGGAAAGGACCATGGCCGCACCGCGATGGTCGGACGGAACCATGAGCAGCGAGACAACCGGAAGAATCGTGAAGGGGAGCGCGCCCGTGGCCACGCGGCGATAGGTGTCTTCGAGATCCGCGCCGTGCGTGATCTGAGCCATGCGCGCCGCATACACCGCGACCGCCAAAAACAGGAACAGAAAGAAGGCGACGAACACGACTTCCAGGAACAGCGTCGGATAGTGCGCGATGCGCCGGCTCGTGGCGATGTATCGATAGATGATCCAGGCCATGCCCTGGCAGAAGACGAGTGCGTGATACGGGTGGAGCTCGGGACGGAAGAGCCGCCGGAACCAGAGTGACGTGTCGTAGAAGTGCAGCGCACGCGTGGCGGCGAACGACAGCACGAGAGGCAGCAGCAGGATCCAGCCGACCTTCCCTGTGGTGAGATAGAGGAGCGGAGCGAAGAGAATCGGGCCGGTCAGCAGCACCGCCACGACCATCCGGCGCGCGCGGAATCTGGCGCGCTCGCGCTCCAGCAACCTGCCGCCGATCCGCTGGAACCAGATCGTCAGCGGCGGGACGGTGAGGAAGAAGAGCGCGGCGGCCACGTAGTCCTTCAGCTTGGAGTAGCGCTCGATGGGGACGAGGCCGATGGCCACCGGCTCGGTCGGCGGCAGCCACTTCAGCAGCAGCGTGAGCGAGAGAAACACACCTGCCGCGAACGAAAACGCGGCGGCCCAGACGAGCGCCGCGGCGATCCGGTCGTACACGCGGACCATGTGGCGCGAGTCTATCAGCGGCGACTCTGCCACACGCGCCCGAAGGTCTCCAGGAGAGCGGCGATCACGGGATCGTCGTCGTGCGCCGACCAGCGTGCGCCGATCCACTCAAAAGGCGCCAATCCCGAGGCGCGGCAGCGCGTGGTCTCGATCCATGCTTTGAGGCGCGACTCCCTGATCAGGTTGGCGCGCCTCTCCCGCCTCGCTACCAGCGCGACGCGCAGGATGCGCAGCATCCACGGCTGCAGAGTGGACGGGCGGCGGTGCCGGCCGCCGCCGGCGCGCGGCACGCGCGCCGCTCCACCGAATCCGAGAGGATCGCCCTCCACATCCTTTGCGGCTTCGCTGCGCGGCGGCAGTGGCCGCGGCGCCGCGGTCACGCGCGAGCTTCTCCTGCGCGCGACGAGAATGACGTAGTCGGACGGAATGGCCCCGCTGTCGACGAGCGCCCCTTCGAACGCGCAGATCATCTCGAGATAGGCGCGCTCGCGCGGATCATCGAACCGGAAGTTCTGCACGATGTCGTACAGCAGGTGCATGAGGATGGTCCCGCCGAGCATCTTCCGATCGAGGACCTCGAACCGCTCCTCGATCATGGGCACCAGCTCCTCCGCCCTCACCGCCTCGGTCGGATCGGCGGCGATCATGACGTCCAGCGGCGGACGCTCCCGGCGCTCGTGCGTGCGCTGTTCCACTTCGCCGCGACGCAGCCTCTCCGGCAGGCAGGCCATGATCCCGTTCATGATGGCCAGGACATCGTCGCGGAACTGGAAGCGGTTCGGCCCGGCGTATTCGTTCACGATCAGCGTGGCATCCGGCTTCATGGCCCGCTCGATCTCGCCCAACGCGTGCTCGAGGTTCTCGATGTGGTGCAGGATCGAGTGGGCCACCACCACGTCGTACGCGCCGCGCTGGAGCGAGGCCGTGTTGAGATCGACGATGTCGTACTGCACGTTGGCGGGAGCCTGCGCTCGTGCACGCTCGACGGCGTCCGCGGCGTTGTCGACGGCATCGATCGACGCGATGAACGGCCAGCCCGCGATGCCCCGCTCCAGCCATCCCTCGCCGCATCCGAGGACGAGGACGCGAAGACCCTCGCCGGCGAAGTAGCGGTGGGCCCACGACGTCAGCCAGTTGCGGGCCGGGTCTCCCGTGGTCCGCTCGTTGAGGTGCATCAGGACGGCGGTCGACGCCATCCAGTGCACGTTGGCGAGCGAGTGCGTGAACTCCGCCACGTTCCAGCGGCTGCCCTGGCCGGTCACGGGCGGAGTGTAACCGTCGCGGGCGCCGCAACGGCGCGCCGCGGCAGGTCACGCCCTTCCACGACCGGAGCGTACCGTCAACCGTTCACGGTTGACCGGCTCACCAGATCGATGACCGCGTCGTGCAGGGCCTGAATCGTCGCCTGTGGCGCTTCGACATCCGGGCTCCGTCCGTACGTTGCGATGGCAGTCGTGGTCGTCGGTCCGATCGATGCGATGCGGGCATGGTCCAGCACGCGCTTGCGCTCGGCCGGGGTCAGCCTGGCGAAGAAATGATCGACGGTCGACGCGCTGGTGAACGTCACCACGTCGATGGCGTCCCCGGCGATGAGCTCGCGCAGCTGGTCCAGGTCGTAGTCGCCTGCCCGGGTCGCGTACGCGACGGCGAGATCCACCTCTCCGCCGCGGCGGCGCAGCTCCTCGATCAACTCGTCGCGTCCTTCCGCGGCGCGCACGACGGCGGTGCGAAGACCGCGCTGTTCGGCATCGAACAGCGGAATCATGGCCGCCGAAATCGCGCGCTCCGGCACGAGGTCGGCGACGACTCCCCTGGCCCGCAACTCCGCGGCCGTGGCCTCACCCACCGCCCCGACGCGCGTTCCGGCGAGCGCGCGGGCATCTTTCCCCCGCGTCATCATCCGGTCGAAGTACGACCTCACGCCGTTCACGGACGTGAAGACGACCGCGTCATACCGGCCGTCGATGACCCGGTCCAGCGAGTCATACGACTCCGGCGCGGCGACCTCGATGGTCGGGAACTGAAGAACATTGGCGCCCGATCGCGACAGCAGCTCGACGAGTTGCGAAGCCTGCTCGCGGGCGCGCGTGACGACGACCCGTTTCCCGAACAGCGGGCGGGTCTCGAACCAGTTGATGACGTCGTGCATGGGCACGACCTCGCCCACCACGATCAGCGCCGGCGCCTTCAGGCTGGCCTCGCTCACTCGGGCCTCGATCGTGAGCAGCGTCCCGGTGACGGTTCGCTGATCGGGGCGCGTCGCATTGGAGATCACGGCCGCCGGCCGTTCGGCGGGCATGCCGTGCTCGATGAGCTTCTGCACGATGGTCGGCAGGTTCGCGAAACCCATCATGAACACGATGGTCCCGTCGAGCTGGGCGAGCGCCGGCCACTTGATGCCGGTCGAATCGTCGGCCTCGTGGCCGGTGACGAGCGTGAGCGAGGTGGCGAAGGAACGATGCGTGACGGGGATGCCCGCGTAGGCCGGGCCGGCGATGGCCGAGGAGATTCCGGGAACGATCTCCACCGGGACGCCGGCGGCGACGAGCTCCTCCGCCTCCTCCCCGCCCCGTCCAAAGACGAACGGATCGCCCCCTTTCAGGCGGACGACGCGGCGGCCCTTCTTCGCTTCCTGGACGAGCAGGGCATTGATCTGGTCCTGGGGCAGCGTGTGCGCGCTCGAGCGTTTTCCGACATAGACCACTTCGGCGTCTTTCGGAATGAGCGCGGCGATCTCGCGCGAAACGAGCGCGTCGAGCGCAATCAGCTCGGCCGCGGCGATGAGCTGGGCGGCACGCACGGTGAGGAGGCCGGCGTCGCCCGGACCTGCCCCGACCAGGTAGACCGTCGATGGTTTCGTTTCAGGTTCCCGCGGTTCCTGCACAGATCAGCTCCATCGCGCCCTTCGCGACCAGGTCTTCGTAGACGAGCCGGACGGCCTCGTCCAGCGTCGAAGCGCGGTGCGTGCTTCGCACCGAACGCGTTCCGTCGTAGTCGGCGGCGAACGCCCGCACCGTGATCCACCCGTCGTCGACGCTGGCGTGCACGGCCACCGCCGAGTAACAATCGAGACGCTCGCCGAACTTCTGCAGCACACCGCGCTCGCACAGCGCCTCGAGCTCCGCGCCCGGCCGGTTGATGGCCGCGGCAGCATGACGGGCGTGCTCGTTGTCGCGCAGCGACTCGATCGCCACGATGCCCTGGCCGGCGGCCGGGACCATCTCGTCCACGCTGAAGACCGTGGTGATCTCCCCGGTCATGCCCAGGCGTGAGAGGCCGGCGTGGGCCACGACGATGCCGTCGTAGTTCCCGGCCCGGGCCTTGTTGATGCGGGTCTCCACGTTGCCGCGGATCATCTCGACCTTCAGGTGCGGGAACCGCTCGATGATCTGCGCGCGCCGGCGGGGAGAGCTGGTGCCGACGACGGCGCCGCTCTTCAGCGACTGAATCGAGGCGCCTTTGGGATGCAGCCACACGTCGCGGGGATCGGCGCGGTCGAGGAATGCCACCAGCGAGAAACGCGGCGGGATGATCGACGGAACGTCCTTGAGACTGTGCACCGCCAGGTCGATCTCCCGCTGCTCGAGCGCCTCTTCCAGCTCCTTGATGAAGAGACCCTTCCCCCCCAGGGTGGCCAGGGAGACGTCCTGCCGCTTGTCGCCTGTGGTCCTGATGACGACGATCTGCGGGGAGAACCCCGCCATCGACAGGAGCCGCGCGGTCTCGTTGGCCTGCCACAGCGCCAGCTGACTGCCGCGCGTCCCGATGCGAATCGGCTCGGTCATCCCAGTCCGAAGATCTTTCTGATGGTGCGCCGGAGCGATTCCCGTTCCTGCGGCTCTTCCGCGCCGTCGCGAAGCTGCAGGATCGGATAGTGAAGGACTTTGTTGATCATCTGCGTGGTGAGCATGTCCACGGCTGCGCGCTGTTCGGCGGTGATCGGCCCGAGCTTGCGCAGGCACTTGTCGAGCTCCGCGGCGCGGATCTCCTCGAGACGCTGATGCAGCTCGAGGATGGTCGGGACGGCATCCTGCGCCACCAGCCGCTTGCGGAACGCCTCGACCTCCCGCGCCACGATCTCCTCGGCGCTGCCGGCCTTGGCCTGCCGCAGCTCCAGGTTCGCATCGGCGACGTTCTGCAGGTCGTCCACGTTGTAGAGGTATGCGCCGTCGACACCGGTGATGGCCGGGTCGATGTTGCGGGGCACGGCCAGGTCGATGAGGAAGAGCGCGCGCATGCGCCGGATCTGGAGAGCCCGTTCGACCTGGTCCGTCTCGATGACGAAGTGCGGCGCGGCGGTCGAGGCGATGACGATGTCGCACGAGGCCAGATGTTCCTCGATGGCGTCGAACTGCACCGCCTCGCCCTCGAACCGGGCCGCCAGCTCCACCGCCCGGTCGTAGGAGCGGTTGGCCACGAACACCTGATGCACCTTCTGCTTGTGGAGATGCTCGGCCGTCAGCTCCCCCATGTCGCCGGCGCCGAGAAGAAGGACGCGCAGGCCGGTGAGGTCGCCGAAGATCTTTTTGGCCAGCTCGACGGCGGCGTACGGGATGGACACGGCATGCTCGCCGATGCCGGTGTCGGTGCGCACCCGCTTGGCCACGCGCAAGGTCTGTTCGAAGACCTGCTGGAGCAGCGAGTCGAGCGTCCCCAGCTCCTGCGCGGAGTGAAACGCGCTCTTCACCTGGCCGCCGATCTGCGGCTCGCCGATGATCATCGAGTCGAGTCCCGACGCCACCCGGAAGAGGTGCTTCACCACGTCGGCGTAGCGGACGATGTAGAGGTGCTTCTCGATCACGGTGCGGTCGGCGCCGGCGCGTCCGGCCATCCAGTCGACGACCTTCTCGATGACGTCTTCGGTGCGCGCCGAGATGATCGCCTCGACGCGGTTGCACGTGGAGAGCAGCGCCGCCCCCTCCACCCCCTCGATGGCCCGCAGCGACCGCACCACCTCCGCCACCCGCGGCTCCTGCACGTTGAGCAGCTCGCGAATGTCGACCGGCGCCGTCCGGTGATTCACACCGATGAGGATCAGAGGCATGACTCACCCATGGGAGATCCCCAGAATGGCGATGATCGTGGCGATGAAGGCGCCGGCGGAGATGAACACCGTCCGCCGGGCGTGATACGAGCCGCTGATGTACGACTGAAGGAGCGTGGCGAAGAGGATCCACGCCACGACCGCGCCGATCTGCTTCACGCGCAGGTCCATCGGACCGGCCGTGGTCCGGTACGACCACATCACGCCGGCCAGCAGGCCGAGCGTGTACACGCTGAACCCGATGGCCAGAGCGCGGTAGCTGACCATCTTGCAGACGTTCAGGCTGGGGATCCACTGCCAGAGCGGGCCCCGCCGCTTCGACTTCAGGGCGCGGTCCTGCATGTACGCGAGGAGCGAGAACGCCAGGCCGATGAAGAGTCCGGCCACACCGAGTGTGGACAACAGGAGATGCGTCGTGAACAACCCCGAACGGAGCGACGGGTCGAGGTCTGCGAACGGCTCGCCCACCACCGCGGAAAGCGTCAGCAGGATCAGCACCAGCGGGTAGACGAAGAATGCCGCGGCGTAGACGCGGTAGCGGGCGTAGAGCGCCAGCTCCACCGCGAAGATCGTCCACGCCACGAACGACGTCGTCTCGGGGAGGTTCGTGATGGGAGGATGTCCCGTGCGTGCGCAGATCGTGCCGATCCAGACCGTGTGCGCGGCGAACCCTCCGATCATGAACAGCAGCGCCGTGTACTGCGGCCGCTTGTCACGGATCACGACCGAGGCCAGGGCGATCAGCGTCCCCAGCGCGTAGAGCGCCAGTGCCACATAGATCATCTTGGTCAGGTCGAAGCTCATGCCTTTGCCAGTCGCTTGCAGAAGACGACCTTGTCGTCTTCGATCCGGTAAAAATCCTTGATCCGGGAGATCTCGTCGTAGCCGCTCCGCTCGTAGAACCTCAAGGTAGGCCCGTAGCTTTCCTTCGAGGAGGTCTCGATCAGCAGCATCCGCCCACTCTGGCGCCGGACCTCATTCTCCACGAACTTCAGCAGAACCTGGCCAAATCCCTCCCCCTGCCGCCGCGGATCCACCGCGATCCAGTAGAGATCGTATACGCCGTCGGTCAGCGGCGTCGGCCCGAAGCAGACGTATCCCTGCACCGCCCCGCCTGCGCCCTCGGCAACGTGAACCACGTATTCGCCCTTCTCGGGATGCTGAAAGGAGAGGTCCACCAGCTCGATGGCGCTGCGGACCTCTTCATCGGTGAAACGGCCCGTGGCCACGAGAATCTCGAGGATGCGCTCCCGATCGCGCGGCTCGGCGGGACGGATGTTCATGGGCGGCGTTGTGGCAAAGCCGAAATCATAAGCTCGTTCAGAAAATCGGGGAACTCGATTCCCGCTGCTGCCAGCGCCTTCCGGAAGCCTGTGTCCGGGCCGATGTCGGGGTTCGGGTTGACGTCGATGATGCACAGTTCACCAGTCGGTCGCTGCCTCAGGTCCAGACGGCAGTAACCGCGGAGTGAGAGTACGTCCGCCGCCGCCGCGCAAAGAGACGCGACGTCACTCCGCAGAGTGTCGCTCATCACACCGGGGGTCCGGTTGACGCTGCCGCGGTCCTGGCGCGATCCGGAGGCCCACTTGGCCTTCCACCCCACCACCCGCTCATGAGGCCCAAGCTCCTCGGAAAACACGATTTCGCCCGGCGGGAGCATCACCATGCCGTCACGGCCGTGGAACAACGCCTGGTTCAGCTCCCGCCCGTCGATGAACTCCTCCACCAGCGCCGGCTGGCGATAGGTTTCCACGACCCACCTCATCCGATCCATCACCTCGTGGCCGGTGTCACACACCGATGTCGCGTCGATTCCGATGCCGGCATCCTCGCGCGACGGCTTCACGATCCAGGGGCCGGCGGTGTGCGGGTCGAATGCGCGCGGGGTGCTCACACCGGCGGCCGACAGGATGCGCTTGGTGAGCAGCTTGTCGTTACAGATGCCGATCGAGACCGGGTCGCCGCTCGTGGCCGGGATGCCGAGCATCTCCAGGGCCAGAGCAAAGTGCATCTCCCATTCGGGACGGCCGGCCACCCCCTCACACAGATTGATGACGACGTCGGGACGCAGACGGCGAAGGGCGTCGAGCGCGCTTCGCACGTCGCGGACCGGCAGCAGCGTCGCACCGGTGATCGACGCGATCTCCCTTGCCGTATCGACGACTTCCGATTCGCCCAGCCGCTCGATCTCGGAGAGGTGCGTTTTCAGATCGACGTCGTCGTTGCAGGCCACGACCGCGTTCATTGCCGCCACCGCCGCGAAGCAGCCGCGATGATGCGGCCGATGAGCGTCACATGCGCGATGCCGAGGAGACGGGCCAGGATGACCAGGTCGCTGTTGACCGGATGGACGCCCGGCAGCGGATTCACCTCGACGAAGTTCGGAATGCCGTCGCGATCGCGGCGCACGTCGATGCGGGCCACGTCACGAAGGTCGAACGCGCGCCACACCTCCAGTGCCAGGCTCTTCACGTCGGCGTCACCGGCCAGGCGGTAATCGACGCGATTGAGATAGTCGCGCTTCACGTCGAGCGAGTAGATGAAGTTCTCCTCACTCGTGCGAGGAACGACCTGCATTGCGCCGAGAACTTCACCGTCGACGATGCCGACGGTGTATTCCTCGCCGGGGAGGAACTCCTCGACAAGGACGGGACCGTATGGGGCGAGCCTCGAGATCGCCGCCGACAGCTCAGCCTCGTCGTGACAGAGCGAGCTCGCCATGATGCCCATGGACGAGCCCTCGGCGGCAGGCTTGACGAAGAGCGGCAGCCTGAGTGGAGCGAGAGACGGGCCCTCGGCGGCAGCTCGGGCGAAGAGCGGCAGCCTGAGTGGAGCGCCTCCACTGACAACGAACGGCGCTGTGGGGATCCCCGCACTCTGCGCCACCCGTTTCGCCAGCGCCTTGTCCAGCGTGAGGCCAATGGAGAGCGCCGACGATCCGCTGCACGGGATCCCGAACATCTCCAGAATCGCCGGCACCTGCGACTCCCGCCCCCGCCCTCCCACCCCCTCGGCGATGTTGAACACGCCGTCGACGGGAGTCTGGCGGAGGCTGTCGAGCATCTCCGCCCCCCAGCCCAGGCGCACCACGTCGTGCCCGTTCGCGCGCAGCGCGTTCTCCAGAGCGCAGATCGTCTCTTCGGAATCGAACTCTTCGTACTGGTCGCCGGAGGCATCCGGCGGCTTGAGGTTGAAGCAGAGGCCGATTCGCATCAATCAGGCTGTTTCTGGCGCCCCTTGATCTTCACACCCCTGGGGATGTCGCGAACGGCGTGCGGCTCGAACCGGTCTGCGGTCCGGTTGAGCAGCCTGGCGATGCCGCGCTCGTTCGCGCTCTCGCGGTCGCTGCAGCGAGCGCAGTGATGGGGCTGGCGCGGCACGTCGTCGTAACGGCCGATGACCCCTTCGAAGTTGCGATAGACGATCGCGTCGCCGTAGTTCCCGAGGACGTAGTTCGGCATCAGCGGGATCTTTCCACCGCCACCGGGAGCATCCATCACGAACTGCGGGATGGCAAGGCCGGATGTGTGGCCGCGGAGGAACTCCATGATCTCGATGCCTTCCCCGACCGAGGTGCGGAAGTGCTCCGCGCCCATGACCTGATCGCAGAGATAGAGGTAGTACGGGCGCACGCGGATCTTCATCAGCCCCTGCATGAGATCGCGCATCGTGTACGGGCAGTCGTTGACGCCACGCAGGAGGACGGCCTGGTTGTTGACAGGGATGCCGGCGCGCAGAAGCCGGTCGCACGCCGCCGCCGCTTCCGGCGTGATCTCGTTGGGATGATTGAAGTGGGTGTTGATCCAGATGGGGTGGTACTTCTCGAGCATGGCCGTCATCTCGGTGTCGATGCGCTGCGGCAGGAACACCGGAACGCGGGAGCCGAAGCGGATGACCTCCACGTGGGGAATGGCGCGCAGCCCGGCCAGGATCTTTTCGAGGTAGTGGAGCGAGAGCGCGAGCGGATCGCCGCCGGAGACGATGACGTCGCGGATCTCCGGATGCTGCGCGACGTACTCGATCATCAACTCGATCCTGCGCTGTCCCGTGGTGCCGTCTTCGTCGACCCACTTGCGCTTGCGCGTGCAGTAGCGGCAGTACAGCGGGCAGTACGAGGTGACCAGGAAGAGACAGCGGTCGGGATAACGATGAACGATCCCGGTGACCGGCGAGTCGCCCTCCTCGTTGAGCGGGTCCCACAACAGCTCCCCCGGATTGATCATCTCTTCGACCGACGGCGCGGACTGCAGACGCAGCGGGTCGGCAGGATTTTCGAAGTCGATCAGACAGAGGTAGTACGGAGTGATCGCGGTGCGGTACAGCTCGAAGATCTCGGTCAGACGCGCGCTGCTGAACTCATCGATCGAGAAGAGGCGGGTGATCTCTTCGAGAGTGGTGACGCGATTCTTCTGCTGCCACTTCCAGTCGTTCCACTGCTGATCGGAAACGCCGGGGTAAAGGCGAGCACGATTGGCGCGGTAGATTTCGAGGTGATTTTTTTGAGGAGGGAGGAGCGATTCAGGTTTGTACTGCTTTGATGCGTCTGCTGATGGCTCGTCTGATGTCTGGACGGAGCTCATGGCACACACCCTTTCTTCCGCGGACTTGGGATCTTCCTCATCCGTATGAGACACGGACCTGGTCGGAACGACACTGGTTTGGCTGTCATCAACTTACTTTCGCCGTTTCCAGCAAACGAGCTGCCGAAAAAGCATCGAATAAGTGTACGGCATCATTGGGGACCCACGCGGTGAAGACCGTGGCGTGGTCGGTCACGGTCTGCCGGTAGATCTGGCCGATCTCGTGGAGCTGCGCGACGACCCGGGGCTCGCCGTGCGGGACCTCGAGCCTCATGACCGTTCCGCCCTCGCGCTGCCGTACGGTGATCGCCTCGGCCAGCGCCTCGATGCCGGCGCCGGTCAGGGCCGAGACCACCACCGCTCCCCTGGCCCGCCGCTCGGACAGCTCGTCGGTCATCCGGTCGGACTTGTTGTAGACGTCGATCACGCGCTCCGGCTCGATGCCGAGGTCGTGGAGGACGGCGGTACCGACCTCGCGCTGCTCGGATCGCTGCGGATGGCTGCCGTCGATCACGTGAAGCACCAGGTCCGCCGCGACGGCTTCTTCCATCGTGGAGCGGAAGGAGGCCACGAGATGGTGGGGCAGCTTCCGGATGAATCCGACGGTGTCGATGACGACGGTCTGGAGGGGCATCTCGAAGGCGATGCGCTGCGAGCGCGCGTCGAGCGTGGCGAACAGCTTGTCGGCCGCCGCCGCGCCACCCCGCGTAAGCCGGTTGAAGAGCGTCGACTTCCCGGCGTTGGTGTAGCCCACCAGCGCGACGGTGAAGAGCGACCCGCGCGCTTTCCTTTGCGTCTGACGCGTTCTCTCGATCTTCGCCAGATCGTCCTTGAGACGGCCGATGCGCGTCCTCACGATGCGGCGGTCGAGCTCGAGCTGCGTCTCGCCGACTCCACGCTTCGCGCCACCACCCGCCCCGCCGGCCTGACGGGAAAGGTGCGACCACTGCCGCGTCAGCCGCGGCAGCAGGTACTCGAGCTGTGCCAGCTCCACCTGCGTCCGCGCCTCCCGGCTGCGCGCCCGGCCGGCGAAGATGTCGAGGATCAGGCCGCTGCGGTCGATGACGCTCAACCCGGTGATCTTCTCCAGGTTGCGGATCTGGGCCGGGGAGAGGTCGTCGTCGAGGACGATCCGCGTCGCGCCATGCCGCTTCGCCAGATCGCCGATCTCCTCGGCTTTGCCGCTGCCGACGAACGTGGCCGGATCCGGCGACTTGCGCTTGGCCAGGACGGTGCTGACCACGACGGCCCCCGCGCTCTCGATGAGCCTGGTCAGCTCCTCGAGATGCTCTTCAGCGACTCTGCGTGTCAGTTCGGGAAGGACCAGACCTGCTGCGACGACTTTCTCGACCAAGGATGTGTGAGTCAACTATACGCTCGTTTGGTGATTCAGGTGATGGAGCGCGGGGGTCCTCACCCGCGCCTTCCGGGACACTGGCGCTCCAGCCGCGGCGCTCCACTATGATTCCCGCCAATGTTCGTGCTGTACGAGGCCCTGCTGGGCCTCGCCTTCGTGGTCTCGCTGCCGTTTTTCCTGTTCATGGGCGTCCTGCGCGGAAAGTATCTGAGCAACTTTCCGGCCCGGTTGGGTTTTTACCGGACCAGCCCTGGGGAACACGACATCTGGATCCACGCGGTCTCGGTCGGTGAGGTCCTGGCGTCACAGCCGGTGGTCAAACAGATCATGATGAGGCGCGGAGACACGTCCATGGTGGTGACGACGACGACGATCACCGGCCAGGCTCAGGCGCGCAGGCTCTATCCCGAAGCCACGGTCACGTATTTCCCGTTCGACTTCTCGTTCGCCGTCCGCCGCTTCCTCGAGCACCATCGCCCGCGCGTGTTCGCGACGATGGAGACCGAGATCTGGCCGAACGTCACGAGGCTGGCGCGGGGAGGGGGGCTGAAGCTCATCCTGGCCAACGGGCGGATCTCGGATCGATCGTTCCCGCGCTATCGGGCGCTCCGGCCGCTCCTGCGGCGCGTGCTGGCCCGATACCACCGGATTCTCGTCCGCGAGGAGACTGACCGGCAGCGTTTCATCCGCATCGGCGCCGAGCCCGCCATCGTGGAGACCAGCGGCAACGTGAAGTTCGACTACGAGCCTGACACCACTCCACTGGAGAGCTGGCCGCTCATCGAAGCCGTCATCGCCGGTCGCAAGACCCTGGTCCTCGGCTCGACGATGGAAGGGGAAGACGAGGCGCTGCTGCCGGAGGTGGAGCGTTTCATCCGGGAGCGCAACGCCTTCGTCATCATTGCGCCGCGGAAGCCGGAGCGCTTCGAGCTGGTGGCTGCACTCCTGGCCACCACGTCGCTGCCCTTCGTGCGGCGCAGCGAGCTGACCTCGCCTTCGCGCGCGGACGTGCTCCTGCTCGACTCGTTCGGCGAGCTGGCACGGATCTACCGGTACGCGACGGCGGCGTTCATCGGCGGCACGCTCCTGCCGTTCGGAGGACACAACCCGATCGAGGCCGCGGCGGCCGGCGTGCCGGTCTGCTTCGGGCCGTCGATGACGAACTTCCGCGAGATCGCGGCCGCGTTTCTCGACAGCGAGTCGGCCGAGGAGGTGTCGAGCGCAGCGGAGGTCATCGCCTTCGCGGCCCGGATGTTCGAGGACGAGGCGACGCAGCGCGCGTGGGGCAATCGTGCCCGCAGGACAGTGCTCCAGAACCGCGGCGCGTCACAACGGACGGCGCAGCACATCCTCGACCTGCTCGCGTGAACGTCCTCCTGGCGCTCGCAGGCGCCCTCCTCCGTCTCGTCAACGCGGCCCGGCGGGCCCTGTACCGGGCCGGACTGCTCCGGTCCCGAAGACTTCCGCGGCCGGTGATCTCGGTCGGAAACATCGTTGCCGGCGGCGCCGGAAAGACGCCCGCGGTCATCGCCATGGCCAGGCTGCTCTCCGGAAAGGGAATGAAGGTTGCGGTGCTCACGCGCGGCTACGGCCGGGAAGACTCTAGGGCGAGCGGCCTGGTCGACACGCTGGACGCGGCGAAGTTCGGAGACGAGCCGGTACTCATCAAAAAGAGCATCAGTAATGTTGATGTAATCGTTGGCCATAAACGTTTTGATAATGCCATTCGATATTTGGAACATCATTCATGCGATGTATTTCTTCTCGACGACGGCTTCCAGCACATGCAGATCCATCGCGACCTCGACATCGTCATCGACGCCGGCCATGCCCGTCTCCATCGCGAGAGCCGCTCGGCCCTCCGGCACGCCGGCCTGGTCATCCCGCGCCGGCTCCGGCTCGAGGTCCCCGATTCCGTGCGCGGAAAGCGGGTGCTGGCGTTCGCCGCGCTGGCCGGCAACCGCCAGTTCTTCCGCGCCCTGGAGGAGGCGGGGCTGGAGCTGGCCGCGACGATCGAGTTTCCCGATCACCATCGCTACGATGCCGCCGACCTGGCTCGGATCGAAGCGCGAGCGGGCGACGCCGGCGCCGCGGCCATCGTAACTACGGAGAAGGACGCGGTGAAGATCGATGGCCATGACATCATCCCCATCCCGGCCCAGTTCGTATTCGATCCCGGCGCGGTGGAGAGGATTCTCGCCGCGGTTTCCCGATGAGGAGACGTAAGAGCCGTCTCGTTCAACTCGCGGAGTACGCGGCGTACCGGGTCATCGGCTCGGCCGTGCGCACGGCACCGGAGCGCGGCGTGGCGCGCATCGGCAGCGGTTTCGGATCGCTGAGCGGCCGGGTCCTGCGTGGTCGCGACCGTCTGGCCATGCAGAATCTCCGCATCACCTTTCCGGAGAAAAACGAGGCTGAGCTGCGCGCCATCCTCGACGAATGCTGGCGCCACTTCGGCCGCGAGACGCTCGGCTATCTCAAGGCCCAGAGCCTCTCGTTCGAGGAGCTGGTCGGAAAGGTTCAGTTCGTCAATCCCTCCCTGCTCGAGGAGGCCCGGGCCCGAGGAAACGGGACGATCGTCATCAGCGCTCACTATGGGGGGTGGGAGATCGCCGGGCTGGCCGTCCTGGCGCTGGCAAAGGATGTGCGAATCGTCGCCCGCGTGCTGGACAACGCCTATCTGGAGCGCGATCTCGCCAGGATCCGGGCGCGGACCGGAGCGGAGGTGCTCGACCGCAAAAAGGCGGCACGGCCTCTCATGAAGGCGCTGGCCGACAACGGCACCGTCGTGCTCCTTCCCGATCAGGCGGTCCTGCAGAGGGAAGGGGTCCTCTCCCCGTTTCTCGGACGACCCGCATGGACCACTCCCGTGCCGGCGAAACTGGCCCTGAGACATGGCTCGACCATTGTGTTCGCTTTTTGCATACCGGACGCTTCTGGGCACCGTCTGGAGTTCGAGGAGCCGATCCGTGCCGACGAGTTGAGAGAGGGCGAACGGGATCCGGTGGCTTTGACAACGCGCATCAACGAAGTCATTTCGCGACGGATCGTTGCCCGTCCCGAGCTCTGGTTGTGGATGCACGATCGATGGAAAGGGACGGCGGAAAGCGAAGTGGCTGATGGGTAGTCGGACGCCGGAGACGGTGGTAATCGGCCTCAACTGGGTGGGGGACAACGTCCTCGCGCTGCCCACGTACCGCGCGTTGCAGCACCGTTACCGGCACGAGGGCGGGATTGCCGTAGCCGCTCCCCACAACGTGGCCTCCCTCTTGACCTCCCTGGGCGGGTTCCAACACGTCATTCCCTGGAACGGGCGCACCGCGCAGCGCATCCGCACTCTGCGCAGCGGGCGTTTCCGGCGCGCCATCATTCTTCCGAATTCGTTCCGCTCCGCCGCTGTGGCGTTCGCGGCCGGCATTGGCGAGCGATGGGGCTACTCCTCCGACTGTCGCGGCTTCCTGCTCACGCACAGCGTCAGCAGGCAGGCAGCTCCCGGACATCAGCTCGACGACTACTCGGCGCTGCTCAGCGCGCTCAGCGTGCCGCGCGTGGTCGACGAGATCCCGACGATCGTGCTCCCCGTATCGGTCCGCGAGAAAGCGCGCAAGCGGCTGCGGGCGTGCGGAATCAAGCTGGAGCGGCCGCTCTTCGGCATCCACGCCGGCGGGTTGTTCGGCCGGGCCAAGCACTGGGGCGATCAGCGCTATGGAGAAGTGGCGACGCGCCTTCGCGCGGACGGCTACGACGTCGTGCTGCTCACCAGCCCGGGTGAACAGCATCAGGCGCAAGCCATTGCCGACGCGTGCCAGGGACTTCCGATGATCGGCCATGACGGAGACGTCCTTCATCTCGCCGCGGCGATCTCGCACTGCTCGCTGGTCGTGACCAACGACAGCGGACCACTCCACCTCGCCACCGCCCTGGCCATCCCCTCGGTCTCGATCTTCGGACCGACGGATCCCGACCGGACCGTGATCCCCGGCGCGACCCGCGTCATCCGCAGGCCTGTCGGCTGCCAGCCCTGCTACCAGCGCGAATGCCCGCTGCGCCATCACCGCTGCATGAACGAGATCGAGGTCGACGAGGTGTACAACGCGGCCGTCGGTCTGCTCAGCGAGATCGACGGCAGCGTGGAGACCGACGGCGAAGTCCGCGTCCTCTGATCACATCGCCGGGTGACGACTGGCACGGCACCGCGTGAACCACAGGCGTACTCCTGTCAACTGAAGGGGCACGCCATGACCACCTGGACGTTCGTCGGAGCCGTCGTCATCGCCATCATCGGATATCTGTTCGTCAGCGGCTTCCTGGCCACCTGGCGGCGGTATCGCGGAGCGCGGATCATCACCTGTCCGGAGAATCTCGAGCCGGCGGCAGTGCGCGTGGCCGCAGCGAGCGCCGCGAACTCTTACGCGCTCACCGGCGTCACGAGCCTGCGCCTGGAGACCTGCTCGCGCTGGCCGGAGATGGCCGGCTGCGGCCAGGAGTGCCTCGCTCAGGTGGAGAGCGGCCCGGAGTCGTGCCTCGTGCGGTCGATCGTCACGAGCTGGTACGAGGGGAAGAGCTGCGCATTCTGCGCGAAGAGCATTGGCGACATCGTATGGCACGAGCGACCCCCCGCGCTGCGCCGTCCCGATGGAACGACCGTGGAATGGAAAGAGCTGCGCCACGAGGATCTGCCCGGAGCATTCGCTACGTGTGCGCCCGTCTGCTGGCCGTGTCACGTGCGCGAGTCGTTCCGCCGCGACCATGGCGAGCTGGTGATCGAGCGCCCGCCGCACACCGAGCCGCGGCACGCGATCCCCCCGTCGCTGACGGTGTACTAGCCCACCTTGGGCCTTAGGCCTTAGTCCTTAGTCCTTAGTCCTTAGGCGTTCTAGGGGGAGAGCGATTCAGAGGCCCAGGGAGCCCCAAGGCCTAAGGACCAAGGACCAAGGACTAAGGACTAAGGACTAAGGACCAAGGACTAGTTTTACGCGGGAGAACGGCCAGGCGCTCACGCACCCATCGCACCGCCTTCTCCACCATGATCCGCCCAGCCTCGGGAGCGTTTCCGTGAACCACTTCGATCCGCCGCTCGCAACGGAGCATCGCCAGCGCCTCCCGGTTCATGCGGAGAACAGGCAAGTCGTTGACAAGCAGGAACGTGGGAGTGCGCAGCTCGCGGAGATAGTCGTAGGCGCGATCGGTGCGCGCGTTGATCGCCAGCACCGCGGCCACGAGATCCGGCCGCTGCACCGCCGCGATGAGCGCGCCCGCCCCCGCCGCGCCCGCGGTGAGAAACGCGATGGGGGCGCTGGTGCGCCTGGCAATCTCCCGCGCGTCCTCGATCAGCCGCTGCGTGACGAGCTCCGCATCCCGAGACTGCTCCGCGGACACTCCCGTCAGCTCGACTGCCTCGATTCCGTGCGCCGCAAGCTCCGCGGGAATCGCCGGATCCACGCCCGAGAAGATGACCACACCTGCCGGCTCATTCATACGCTATGGTTCTACAGCTGCCCGGCGGGCAGGAATGGTGACCGCAGCGACCGGCTGCTGTGACAGCGACACTCCTATAATCAACACGATGACTCACGCTGCCGAGGAGAAACGGCTATACAAGATCGGGGAGGTCTGCAGACTGGCCGACGTGCAGCCGTACGTCCTCCGCTACTGGGAGACCGAGTTTCCACCGCTCGCACCGAACAAGAGCGGCGGCGGCCAGCGCCTCTACACCCAGCGCGAGATCGACATCATTCTGAGGATCAAACAGCTCCTCTATACAGAGGGCTTCACCATCGCCGGGGCCAAAAAGAAGCTGGAAGCCGAGCTCGAGGGCGGGGACCTCGAGGCCACCGCGCCGGCGTCCGCCAAAACGCAAGCGCGGCCGAAAGCCGACGCCACCACCAAGGCGCTCCTGACCGTCAAGAAGGAGCTGACCGAGATCCTGCGCATGCTGGAGGAGTGACCGGCCGTTACGGGGTAACCGGTAACCGGATGACGAGGAGGAACTCCACGCGCGTTGCGGCGCGTCATCCTTCATCCGTGGATCAAGCCAGCTCCGCGGCCTAAGACCCACGGTTTCCGGTTTCCGGTTTCCGGTTTCCGGTTCCCCGTTACAGGGTCTTGAACAGCGCGACGATCTTCTCCCGGCCTCGCCGATCGTGTTCGTCGAACGCGTTCAACTGGTCGGAGTCGACGTCGAGAACCGCGAGCAGCTCATCCTTCGCGTCGAAGACCGGCACGACGATCTCCGACTTCGAATTCGGATCGCAGGCGATGTGGCCGGGGAACTGGTTCACGTCCGCGACGATCAGCGTCTCTCGTTTCGCCGCCGCGGTGCCGCAGACTCCTTTGCCGTACTCGATCTGCAGGCAGCCGATCGTGCCGATGTAAGGGCCGACGATCAATCGCTCGCCCGAGACCCGATAGAACCCGGTCCAGAAGAAGTGATCGAACTTGTTCGCCAGAACGGAGTTGATCGTCGCCATCAGCGCGATGTCGTCGAGATACGTCCCGCCTTCATCGCGCCAGATGGCGACGATCGCATCGAGGCATTCGTCGTACGCAATTCGTTTCAACGTTTGCGATCTGCGCGTACCGGGCGCGGCGCCGGACGCCGGGATGTCCCCGCTGAGATCAGCAGGAGCGTTCCGACGACTGCAATGATCAACTCAATCATGCCGTCCTCCGCCGGACGATACTGCATCCGAGGTGCCACGCGCCTCCTGGGGGTGCGCCACGTCACGCCCGCCTGTAGACATCTTCATATTGTCTCGCCGACTGATCCCAGGAAAAGTCCTGTCCCATCCCGTTGCGCTGCAACTGTTTCCAGACGCGGGAGTCCTTGTAGTTGAGCATCCCGATCCACGTGGCCATGTAAAGGTCCCCCGCGTTGATGTGCTCGAATCCGAAGCCGGTGGCCTGCTCCAGATTCGTGCCATCAAAAGGAAGCACAGTGTCCCGAAGTCCGCCCGTCAGCCGGACGACCGGGACCGTCCCGTACCGTAGCGCATACATCTGGTTCAGCCCGCACGGCTCGTACAGCGAGGGCATCAGAAGGAGGTCGGATCCCGCGTAGATGCGGTGGGCGAGCTCGTTGTCGAACCCGATCCACGCGCGGCAGGCGTGGCGATGCTCGACCGCGGCGCGCTCGAAGGCCTGCTCCACGGCGCGCTCGCCGCTTCCGAGGAGAACGAGTTGGGCGCCTGCGGCGAGAAGGCGGTCGAGGATGGGGACGAGCAGGTGAAAACCCTTCTGGTCGACGAGGCGCGAGACGACGCCGATCATCGGCGTCCTGGCCTTGAAGTCGAGTCCCGCCTCGTGCGCGAGGGCTTTCTTCACCGTGGCCTTCGCCGCGACCTTGCCGGCCTGGTAGTGGGCCGGCAGGTACCGGTCCGTCGCCGGATCCCACTCATGCGTATCGATTCCATTGAGGATCCCGTGGAACTTGTACGAGACGGAGCGCAGCACGCCATCGAGTCCCGCGCCATGCTCCGGCAACTGAATCTCCCGCGCATAGTTCGGCGAGACGGTCGTGACCTGATCGGCGAGCAGGATGCCGCCCTTCATCAGATTGACCTGGCCGAAATGCTCGATCGCATCCGCTGCCCAGTAGCGTGGATGAAGCCCTGTCAGCGTGAAGGCCTCCGGTCCTGCGTTCCCCTGATAGTTGAGGTTGTGGATCGTGTAGACCGAGCGGGTGGAGCGGAACTCGTGCATGCCGCGCAGTCCGGAATGCAGATACACGGGCAGGAGCGCGGCGTGCCAGTCATGTGCGTGGAGGATGTCGGGTGAGATGCCGAGCACCTCACAGCCCCGGATGACCGCGCGGCAGAAGAATGCGTAGCGGTGGATGAAGTCGTCGATCGGGCCGAGTCCCGCGTAGATGTGGTCGCGATCGAAGAAGTAGTCGTTGACGACGAGGATCAGCGGAACCTCGCTGCCGGGCAGCGTGGTGCGGAGGAACGCGACGTCCGCGCTCCACGTCGCCCAGGTAACCCGGCCGGGCGGCGCGACCGGCTCGAGCTCGACGCCGGCGCGCTCGAAGTACTGCCTGGCCTGCCGGTAGAGCGGCATGAAGACGACCACGTCGTGCCCGAGCGCGCGCAGCGCTTTCGGAAGCGAGCCGCACACGTCGCCCAGACCGCCGGTCTTGGCGATGGGCGACACTTCGGCGGTGGCGAAGACGATGCGCATCTAGTGGCCTAGCTGATCACCACCGCCGCATATCCCACCACATGGGAGTAGTCCCCGTTCACGTCGCCGGACGTGGCGTGACTGAGCAGCCGCGCCGACGTCGCGCCGAGCTGCTTCGCCGCGGCCAGGACGGCCGTCGTGGGGATGAAGCCGCACATGGAGACCTCGAACTCGTCGATGACGCGCCAGAGCTCGCGCGGATCCAGCGACAGAATGGCGTCGATGGCCAGCCCGTCCTTGCGCAGAGTGGTCTCCTGGTCTTCGTAGTGATTCAGATCGGAGCTGGCCAGAAGTCCCACCGGCTCGCCGGCCACAACCTCGGCGATGGCGGCGCCGATCTCTTCGCACATCGAAAGGCGCGGCGCGCCGAGGCAGATCGGGACGAACGTGAAGTCGCCGAGGAGCCTCTGCAGAAACGGGAGCTGGACCTCGAGCGAGTGCTCGCGAGCGTGGGCACGGTCGTCTTCCTGCAGAACCGCCGACTTCCTCATGAGCGCGTCCGCGAGCGGCGTGTCGATCTTCGCCTCTCCCAGCGGCGTCCGCCACGTTCCCTGGCGATTGATGGCCGCGAAGTGTCCGAGGCCGGTGTGGTTCGGACAGAGGATGACGTAGCGGCGGGGCAGCTCGGCCGCGCCGTAGAACGCGGCCGCCACCTGTCCGCTGTACATCAGCCCCGCGTGCGGCACGACTGCGGCCACGAACGGGCTCTTCTTCTCCGCCGCCGGGATCGCGTCGAAGCACTGGTCCACCTGTGCGCGCAGGCGCGCCGGATCGGCTTCGTAGAACGTACCGGCCACGGCGGGCGGTCTGGTCATCATCGCGAGAAGCTCGGCGAGTAGGTCACCGCGTTCAGGAACATCGGCAGCGTGGCCCGCCAGAACAGGCGGAAATGCGGCTCGTCCGCAAACGTGATCACGTTCCCTCGCCCCAGGCGCTCATTCACGAGCCACGCCGACCCGCTGATCCGCTCGATCGACTCCGGCCAGGCGATGCCCGAGACCAGCGCGCCGGCCGGATCGACGGTGACGATGTTGTCGATGCGGCGAGACGACGGCAGAAACGCATCTGTGCCCTGGATCAGGACAGCCGGCGGGCGGGGGATGCCGAACGTGAGGTACGAGCGCTCGCTCATCATCGTCCGGAACGCCGATCCGGGGACGCGGAACTCGTTGTAGCGTTCCTCCTGCGCCGGCCCTTCCTTGTCGTCGTCGCTCTTCTTCGGCGGCTCCCACCGCTTCACTTTGGAGATCTCGACGTCCTTGTCGCGCAGAAACGTGTTCGCACGCTTGACGGCAATCAGCGTCCCACCGTTGCGCACCCAGGCCTGCAGCTTCTCCAGGACGGGCTTTGCGTAGCTGTAGTTGCCGTCGGGAAAAACGAGCACGTTATAGCGGCCGAGATCGAGGGTCGGGATGCTGTCCGCCGTCACGGCGGTGTATGGAATCGGCGTATCGACGTCGAGTGTCTGCCAGAGCACGCCGTACGACGTCGGTGCGGCGGGCGGTCCGCCGACCAGAGCGATTCTCGGCTTGCGGACCAGACGGAGCTTCTCGGAGCCGAACGTCGTTCTGCCCACCCAACCCGAGGACAGCGGAACGACGGTGGCGCCGGTGCCGGCGGCGACGCGGGCCACGATGGCATCCAGGTCCGGCTTGTTGCTTCCCTTGAGAATGACGAGCGTGCCGCGCGGCCAGGTCTCTTCGCCGGCTGCGAGCTCGGCATCGGCCACGCTGAATCGAACTTCGTCCTTGAGCAGCCTGCCGGCGAAGCGATAGACGTTGGGATCGAGACCGCTGACGAGATATCCGTAGGACGCCGGCTCCACCGGGCGGACGGCAGGCACTGCCCACGGCGACAGCGGTCCTGTCACGTTCGCGTTGGTGACGTAGGCCTCGACGTTCATGGCCAGGGGCATCGACCACGTGGTCAGATCGTAGAAGTCATCCGGCTCATCGGCCTCGGACTTTGCGCGCTGCTCGTCGACGAACTGCTGCCCGAGCTGGGCATTCCGCTCGAGCAGAGTCGTGGCCAGCGCCCCGAGCGGCTGGCGGGTGCTGACCACGGCGGTCCCGGCGGGAAACGGACGGCTCTCCGACGCTTTGCCGTCGATGCGGGTCGCGCGCAGCGTCACCGGTGCTGTCAGCATCGACACGCGGACGCCCTGCTGTTGCAGCGTATCCACCAGCGCCCTGGAATTCGGCGAGCCGGGAAGGAGCAGATAGGTGTTGCGCGCACCGTCGAGGCTGGCGCGCATCGCGTCGTAGGTGTAGCGAAGGAGCCCTTCGCGATTGGCAGCGGCCGTTCGGAGGGTGGCCATCGCCGATGTGTAGTGACGATCGATCCGCTCGGCGAGGGTGAGCAGTCCCTCCTCGCGTTCGACGACGATGCCGGCGCGGCCGCCACCGGCCACCTCGTAGGTCATGCCGATCGCGCCGCTCAGCGATGGCCACGAGTCACCGTATCCCGGATAGAACAGGTCGAACCGCTCGCCGACGAAGAACTGCCAGCCGCGATTCGAGAAGGCCTCCGCGTTGGCGCGGCCGAACGTGTCCAGCCACTTGTCGACCTGCCGCGGCAGGTTCGCGTTGACCGGTCTCGCGCTGGGCGGGAAGAAGTAGCTCGACCGGTACCCCATCTCGTGGAAGTCGACGAAGACCTGCGGGCGCCACTGCCTGAACATCGCCACGCGGGCCCTGGTCTCCCGCTGCGACATCCAGCTCCAGTCGCGGTTCAGGTCGATCAGATAATGGTTGAAGCGGCCGCCCGGCCACGGCTCATGATGCTCGAATGCATCGGGACTGGGGTTGGACTCGACGCCGCGAACGCGGCCATACCATTGAACGTAGCGCTCCCGGCCGTCGGGATTCTGGAGAGGATCGATGAGCACGACCAGATCGTCGAGAAGACCGGCCGCCTGGGCATCGCCAAGCAGGGTGCTGGCCACGAGCATCGCCACTTCGGCCGACGAGGACTCGTTGCCGTGCACGCCGAAGGCGAGCCACACCACCGCAGGCGTCGTTCGCGCGATCTCCGCGGCGCGCGTGACGTCGATGTTGTCCGGCTCGGCCAGCGCCACCACGTTGCGGCGGATGTCTTCCAGGGCGGCCCGGTTCTTTTCCGACGTGATCGTTGCCAGCACCAGCGGCCGGCCCTCGTACGTCTGGCCGAAGGTCTGCAACGTGAGGCGCGGCGAGCGTCTGGCCAGCTCGCCGAAGTAATCGAGGATTCGATCATGAGTCGTGAACTGCGCGCCCGGCTTGTAGCCGAGATACTCAGCCGGAGTGGGGATCAACTCCTGGGCGATCGCGGCCGACGCGACGAGCATCAGTCCGGCAAACGCCACCAACCGTCGGGTCATCACATTCACCTCGGGAGCTGATTCTATGTGGTCTGAAGTCGTCTCGCTGTCCGGCGCGATTCTCGTGATCGCCGCCTTCGCAGGCAACCAGCTCAAGCGCCTCACCCCCGACATGCTGCCCTATCAGTTGATGAACCTGGCCGGCGGCGTGATCCTGGTTCTCGCCGCAATCCGCGTCCGGGAGCCCGGCCTGATCCTCATGGAGGGGGCTTGGGCGGTGATCAGCCTCCTCGGATTGATTCGAGTGGCTCGCCGGAGAGCGAACCGGTAGCCGGTAGCCGGTAACCGGAAACCGGAAACCGGAAACCGAGGGATGAGGGTGGACGCGGCGTGTTGCGGCGTGTTCATCCTTCAGCCTTCATCCTTCATCCTTCCTCCTTCTCGAGTGTCCTCCGCCCCGCCCAGGGCGCCGGTGAGGACACCGGCGCTCCATCCGTCATCGTAAAACCACCGGTTTCCGGTTTCCGGTTGCCGCGCAACAACGGTCAGGGCGTGTCGGGTACGGCGACCTCTTCCTCCACCGCCGCGGCGGAGCGCGTGCCGATGCCGAGACGCTTCATCATCTCGTTGAGGGTGGAGGGCTTGAGCTGCAGGAGCTCTGCGGCCCTCTTCTGTACGCCGTTCGCGAGCTCGAGCGACTGCAGGATCATCGCGCGCTCGTAGCGCGACACCGCATCCTTCAGCGAGAGGCCTTCCGCGGGAACGACCATGGCCGGCTGATCGGTGCTGACCGGATAGCGGAGCGAGTCAGGAAGCAGGTCGGGTCCGATCCTGTCTCCGGTACAGAGCACGACGGCGCGCTCGATGGTGTTCTCCAGCTCGCGCACATTTCCGGGCCAGCCGTGATCCATGAGGATCCGCATCGCATCCGGCGTCACCTCCCGTACCTTGCGCTTGTTCTCCTCGGAGTACTTCTCGAGGAAGTGAGAGTTGAGCAGGGGAATGTCCTCGCGACGACGCCGCAAAGGCGGGAGGTTCACGGTAATGACGTTCAGCCGGTAGAAGAGATCTTCGCGGAACTGGTTGTTGCTCATCAGCTTCGTGAGGTCGGCGTTCGTGGCGGCGATGATGCGCACGTCGACCTTGATCGTGTCGACCGAGCCGAGACGCATGAATTCCTTTTCCTGGATGACGCGCAGGAGCTTGGCCTGCGTCTCGAGATTGATGTTGCCGATCTCGTCGAGGAAGATCGAGCCGCCGTCGGCGACTTCGAAGAGGCCTCGCTTGGTGGCGATCGCGCCGGTGAACGCGCCTTTCATGTGGCCGAAGAGGCTGGACTCGAGAAGCTCCGGCGGCAGCGAACCGGAGTTGACGGTGACGAAGGCGTTGCGCGCGCGGGGGCTGGCGTGATGGATGGCCTTGGCCACCAGCTCCTTGCCTGTTCCGGACTCGCCTTGAATGAGGATGTTGGAGCGGGACGGCGCGGCCAGGCGGATCAGGTCGAAGATCTTCCGCATGGACTCGCTCTTCCCGATGATGTTCGAGTAGGCGTACTTCTCGGAGAGCTCGGCCTTGAGGCGCTCGTTCTCGTGTGTGAGCCGGCGCTGCTCGAGGGCCTTGTTGACCGTGTGAACGACTTCCTCGTTCTTGAACGGCTTGGGGATGTAGTGGAAGGCGCCGTGCTTCATCGCCTCGATCGCGCCGTCGATGGACGAGAACGCGGTGATGATGATGATGGGCAGGTTGGGATTGGAGATGCGCAGGGCGCGCAGGGTGTCGATGCCGCTGATCCCCGGCAGCATGATGTCGAGGATGACCAGGTCGACTTCTTCGGTCTCGACGATGTTGAGCGCTTCCTCGCCGCTCGACGCGGGAACTACATCGAAACCTTCCCGGCGCAGGACGGCGTCGAGCACGTCCCGCAGCACTTCTTCGTCGTCGACGATGAGGACTCTCATGGTTGCGGTGTCGTTCCGGGCCAGGCGGGAATCCCGAATCCTCCGGGCCCTCCCTCGCTTCGCTCAGGATGACACGGTTTCATCTTCTGGCACCGACGGTCGAGTCCACGAGCGGGAACGAAACTGAGAACTCAGCTCCCGCGCCGGGGGTGCTCTGTACGCTCATGTTGCCGTTGCTGGCGTTGACGATGCGCCGGCTGATGGCGAGCCCGAGCCCCGTTCCGCCCTGACCGCGCTTGGTCGTCACGAGCGGCTCGAAAATGCGGTCGATCATGTCCGGAGCGATCCCGTTGCCGTCGTCCTTCACACGCATGACCACGCGGTCGCCGTCGGTGGAGGCGGTGATCCAGATGTTCCCATTGCGCGAGACCGCGTCCCGCGCGTTGAGCAATACGTTCGTGAGCACCTGCTGCAGGTCGTGGAAGTTCCCGCGGACGGTGGCGTCCGCGACGGAGCCGATGTGCACGTTGATGTTCTTCGGCTTCATCAGGTCTTCGTGCAGCGTCACCGTGGCTGTGATGAGCTCCGGCATCGACACGAGCTCGCGCGAGCGCGGCCGGTTCGCGATGAGATCGAGAAGGCTGTTGACCAGGTTCGACGCGCGGAAGGTCTGCTGCTCCATCTTCTTGAGCAGGCCGTACTTGGGGTCGTCCTTGGCGGTCTCCGAGAGGAGGAGCTGCGCGTACGAAGAGATGCCGGTCAGCGGCGTGTTGACCTCGTGCGCAACGCCCGCCGCCAGCAGGCCCAGTGAGGCCAGGCGCTCCTTGTCTTCCAGCTCGCGCTCCAGACGGACCCTCTCCGACACGTCGCCGATGACGAGCACGGCCGCGCCATTCGCCACGTCGCCGGAGTTCAGCGGACTGAGCGTGACCGTGACTTCCTTCTCGATGCCGTAGCGGTTGACGAAGTGCGTGGCCATCGAGCGCGCGTTCGTCTTGACCAGCTCGTCGAACGGCGGGAAGAGCGAGGAGATGGGCTCGTCTTCGTGCTCGGCGCCCACCAGCTCCCAGAACGCGCGGTTCGCGGTGAGCACCGTTCCGTCGTTGGCCACCACGGCGATCGCTGAAGACGACGACTCGATGATGTTCTCGTTGTACTCCTTGAGCGCGCGGATCTCGTCGAGCTGGCGGCGGAGTTTCCCGTACAGGCGCGAGTTCTCGATCGCCAGCGCGATCGGCGCGGTGAGGCTGCCCAACAGATGCAGGTCGTCTCGCGAGAGAGGCTCCTCGCCGCGCTTCGTCCCCAGAAGGAGCAGACCCTGCAGCTCCCCGCGATTGCGCAGCGGGAACACGTAGCGATAGCCGGCCTTGAGCAGCTGCCACGGCAGCTCCGTGCGATCGGGCAGACGCGCGTCAGTGAGCATGAGCGGCCCCTCGCGCGGAATCGACCCGAAGTCATCCGGCTGCGCGCGCCGCGGAACATCCGCCTCCGGCTGATAGATCAGCAGCGACACTCCCTCGCGCGTGAACAGATTCATCTTCTCGATGTCCAGCGTCGTGCGCAGCCGCTCGCGAATCATCGAGATCAGCTCGTGAACGTCGTAGAACGTGGCCAGCTCCTGCGCGAAGTCGGTCATCGTGCGGCGGTGCCGGTAGCTCTCGCGATACAGGAACATCTCGATGACAGACTCGATCCGCCCCTTGACCGGAATGAGAACGCCGGCGATGAGCAGGCCCGAGGTGAACGCAAGGAAGTTGCGCTCCATCGCCGAGCGCTCTTCGATCACCCGCGAGAGGATCAGGTTCACCGTCGAAAACGCGATCATGCCGAACACGAACACGACCGAATACGCCAGGATCTCCTTGATCACCACCTCGACGTCCCACAGCTTGTACTTGAGGATCGAGACCGCGAAGGCCAGCGGAATGAACGCCAGAGGCAGGATCGCCACCGTGGTGTAGACCGGCTTGACCGGTCCCGTGATCAGGTACGGGATGATGTAGATGGCCAGGAACGGCAGAAACCCGAGACCGAGGCCCAGGTACATCCACTTGATCTGCTTCTTGCCGACGGCGGCGGCCTTGCGGTACGTGAACGCCAGCGCCACGATGGCCAGAGTGAAGTAGACGCCGAAGTCGACCATCTCCCACCGGTCGATCAGCTCGAGCGATCGCCGCGGCGAGGCCAGCGGAACCGCGTTGTTGAACACCAGCACATCGAGGTTCCAGAGCGCCAGCAGCACCGGCGGCACGTACATCAGCGCGATCAACCGCTTCTGACGCACGATCGGACGCGGGAACAAGAGGAAGAAGTTCAGCGTCAGTGGCGGCAGAAAGATGCGGCCGAACTCCTCCACCATCTGGAGCAGCTTGTAGCTCCAGTCGATGTCACCCGCCGGTGTGTAGACGTAGACGATGAACGACAGCAGCGTCACGAAATAGAAAAGCGTGCTCTCCCGCGTATCCCCGCGGAAAAGCGTGAAGAGGCCGATGGCCAGGTAGAGGAACCCGATGAAGCTGAGGATCAGATACGGGTAGTCGACTTTCAGGTCAGGCGGGCTGTAGGTGATCGTCAGCGTGCGGCCGTCGCGCTCGATGACCATCGGCACGGCCTGGCCGATGCGGCGCAGCGTCTTTTTCAGGCCATCGACCTCGCTGCTCGGCGTCTCGCCGATCAGCCAGATCTCATCCCCGGGGCGAAGGCCTGCCTGCGCCGCGCCACTGCCGGGATCGACGCTTTTGACGACGATCACCCCGTTGGAACGGTGGAACGTGAAGTCGATGCGCTCGAATGAGGACCGCTTCCGCTGAAACGAGACGAACGCGCCCAGGATCACGGCGACCGTCAGGAGGCTGATCAGGATCTTCGTGGCCAGGGAAATGCGCATCAGGACAGACCGAACTATTCAACGGAGGTGCCGCTGGAAAACGACGTCTAAGTCATTGAATGCACAAGTAAGAGTGCATCCAGTGTAGCGCGGCGCGGCGACGCCCGTACAATTCCTTGAATTCATCAAGCAGAAATTTGAACAGGCGGGAGCGGTGGGGGAACCGGAAACCGGGAACCGGAAACCGGAAACCGGAAACCGGAAACCGCCAGCACCTGGCACTAAGGACTTAAGGACTAAGGACAGGGAAACCGGCAAACGTCCCGCACCATGCAGACGTCGCACTGTTCCTTCCGGCGTTTCCGGCTGCACAGATCGAGGATGCCGAGGCGGCAGATGGCGAAGTCGTAGCGGACGGGGTCGCCGGCGTCGAAGACGGCCAGGCGGTCGGTGAGCTGCCGGGCGGTCTTCCAGTCGGCCGATTTGCGCCGGTTCAGCCCGAGGAACGAGGCGATCCGGTGCACGTGCGTGTCGAGAGGCATCACCAGCTTCGAGGGGTCGGCGAACCGCCAGAGCCCGAGGTCGGGCGACGTGCGGCGGACCATCCAGCGAAGGAAGAGGTTCATCCGCTTGCACGCGCTGCCGTTTGCGGGAGAGGTCAGCAGGTAGTCGAGGGCGGCGCGTTCCACGTGAGACGGCGGAACAATATTGATGAGGGCCGCCACGAAGCGCGTGAGGGACGGCCCGATGTCCTCGTCGTCCGCGTCGTAGCACGATTCGAAGAGACGCCCGATCGTGCCGTACTGCCGAACCGCCGCGGCCAGCCGCTCGAGCAGGGCCACGAGCTCCGGCGTTTTCTGAAAACGATGGGAGAAGCCGGCGAAGCGCTCCACGGCCTCGTCGCGATCGAACGCCATCAGGGACAGATGTGGCGACGGGCCCATCCGTTCCAGAACGCGGCCGATGTTCGCCACGACGATGTCTGCACGCCCGTACGCGAACGCCGCGGCCAGAAGGGCGGCGATCTCCTGATCCTCCGGCCCCTCGTATCGCAGCACGAGCTGGAGCGGATCGGGAGTGATGGTGGAGACGTCGAATGTCGCGACCAGCGCGTTGAGACGCTCTTTGAGGAGCTCGCGCCGGACCGGACGGGTCCTCATGGAGTCTCTTCGCTCTTCCAGCGAACGCGTGACACATCGACCTTGTCGACGGCGATGACGGTGTATGGCGAGGTCAGCACCTGAATCGTCATGGCGTCCGGTGGCGGCGGCGTCACCGGGGCGTCGATGACCAGGGTGTTGTCCTCCCGCACGATGCTCTTCACCGCCACGCTGTAACCGCCGGTGGGCCGCTGACCGGCCATGATGAAGACCACCGCCTCGCGCTCGAAGTCGACGGGAGGCGAGTCCCCCTCCCCAACCATTGACGGCCAGAGCGCTGCGTACGACTCCGCCGTCGGCGCCAGGATGATCTGCCGCCCGGGCGCGTCGTGGCGCGCCTGGGATCCCGACTTCAGCGTACGAAACTTCAGTCCGTCTTCGGAGCTCACCCCTGCAGAATGACACGAGACGAGGGTGGCGAAGGAAAGGGCAAGCGTAAGGAAGCGCATCGTCCGCCAGAACCGGCAACGGATATAAAGTGTTCCGGAACCCGCTGCGGCGCCGCTCGTCCAAGAAGGCGCAGCAGGCTTGAGGAGAAATCGCATGCGCGGACGGATCGCAATCCTCGTCGTTTGCCTCGTTTTCGCGACGCAGTCTTACGCGGCGTTGACGGGCGTGGTCGTCAATCCGGAGGGCCAGGCCGTTGCCGGCGCCCGCGTTTCCGCCCACGCCCTGGAGTTGACGGCCGCGCAGCGCGCGCGCCTGCTCTCGGCCACGCCGGAAGCGGTCCTGCTTGCATCCGTCACGACCGACGCACGCGGGAGGTTCAGCGTCGAGAACGTGAAGGAACCGGTGGTCATGCTCACCGTGTCCGCTCCCGGCCACGCGCCGGCCGCGGCGCGCGCGGAGCGCAACGACGACCTCGGAACCATCGCGCTCACCGCGGCGGAGACCAGGCAGGGCCGTGTCACGGCCGCCGGAAAGCCCCTCGCCGGCGCGACGGTCATCTGGCACTCCGATGCCGAGCTCATTGCGAAGACGGATGATTCGGGACGCTACAGCGTTCCCGACCCGTCGAAGTGGGCCGAGCGCGTCATCATCGCGCACCCTGACTTTCCACTTCTTGTCGAGCCGGCGCGCCGATCGCCGCGTGCAACCGACGTCGCCACCGATCGAACGCTCGCCCCAGGCGCGGCGATCAGCGGAAAGGTCGTTGCCGAAGACGGCAAGACGCCGGCCGGCGGCGCGGTCATCCTCGTCGACGGATGGCCGGTGACGCAGTCCGCGGAAGACGGAACGTTCACCATTGTCAGGGCTCCCGCGAAGTGGGCGGCCATCACCGCGCAGACCGCGTCGCTGCAGGCGACGAAAGTGCGCGCCGCCGGGGACGTGACCCTCCGGCTGGCCAGGCCGGCCACGTTCAGCGGCCTCGTTCGCGACTCGAAGGCGCAGTCGCCCGTTGCCGGGGTGGAGATCCGGCTTCGTCCGGCCGGCCGGTTCGAGACGTTCAACCCGACGGTGGCGATCAGCGACGCCAGGGGTGCGTTCACCGCGAGCGGCGTCGGCCCGGGCGACTACGAGATCGTGGCCATCCAGCCCTCGTACTCGTTTCAGCCAAGCTCCATCTCGGCCGTGGCCGGCGAGCGCGTCTCGCGCACGCTGATCATGACGCAGCTGGCCCGGGTCACGGGCAGCGTGAACGACGAAGAGAAGAAGGCGCTCGGCGGGGTGAGAGTGGTGACCAATCCGGTCTCGCGCGAGTCCGGCATCCCGATGCGGATATCCATGCCGCGGCAGACCACGACGGCGCCCGACGGCACGTTCGTTCTGCGTGTCGAGCCCGACTCGGACATCCAGCTGAGCGCCCGGAAGAAGGGCTTCCCCGACGCGCGCAGCAGCACGCTGCGTCTCGCTCCCGGCGAGCGGAAGAGCGGCGTCCTCCTGACGATTCCGGCGGGCGTGACCGTGACGGGACTCATCGTCGATGGCGACGGCAAACCGCTCTCGGACGTGGCCGTCACGGCCCAGCCGACCAGCGGCGCTCCAGCAGGCGTGGTCATGCAGCGCCTCGTCATGACCAACACGCGCGAGCGTGCCGACGACAACGTTCGCACGGCCTCCGACGGCACGTTCACGATGCGCGTGAAGGAAGGCTCATACGACTTCGGCTTCCGCCGCGACGGCTTTGCGGCAAAAGCCATCCGCGCTCAGAGCGTGAGCGTCTCGATGAGACCGCTCGAAGTGACGCTGGAGCCGGGGGTGGAGATCACCGGGCGCGTCACGCGCGGCGGCGTAGGCATCGAAGGGGTCAACATCAACGTCTTCGGCGAGTCGAGCGGAGCCAGCCTCACCCAGTCGGAGGCGGACGGATCGTTCCGCCTCACCGACCTGAATCCCGGCACGATGATGCTGTCGGCGCGGAAGGAAGAGGAGTTCATCCAGATCAACCGGACGATTACCGCGCCGGCTAACGACGTCGCCCTCGAAGTTCCGCCCGGAGGAAGGGTCTCCGGCCGCGTCGTCGACAAGAACACCAACCAGCCCGTGACCACCTTCCGGGCCGGAATCAGCCCTGCTCCGAGTGGCGGCATGGTGCGCATGATGGGACCGCCGCAGTTCCGCTCCTTCACTTCCGACGACGGCACGTTCACGCTCGAGAACGTCCCACCCGGCACGGTGCAGCTCAACATTCAGGCCGCCGGATACACGGCGGGACGGATGCCGGGTCTCACCGTGGAGGAGGGAAAGACGCTCGCCGACATCGAAGTGACCATGGACCGCGGCGCGAAGGTGACCGGTCGCGTAACCGGACCGGACGGATCGGCCATGGCCGGTGTCGCCGTTCGCGTCGGCGCCGGCGACAGCCGGATGCCGCTCCCTCCGATGATGGGAGGGGCTTCCGTCGTCACGGACGGAAACGGCGAATACACGATGGAGGCTGTCGAGAACGGCGAGAAGACAATCGTCTTCAGCCGGAGCGGCTATCTGCAGGCGCAGAAAACCGTCACGCTCGACCGCAGCGAACACCGCGTCGACGCACAGCTCTCGAGCGGAGTGCGGATCAGCGGCCAGGTCGTCACGGAAGGCGGTTCGCCGGTCTCGGAGGCGGCCGTGATGGCGAGGTCGGCGTCTCAGGGCGACTTCGCCTCACGATCGACGCAGACGGATGCCGGCGGCAACTTCACGATGGAGGGTCTTGCGCCGGGACGCTACTCGTTCATGGCCAGCAAGAGCGGCGTCGGCTCCACTCAACTTCAGGACGTCGACGTGTCGGCCGGTGTTCCCGTGAGGATCGTCGTCAAGTCCGGCGGGACGATCTACGGCCGCGTCATCGGACTGGCCTCTGAAGAGCTGGCGCAGGCCACCGTGAGCGCGTCCGGCTCCTCGGGGTTCGCCTCCGGCGCAGTCGATGCCTCCGGAAACTACCGCATCGACGCGGCACCGGCCGGAACCGTCCGCCTGAACGCGCGCACCATGGGATTGGTGGGCGGGAAATCTTCGCCGGTGGTCTCCGTGCAGGTCGAGCCGGGGAGCACCGTGCAGCAGGACATCGAGTTCAAGTCCGGCACCGTGGTGAGCGGCCGCGTCACCCGCGACGGCCGCCCCGTCGCCGACGCGATGGTGGGGTTCTTCCCGCGGCAGGGACAGGCCCAGACGACCGCGCGGACGACCACCGGCCGCGACGGCTACTACGAGGTGAGCGGCCTCGATGACGCCAGCTACACGGTCTCCGTCAACGATCTCCAGCGCAACGTCCCCTACACCGCCACCTACGAGGTCCGCGGCTCGGGAACATTCAACATCGACATGAAAGCAGGCGTCGTGCGCGGACGGGTCACCGACTCGTCGACGGGCGAAGTCATTACCGAGGCGAGCATCCAGCTGCGCCAGCCGGACGGCGCCATGACGCCGATGATGCGCGCCGGCATGACCGACGCCTCCGGAGCCTTCGTCATCGAAGGCGTGACGTCCGGCAAGTACTACGTCAGTGCGGAGAAGGACGGGTACGGAACGAAGATCGTCGATCTGACGATGGGAGACAGCGCGCCCGACCTCGACATCAAGCTGGCGCGCAATCCGGGCGTGACGATGCGCGTCGTCGACGCCCGCGACGGCCGTCTCATCAGCGCGCGCGTCCGCGTGACGGATCCGCAGAACCGGATCGTCTTCGAGAGCTCTTTCCGGTTCGGCGGCGGCGGCGGGCCCGAGCCGCTGAAGCTCACGCTGGAGGCGGGCTCGTATCGCGCCACCGTCACCGCTCAGGGCTACGCCCCGCAGACCGTACAGATCGTGTCACCCTCGTCGCCGACCGTGGGGCTCACGCCGGGCGGATCGATCACCGTCCGCTCGCGGGGCTCGTCGATGCGACGGGCGCGGCTCATGGCCGCCGATGGCCGCGAGTACTTGCGAGGCTTCGCGGGCGGCGTGTTCACCGTCGATCCGAACCCCGGCGTGACGACACTCGACAACATCGCGCCGGGCATCTACACGATTCAGATTCTGGGAGCGGGCGACAAGGTGGAGACCACCGCCCAGGTCAGCGTGGCCGAGGGGCAGCGCGCTCATGTGGAAATCTAGTCCTTAGAGGCCTTAGTCCTTAGGGAACCTCTGCGCAACTCTAAGGACTAACGAGTAACGTCTAGACCGAATCCTGCGCTTCATCCTCGGCATCGCCGAGAGGCGGCGGCTCGGGAATGTCGGCCACCACCTCGAGCGGGATGCGCTCCGCCCGCGGGATCGCTCCGCCGGTCATGAGGTTCTTGCGATACTTCTCCAGCCGCTTGAAGAGGTGATGCAGGTCGTACGTCAGCCGCATCACCGTCCGCCGCAGCTTGTACTTCACCCGCTTGAACGCCTCGAGGTCGTCGGACCGCAGCGTCGGGATGAACGACTGGATCTCGGCGATGCGCTTCCGTACCTTCTCCAGATCCTTGTCCTGAATGTTGAGGAAGACCTCTTCGCTGTCGATGAGCATCGGCTCGGTGCCGCTCATCTGATCGTCGAACCAGTGCCACAGCTGAACGAGGTCGACGCGACGTCCCTTCGACAGGAAACGGATCTCCAAAAGGTCCTGCCGGAAATAGCCGAACAGCTTGCGGTCGTCGGTCCGGTTGAACTCGTCGTCGGTCAGGTTGCGGATGTTCCAGACGCCGAAACGGATGATGTCGTTTCGCGTGCCGCGCAGCTGGCGCAGCACCTCGTCGAGCTTCCTGATCGGAAGCTGCGAGAGCGACTGCGGCTCGGCGGCGGGGGTCACGGACATGGCGGCGAAGAATACCGCACTCTATTGACCGGGCACGAAGGCGGGATCGCCGGAGCGGTTATCCACAATGGATGCATAGGGATAGACGCGACCGGCCAGGACGTCGACGCGAACTCGCCCGTTCCTCACCGGCCCCGGCACGGTGAACTGGACGAGGCCTCCGGCCGCCAGTGTGTGATCGCTCCGCGAGAGCTCCCGCCCGGCGGAATCGAAGACGACGAACCGCACCTCCGACTCCGTGTCGGTCACCGCGCCGATGTTCGTTCGGAAATCGTCCGAGCTCTCGATGTGCAGCAGTTCCCGCGACTCGCTCGACGGCGAGGCGAACGGCACGCTCTGACCGAACGATCCTCGCGGTCCCGTCGTGTAGACGCGCTGCGTGAAGAACATGCGAGTCTCGTCGTGACTCATGGCGCCGCGTGTGCCCGGCCTTCCGAACAGATCGGCCACCGCATCGGGACTCCTCTCCAGAACCGTGCGCGGCGACCTCTCGCGCAGCTCCGCGGCCGCGCCGTCATATCGCACCTGGAACGGGGCGAACGGAAGCGAAGAGTCTCCGCTCGTCACCCACAGCTCGCTTCGCCACTCCGTACCGGCGGCGCCGCGCGCACTGATGGCCGGAGCAATTCCGGGCCCGGGCCCGGCACGCGTCGCGAGCAGGAACATCGGATCGCCCGACATGTTGTCGATGACCGAGGCGTACGCGATCAGGCGCGCCGGCCCCTCGACGACATCCAACTCGGCGACGAGTGTTTCCGCGCCGGCGGCCGGAACCTGGACGTGGCCGAACGGCTCGATGGTGTAGTCGGTCGAAGAGAGGAGCGTGCCGCGCTCCCCTTCGTAGAGCCGCACGCGGACCACGCCGCGCTCCCCCGCCGCTTCCGCGAAGCCGAGGTTCGAGCGGAAGGCCGCGCTGTTCTGAAGGCGCGGGAGAAATGCCGAGCTCGCCGCTTCGGCTGCGGGCACGGCTGGAATGAACTGGCCGAAGGTTCCGGAGCCGGTGCGCGTGTACGTCCGGCTCGTGGCCAGCGCGTCGCCGCCGATCTCGATCTGCCCGATTCCGGATGTGCCGAAGAGCGAGCGCACGACGTCGTCGAACGCCACGGTGGTTCCTGCCGGGATCTGCACGTTCACCGCCGCGAAGGCCGTCCTTCCGTCGGCGCCGGAGGGGGTGAAGACGAGGCTCGCGGTCGTGTCGCGGGCGGAAAACAGCCGCAGGTCGGTCACCCAGGCCGGCACGCTCGCCGCGGCGGCGATGACGCGGCGTGACTCGCTTCGCACCGGCCGCGTCGCGGACGGCTCGTCGCCGGCGAACTGAATGGCCAGGCTCCACGAGAGCAGCGTGCCAACATCGAGAACGCGCAGATCGATGACGCGCAGCCGCCACACGCCGGCCGCGCTGCGACCGCGCAGCCGCTCCAGACTGTCGACCGGATTGGAGTCGCGTCCGTACGTCGTGTTGACGTCCGCGCCGCGATCGCCCGAGGGGTTCTGCAGCAGCGTCTCCGTTCCATCCGGCGCGACCAGGACGAGGCGGAGGTCGCCTCGCGCGGGATGGCGGATGTTGACGCTGACGAGGATCCGCTCGATGTCACGCGTGTCGGAGATCGTCCTGGCCGCGGTGATCCCGGCCGCGGAGTTGTCGGGGATCTCGATGCCCTGCTCCGGGCTCTGGAAGAGTGTGATCTCGCCAAGCGGGACCGCGCAGCTCTCCAGAATGCCGCGGGAGGTCATCGCCGCGCACACAACATCGGCGCTGGCGCCGCCCGTCAGCAGCCGATCGGCCGCGATCATCCTGCGGGCAATGCCCTCGAACGACGGATTCGGCTGCGCGCCGAAGAGCGACTCGACCACGAGCGTGTCGGCCAGCCGCTTGGCCGCCTCGCGGCCGTGCCGGCCGGCCAGGGCGACGAAGATCTCGCGCAGCGCCGACGACCAGATCTCGCCGTTGCGATGCTCGGTGCCGGGACCCGCGCCCGTGATGAAGTCCGCCCTTCGTTTCGGGCTGTCGACGCGGCGGAGGCAGTCCGCGCCGGGCGGATACCCGCACCGCTCCGACGGGGCGTCGTCACCGCATCGCGCATCCCAGTCCGCGAAGCAGAACGGATCGCGTCCCGATGCGAGCGCCGCCTCGTACTTCGCCGAGAACGCCCAGTAGTCCGCGAAGCCCTCGCTGATGGCGCGACCCTCCGTGTCCAGAGGTCCGAGAAACGTTCCCGGGGCGATCCACTCGTGCATCACGTGCGCGTACTCGTGCGCGATCAGGTCGCTGTCCTCCGCGTCATCGGTACCGCCCACGCCGAAGAACAGCGATCCTCTCCCCGCGCTGGCCGAGCTGAGGAAGAACGAGTCGTCCGCGCCGTTCGCGGCATGGGTGTCGACTTCCACCGGATATGCGGCGACGGCCCGCTCGTCGCGGTATCCCAGCGACTGCAGGTACATCTGCAGTTTATCGATGTGAAAGTACGCGTTGACGTCCTCGAAGCCGTCCTCGCCGCGGTGGAACAGGAGCGGCCCGGCCGCGTCGACCGGCGGGATGGCCGGAAGCGAGACGTCGACGATCTGGACGAACGGCCCGCCCAGCGGTCCCGACTCGTTCGTCCGCTCGAGCATGACGTCGCTGTACGCCTCATCCGGCACCGCGGAAGCCGAGTCGTTCATGTTCTGCAGGGACGGCGCGTTCAGCTTCGTCACCGGGTTCGGATCGAACACGCGCGCCGGCTTCCCATAGGCGATCAGCGGCTCCTCACGAATCACCTCGCCGTCCGGATCGACGTAGCGGACGATGTGATCGACGACCACGCGGGTTGCGGGCGTGGCGACGCCGTCGACGTTCACGTAGATGTGAGGAGCGGCGCCATTCCTGGCGGCGTTTGGCGCTTCACCCAGCGTCCGCGTTTCCGTCCGTCTCCCGTCCGTACCCACCGTCACGTTCACCTCCCCACCCACCACGCGTACGCCATCGAGGTACTGCTGGTAGCGGTAGTGCGTGCCGGTGAGGGAGTGGCGAATCAGCTCGAGGTGCAGGACGAGGGCGAGGAGCATCCGTGGTGATTATGCGCGAGCGACGATCTCCGGCACCTCTTCCGGGAGGTCGGCAGGGGTGGCGGGCAGTGTGAAGTAGAACGTCGTGCCAAAGCCTTCCTTGCTCTCCACCCAGATCGATCCGGAGTGACGCTCGATGATCTGCCTGGTGATGTACAGCCCGAGACCGAGTCCTCCGTAATTCGTCGAGGAGACCTTGCGGCCGCGGTGGAAGCGTTCGAACACCTGGTTCAGCTCGTCGGCCGGAATGCCGATCCCGCGATCGCAGACCGAAGTGGTGATGTGATCGCCCTTGTCTTCGACGCTGACGAACACCTCGCTGCCGTCCGGCGAGTACTTCACGGCGTTCTCCAGGAGATTGCCGAGGACCTGTTCGAGGCGGTCGCGGTCGCCGTTGACGATCTTCGTTTCGTCGGAAACGCTCATGTGGAAGCGGCGGTCGCTCACCGCGGTGTGGTGCCGGTTGACGACGTCGCGCACGAACGACATCCAGCGGATCGGCTCGCGGCGGATCTCCAGGCGTCCCGTCTCGATCCTGGAGACGTCGAGCAACTCGAGAATCAGCCGTGACATCCGGTCGATCTGGTCGAGCGCGATATCCAGATATTCCTCGGACGTGCCGAGGTCGTTCTCGCGGATGAGCGTCTTCGCCAGCTGGGTGTAGCCCTTGATCGACGTCACCGGTGTTCGCAGCTCGTGCGAGGCGATGGAGAGAAACTCGTCCTTCAGTCTGGACAGGTCTTCGACCTTCCGGCGGGCATCGACCTGTTCCGTGTAGAGCCTGGCGTTCTCGATCGCCAGCGCGGCGCGCTCAGCGAGGATTTCGGCCAGCGGAAGATTCTCGTCGGTCATGGCCCGATCGGGATCGTTGGCCGCGATCACCAGGGCGCCGAGCGTCTCCCGCCGCGTGCCCAGCGGCAGCACCAGGAGAGACGCGAGCTGCATGGCCGGCGCGTGGTACGAGGTCATGTCCTTCGGGATGGCGTGAGCGGTGTTGCCGAGATTCGTCGTCAACGACGGGTACCCGGTGGCGATGACCTGGCCGATGATCCCCTCGCCCACCGTCAGCGGCTGACGGTAGATGTACGACCAGGCCAGTCCGAGCGAGGCCATGTCGCGGTGGTAGATCGAAGCGACGCGCATCTCCTTGCCGTCGCCCGTTTTCAGAATCACCGCCGCCCAGTCTCCGAGGACCTCGGCAGTTCGCTCGGCGATGGCCTGCGTGACCCAGACCGGATCGATGTTGCTGGAGAAGAACGCGCCGGCGTCGGCGAGGATCTGGGCGCGCTCGGCCTGCAGCTGCATCGCTTCCTCGAGCCGCTGCCTTTGCGTAATGTCGCGAAACGTCACGACCACGCCGGCCGTTTTGCCGCCCTCGCGTAGCGGCGTGGCACTCATGGAGATGGCCACGTCGCCGTCTTCGCGTTTCACGAGGACCGTGACGTCCTGCACCGCCCGGCCAGTGCCCAGCGCCTGCGCGGCGGGCAGCTCCTTCTCCGCCAGCGGACGTCCCTGCTCGCTGCGCAACCTGTACACCTCGGCGTGTTTGAAGATGGGCACGCCGATGTCGGACCGGCCCAGGAGGTTTTCCCCGGCGGCGTTGACGAAGAGGGTCTTCCCCTCGCCATCGACGAGCATCACGCCGTCGACCATCCCGGCGATCATGGCTTCGGTGTGGCGGACCTGCCGCGCGATGGAGCCGCTCAGAGTCTGCTCGATCTTCCAGACCGCGAATGCGGCAGCGGCGATGATCGTGACGGCCAATACGACCATCACAAGCATCACCCACTGCCGGAAGTTGTCCATCCTCTCCTGCTGGGCCGTGTCATCGGCGCGATGGAAGTCGATGATGATCCGGGCGTGAGCGGGGGCCACGCGCCGCACTCTGGCCGTCTCGATCATGAGGTCGAGCGCCTCCGAGAACTTCTTCTCCCCCACCAGCGCGATCTGGCGGTCGGTGAGTGTCCGGACCTCCTCGAAGTGACGGCTCATCTCGCTGACCTGGCGGATGTCGCGCAGCTCGGAGGCCGTTTGCGCCGCCATCATCTCCGCTTCGGAGAACTGGGCGACCGCCTCGTCGTACTGCTGGATGAACTGGGTCTGCTGAGTGAGCAGGTAGGCTCGCGAGGACGACACGATGGCGTTGAGCTTCGCGTCCATGACGCGGACAGCATCCAGCAGAGGCCTCACCTCGCGGAGAAGCTCAAACTCCTGGCGCTTCTCGAGTTGCAGAACGGCGGTGGTGAGCCCCACGCCTGCAGCGACGAAAAGAGTGAAGGCCGCGAATGCGACCCACAGCATCCTCCGGATTGAAGCTGACATACCTCGGCCGTGGCAGCTCCTGCAAATATGAGGCCGCTAAATCGGCAAATCGTTCGAAATGCTAGACTTCTGCGTGCCCAGGCTTGGAATGCCGAATGCAAATGCCTGAGGCGACGGAGGTGAGTGATGGCTCTCAGGCCGCTGCGCAACGCGACGATCTCGTTCGGGCTGGTGAATATCCCGGTCCGCTTCTACACGGCCACCAAGTCCGAGGACATCCATTTCAACCTGCTGCACGAGAGCTGCGGGAGCCGCGTGAACAGGAAGTGGTGGTGTGGGGAGCACGAGGAGATCGTCGGCTCCGACGAATTGATCCGCGGCTACGCCATCAGCAAGAGCAAATACGTGACGTTCACGGACGAGGAGATCGATTCGCTGGAGAGCGATGACAACCGCGCGCTCGACATCACGGAGTTCGTCGACCTCTCCGAGATCGACCCGCTCTTCTTCGAGAAGGCGTATTTCCTCGGGCCGGCGCAGGGCGGCGGAAAGACTTACAAACTGCTCGCGCAGGCCATGAAGAAGCAGAACAAGGTCGCGCTGGCGCGCTGGGTGTCGGCGAACCGCGAGCACCTGGTGGTCCTCCGGCCTTACGAGAACGGGCTCATTCTCCACACCATGTTCTATGCGGACGAGGTGCGCGACTTCGCCGCCATGGAGATCGAGAGCGCACCCGTCAAGGAGAAGGAGATCAAGCTCGCCGAGATGCTCATCGACGAGCTGACCGAGAAGAAGTTCAACCCCCTTCAGTACAAGGACGAATACCGCGAGCGGCTGCTCGATCGCATCCGCGACAAGTCGAAGGGAAAGGCCATCGTGGTGGAAGAGAAGGAAGAGGAGCGTGGCGGCGAAGTCATCGACATCATGGAGGCGCTGCGGCGTAGCCTGGAAGGGGGGCGCGCGCCCGCGAAACGAGCGCCGGCGCGGAAGACCACCGCGAAGCGGACCACGCGGCGCGCCTCGTCGAAGAGGCGAAGAGCCTCCTAACACATGCCCGACCCCCTGAAGAAGTACAAGCAGATGCGCGACTTCGGCGATACGCCGGAGCCGGCCGGTGGAAAGCCGCGGAAAGGGAAACGCCCGATCTTCGTCATCCAGAAACATCAGGCCTCCCATCTTCACTAC
>DATKCA010000189.1:0-3336 GCA_035544675.1 Thermoanaerobaculia bacterium | reverse complement strand
GCTCGAGCTCGAGCTGCTGTTCGATGGGAACCGCGGAGCCGGAGAGGTTCACCGCGAAGGCGAGATCGGGGACGAGCTCCTCGACCATCGGGGCGATGTGCCCACCCTGACTGATGCCCAGAACGCCGACGCCTTCTGACGTCACGCCTTCGATCCGGCGCAGCGCCGTCACGCCGGCGGCGGCATCGGCGGCGAAATCGTGGAAGCTCGCCACCTCCCAGTCGCCTCCCGACTTTCCCGTTCCCCGTTTATCCGGAAGGAGGACCGCGATCCCGTTGCGGGCCAGACGGTCGACGATCCACACGTACCAGAAGTTGTCGCGCGTGCTCGCACCCGAGCCATGGATGACGACCGCGCCACGGTGCGGCCCGGGCGTCGAGGGAAGGAAGAGGGTGCCGGAGAGGGTCACGTCGCCGCTCCTGAACGAGCGCTCGACGACCCGATAGGGGCCGTCCGTTCTCGCGGCGCCGGCGGGGATGCTGTCGACCCGCTTCGCATAGGGCGGCTCCGCGAAGTGATAGAGCATCCATTTACCGTCGGACGCATAGCTGAGCAGCACCGTCTGCGAGTCGAGCACGTACCAGCCGGCTCCGGCAGCCGGTTGCGGCGACGCCTGCAGCAGGAGGGCGAGTATCGTCAGAGCAATCACGCCGCGCAGAATGTCACATGGGCGGATCCCGGTCTTGAACGCGATTGCGCTCTGGAACCCGATTGAGCGCCCGCGTCACCGAACGTGGCGGCGGTACTCCTGCGGGGTCACGCCGGTCAGGGCGCGGAACGTTCGCGTGAAATGGCTCTGATCCGCAAAACCGGTGGCGCCCGCTACCTCCGACAGCGGCATGCTCGTGGCCAGTAACTGAGAGGCGCACTCGACTCTCCGCTGGCGGATCCGTTCGCCGACGGTACACCCCATCTCTTTGCGAAAGACGCGGGAGAGATGACACGGTCCCACACCGACTTCCTCCGCGATGTCGCGCAGCCGAAGGGACGCGGCGAAGCGGTCTCGGATCAACGCTTCGGCCCGCATGGCGACGGAAGAACGAGCCGCTCCGCCTGGCGATCGCCGCAGCATGAGACCGCAGACCTCGAGCATGATTCCCTCGACGATCATCGCCGAGAGATCATCGCCGCGGTGCAACTCCTGCCGCAGACGTATGCCCATCATCTGCATGATCGGATCTCCCGCCGCCCACGCTCGCCGGATCTCCGGCCATGCGCCGTCTCCCACGGGGATCTCGACGTTGATCAGAGTGGCGGGCCGCCGTCCGAATCGATCGGCGTGCGATTCGTGGCCGGGATGCAGCACGACGCTTCCCGGCGGTACGGCCACCTCGCTCCCCGCCAGCGTCTCGACATACTCGCCGCCCATGACGAACGTCGCATACGGCTTCTCGTGTTCGTGCTCCTCCAGCACCTCGGAAGGGGCGTGCAGTTTTTCGACCACCCGCAGACCGGCGAAAACTTCTTCACGAACCGTGAGGCCGAAGAATCCGTTCATGAGGTCAGCGCGTCGCTTTCTCGGTCGCCACCCATTCCTTCACGCGCGTCTCGAGGACCGACAGCGGCAACGCGCCGGCGCCGAGGACCGCGTCGTGGAATCGGCGGATGCTGAAGCGGTCGCCGAGCTCGCGCGTGGCGTACGCGCGCAACTCCTTGAGCTTCAGCTCGCCGATCTTGTAGGCCAGGGCCTGGCCGGGCGTGTTGATGTAGCGGTCGATCTCCACCACGATGTCGTGCTCGGTCTTGCCGGCGTTGGCCTTGAAGTAGTCGATGGCCTGCTGGCGCGTCCATCCCTTCGCGTGCATGCCTGTGTCGACGACGAGCCGTACCGCGCGCCACATCTCGTACGTCAGCTGGCCGAACCTCGAGTACGGATCGGTGTAGAGGCCGAGCTCCGGCCCGAGCGACTCGGCGTACAACCCCCATCCCTCGATGAACGCGGTGTAGCCGCCGAAGCGGCGGAACTCGGGCAGGTCGCCCAGTTCCTGCATGATCGAGATCTGCAGGTGATGGCCCGGCACCGCTTCGTGCAGCGTCAGCGCCTCCATTTCCCACTTCGGCCGCGCCGCCAGGTTGTACGTGTTCGCGTAGAAGAGACCGGCCCTCCCCGCTTCGAGCGATCCCTGGTTGTAGTAGGCGGTGGTCTGCGTCTTTTCCGAGTACTCCGGCACCGGCACGACGCCGTACGGCGTGCGGGGCAGAAGCCCGAACAGGCGCGGCAGCTCCGGGTCGACGCGCTTGGCGATGTCGCGGTAGGCGACGAGCAGGTCGTCGCGCGTGGTGAAGTAGAACCGCGGATCGGTGCGCAGGAAGGTGAAGAATTCGTCCAGCGATCCCTTGAAGCCGGCCGACGTCTTCACCTTCTCCATCTCGCCACGGATCCGCTTCACCTCCGCGAGTCCAAGCTGATGGATCTCCTCCGCCGTCATTCCCGTCGTCGTGTAGCTCCGCACGAGATACGCGTACCACTCCGCGCCGTCCGGAACCGCGGAGATGCCGATCGATTCACGCGTTCGTGGGTAGTACTCCTCGGTAAAGAAGCGCTGGAGCCTGCGATAGGCGGGGATGACCTGGTCGGCCAGGACGGCCGCCACCCTCTGCTTCAGCGCCGGATCGGGCGGCTCCTTCGCGAAGAGGACCCTGTAGATGGGACTCTCCGCCGGATCCTCCGCGATGTGGTTCGCGATCAGCTCGGCAGTGCTCCGCAGCGTGATGCGGGACGGCGTGATGCCTTCCGCGAGCCCTTTCCGCATCAGTGCGATCGACTGGTCGACGAGACGCGGCGTCTGCTCGAGGCGTTTGATGAAGTTCTCGTAATCGCGGACGCTCGCCTTCGGGACGACCTGCGCCAGGCCGGCAAGCTGCGAGTGAATCCCGCCGCGCTGCGTGATCTGGATGAAGTCCCGACGGAAGCGCTGCCCTTCGACATCGCGCTCCGCTTCCAGGAGGAAGAGATCGTAGTTGAGGCGATTCTCGGGAGTCAGCTTCGCGCGATCGATGGCCCGGATCCGTCCGACCAGATCGCGCGCATGCTGCCGCCGCCGCTCGATGGCCGCCTCGGAGTAGTCGGTCATCCGGTTGTCGTAGCGCGGGTCGCCGACGTAGGTCGCCTCGACCGGAAACTCCCGCAGCCTGTACTCCCACTCCTCCTCGAGCAGTTGCTCGAACTTCGTATCCTCGCTCTGTGCGGCCAGAGCAGCCGGAAACAGCAGAACCGCCAGGAGCACTGCCAGTCGTTTCATGGTCCGGCGATTCTATAATCGCCGCATGCGGGCGTGGCTGTCTCTTCTGGCTCTGGCCTCATTCTGCGCGTGCACATCGATGCAGCGGCCGCTC
>DATKCA010000188.1:0-4359 GCA_035544675.1 Thermoanaerobaculia bacterium | reverse complement strand
CTTCCGTGGCCGCAGGAGTCCTCGTACCAGTTGCCGGTGCCGGAATCGTTCGTGCCGTTGACGTTCGTGTCCTGCAGATCCTCATGACCGCGGTAGTAGCCGGAATCGATGATGCAGACCGTGCAGCCGGAGGAGTTGTTGCTGTTGAACACCGCGTCGTCGGCCTGGACCATGGTGATGCCGTACGGCTTGGTCTCCGCCATCAGGTAGCGCCGCGGGTCGACCTCGATGAACTCGACGTTCGGGTTGTGCTCGAGACCGCGGATGGCCTGTTCGGGCAGCCACGCCGCGATCGTCTCCTGCGGGCCGAGCTCGTGGACGACGCGACCGCCGGCGGCGGTCACCGCCTGAGCGGCTCCCTGGAAATTGCGGAACTTGATCATGTACCGGCCGTCATTTTCCGGCTCGGCATCCTGGGCAACTGCCATCGAGACGAACATCACAGCGACGAGCGCGATCATGAGGGTCGCGCGGACACTTTTGGACATTATTCCTCCTGTCGGATTTGGTGGATGGGAGGTTGTAACCTGACCGTGACGATTCGTCAACAGAAATGACAACGCCGGGAACCGGAAACCGGAAACCGGAAACCGGAAACCGGAAACCGGGAACGCATTGCCTCACACGTGCGCTAGAACTTTCCTCGCACCTGGAACGAGAAGATGGGACCGATCTGCCGGTCCCGCCTCTCCACGAAGGCCACCGCGTCGGTGCGCCGGCCGTCATACACCGTGCGATCCCACATGCTGTCGGCGGCGAACAGGTTGTTGAGGGAGGCCCGGACTGTCAGACCGGAGACGTTCTTGTGCTCGAGGTACAGGTTGCCCCAGACCGGTCCTTCCCACAGCCGGCCCACCTCGGTCAGCCGGTACCTCAGCGCATTGAGGGAGTACGACGCGCCGGCGCCCCAGGCCCAGTCGGTCGCGGGGATGTCATGCCGCACGGCGAGGCTGCCGAACCGCAGAAGACTGTTGCTGATGTGACGCTGCTGGCCGGTGAGCGGGTCGTCGACCTGGCTCTGCTGGAGCTGCCCGGTCGCGTCCAGACGCGCGCCACGCCAGCCGAGCGAATCGAGGTTCAGCGTGCTTCGCGACTCGATTCCGTACACGGTGGCCCGGTCGAGATTCCCGGGTGACTCGCCGCTCGCGCCGATGGGGACGTAGTCGATGATGTCGCTGATCAGGCGTCCGTAAACTCGCAGCGTCGTCGATCCGAGAGTGCCGAGGTTGCGGACGCCCTGGATGTCGAGGTCCCAGCTCTGCTCGGGGACCAGATTCGGATTCGCCGCGTTCTCGACTTCGTCCTGGAGGTTCACCGATGCCAGAAAGTCGAAGAAGTTGAGCTGGCCGACGCGGCGGGCCAGCTTGACGTTGACGTCGGTGCGCGGCGAGACCTTCCACGCCGTCGAGAGCTCGCCCTTCGGACGGTAGAACGTGCGCGTCGTGCCGCCCGCACCGGCCTGCGCCAGGCGCGAGTACTCGCCGCCCGCCGAGAGTTTCATCGTCACATTCGCACTCACCGGGCGGCCGTAGCTGCCCACCATCTCATAGCGCTTCTCTTCGACCCTGGCGATGCCGCCCGGCAGCGGGATCTCGTCGAGTTGCTGGTCCTGCCGCACCTCGAACAGCCGCGAGGTGTTGTCCAGACTGTTGAACGCCCCCTCGGCCGAGAGCTGCCACTCCGCGCCGGCGCTGGTCCAGCGATACTCGCTCCGCCCGATCAGTTCGCCCTCGTCGCCGATCTGCGTGAAGCGGTTGGCGATCTGCGGCGAGCCGTCGGAGAAGCGAGTGACCACGTTCTGCTCGTACGGGAATCGCGAACCGCGCCCCACGCCGATCAGCTTCAGCCGGCCCGTTCCCAGCCCCAGCTCGTAGTCGCCGCCGATCTCGTAGGTGCGACCGCTCTGGTCCGCCGTCACCCGGCGAGCCCGCTCCAGGCCGCTCGCACTCGTCCGGATCCCGGTCTCGAGGTAGTCGTAGTCGATGCGGCGGTACAGCAGGTTGAGATTGCCTTTCGAGCTTCCCGGCCCTTCGAGAACGAACCGCCCGCTGAGCCGCGGCTGGTCGAAGTTGCCGCGCCACTGCTCGTCGCGTTCCTCGCTCAGGGTGCCGGCCGGACTATAGATATAGGTCGGTCCGCCGGCCCCGCTGCGATTGCCCTGGTTGTCGAGACCGATCGTGTACTGGACCGGGCCCCGCGCGCCGCTCACCGACACCTCGAAACGCGTCAAGAGCGGATCGGTGTAGTACGAACGGAACTCCGGCCGCCAGGCCCACTGCCCGCTCACGCCTCTCGAGCGGACGATCACGTTCGCGACCTGGCCGGAAAGCCCGGGAACATCGAGAGTGGCGGCATCGACGATCTCGATCCGCTCGACGTTCTGCGCCGGGATCCGGCTCAGCTCCGTGACCACGTCGTTCGACTTGCCGGAGATCCGCTGGCCGTTGATCAGGACGTTGCCGGTGGCCTCTCCCAGTCCCCGCTCCAGCTCCTCCTGCTTGATCCCGAAGCCGGGCACCCGGCTCAGCATGTCGAGGGCCGTGCGTGGAGCAAACTGCGCGAAATCGGCGGGCACATACGTGCGCGGCCCGTCGTGGCCGGCCTTCGCTGTGCCGGGCGGGTCGGTCTGCGCGGCCAGCGGCGCGGCAAGCCAGGTGAGAAAAACGAGCGAGGCGATGAGGACTCGGACGTTCATGCGTGTGTGGTCTTTCTTCCCGTTCCAGGGGTGCGCTCGATCAGACGGTCGCTTTTCGAAAACGTTAGCTTCGCGGCTCAACATACGGTGGTATTCGTAGACGTCAACGAAAGGTTTCGTACCGGCGCTGTTCGGGCCTCTGTGGAGGTCAGGCAATCCTGCCTGACCTCGGACAGGCAAGATTGCCTGTCCTCCACAAGAGCTTCCGGCGAGGAGTGGCGCGGCGGTCGAGGACGATCCGTGTGCGGTTCGTTTATTGCACTGAATTCCATACACGCCCTCATTCGGGTGAGCTTTCGTGTACAGCTCGAAGGAGGGCTCCATGACCGCAGAATCATCGATTCACGTCGTCATCCCCGCAAACCCCGCCATGGAGCAGTTGAGCGCCCTGGCGACGGAACTGCTTGAGCGGCGCGAGGCGATTCTCAGCGCATGGCGAGCATCGGGCGAAGCGGGCGCTGAGGGCACCGTGGCCTCATCGCTTTCCCGCGCCCAATTCAACGATCACATTCCCGCCGTTCTCGAAAGTTTCGCGCACACCATTCAGGAATGGCCCGGCCAGCAGGATTTGTCTGCCGCCGAAGTTCAGGCCTCGGGGGTGTTCGATCACGGCCTGCAGAGATGGCAGCAGGGTTATCAGCTGCGCGAGTTGATCCGGGAGTGGGGTCACCTTCAGATGACCGTCGCCGAAGAGCTGGAGCGATACGCGGCCAGTCATCGCGATCTCGAGCCGAGCGTGATGCCGACGGCGCGCCGGGCCTGGATGCAGTTGTGTGCGCATGGTGTGACCGAGAGTGCCTCACAGTACTGGCGCCTTCATCAGGCCGAGGCGGCCGGGCACGTCAATGACCTCCAGGGCGCACTGTCAGCGGTCCAGGCCATTGAACGTGCGCGTGCCGAAGCCTGGCGCACTGCTGCCCATGATCTTCGCGGCAGCGTCACGGTCGTGAAGGGTGCGGCCAGCATGCTGCATGAGGGCGGCACGGAGCTGCCCGAACCCGTCCGAACGGAAGTCGCGGGGATGCTCGACAGAAGCGTCTCTTCACTCCACGAAATGCTCACCGATCTCCTGAGTCTGGCCCGTCTCGAAGCGGGACACGAACAGCGCGATCTGACCACGTTCGATGCGGCCATCCTGTTGCACGATGTCTGCGTGGCCTCGCAGACCGCGGCCACGGATCGCGGTCTGTTTCTGAAGATGGACGGGCCGAACACCCTGCCCGTCGTGGGCGACAAGAACAAGGTGATGCGGATCGTTCAGAACCTTCTGCTCAACGCGGTGAAGTACACCCAGCGCGGCGGTGTATCCGTCACCTGGGGAGAAGATCACACGCGTGACACCGATCGCTGGACCTTCTCGATTCAGGACACGGGGCCGGGAATCGATGAGGCCGTGGCCGCACCGCTCGCGCAGGAGCTCTCCAACGCGACCGAAGTCGCGGATGAAGCGAGAGAGTTGAGCATCGACCGGCGCCGCGATATCGCTTCTGCAGCGACTCTCCCCTCCGAATCGGAGGCCCTGCCCTCGAGCCAGCAACCGGGGGAGGGCGTCGGTCTGACGATCGTCAAGCGGCTGTGCGAGATCCTCGATGCCGGTCTGGAACTGGCCACCAAACCGGGACACGGTTCGACATTCCGCGTGATCCTGCCTCGCAGTTACGACC
>DATKCA010000187.1:0-47456 GCA_035544675.1 Thermoanaerobaculia bacterium | reverse complement strand
GGGATAACAGGCTGATCCTGACCAAGAGTTCACATCGACGTCAGGGTTTGGCACCTCGATGTCGGCTCATCGCATCCTGGGGCTGGAGCAGGTCCCAAGGGTCCGGCTGTTCGCCGGTTAAAGCGGTACGTGAGCTGGGTTTAGAACGTCGCGAGACAGTTCGGTCCCTATCTGTTGTGGGCGGAGGAGAATTGAGGGGAGGTTTCCTTAGTACGAGAGGACCGGGAAGCACTGACCTCTAGTGTATGAGTTGTCGCGCCAGCGGCACCGCTCAGTAGCTAAGTCGGGAAAGGATAATCGCTGAAAGCATATAAGCGAGAAGCCAACCTCAAGATGAGTTCTCCCTGAAGACCCGTGGTAGATGACCACGTTGATAGGCTGGATGTGTAAGGGCAGCGATGTCCTCAGCTTACCAGTACTAATCGGTCGTTTGACTTGACCATATTTGCCTTGTTTTGATGTTGTCTGCAGCTGTGCGTTTCCACCACCCTGCAACCCGTATTCAGTTCGATTTGACCAAGATCACAAGTTTCCGGTGATCATAGAGACGAGGTCACACCCGTTCCCATTCCGAACACGGCAGTTAAGCTCGTCATCGCCGATGATACTGCGCGGGTGACTGCGTGGGAAAGTAGGACGTCGCCGGGATAATATGAAAAGCCGCTGAGAAATCAGCGGCTTTTCGCTTTTCATGGCCCTGCCCGCCCATCCACCCTCCTCACTCCGAACGCGATGGCTCATCGCCGCCGCGATCGTCGCACTTCTCTTCACCCTCCAGTCTCTCCGCCGCGTCGGCTCAGGCCCCTGGGGCGTCGACGGCAGCTACTACATGCAGGTCGCGCGGCACGTCGCCGCCGGCAACGGCCTGCTCACCAGCGTCGAGCTCTATCACCAGGGTCTCGAGACGCTCCCCGCCCCCACCAACATCTACCCCGTCTGGCCGCTCCTCCTCGGATCCAGCGCGAGGCTGATTCCCCTGGCCACGGCGGCCACGGTCGTGCCGCGCCTTCTCAGCATCGCCGCGCTCCTGCTCCTGTACTGGCTGACGTCGCGCGTCTTTCCAGGCAGGCCATCGGATTTGCTGCCGATCGACTACGGCCACATCGCCGTCCTGCTCCTCGGCCTCAACATCAGCTTCTTCTCCTCGGGCTGCTATCCGTACACGGAGCCGCTCGCATTCGTGCTCACGTTCGGGGCGCTGCTTCTTCTCGACGGCGCGAGCTCCTCCGGCCGCGCCTCGCTGTTCGCGGCCAGCGGCGCCGCGGCCGCCCTGGCGTTCATGACCCGGTCGCAGATGCTGCTGCTGGCTCCCGCCATCGCCATCGCGCTGCTGATCGGGATGCGCCGGAGGACGGTGACGCTGCGCGCCTGCGCTTCGTGGGTCGCCGGCTGCATGCTTCCCCTCGCGATCTGGATCGCGCACCTGGCCACGAGATTTGCGCCTTTCTCTCTTCGCGACCTCGTCGCGATGCGGAGCGGCACGGCCGGCATCCCTCCGGTCGAGCACCACGTCGCCACGAGCGGAGCTCTCGATTACGTGCTCGATCGCCTGGCCGGCTTTCTCGTCATGTTCAATCCGTTCTCGACGATGTCCTTCGTGAACACGTTCGGTCCGGCCGCGATGCTCGTGCCGGTTGCGCTCGTGGTCTGGATCATGAGGCGCCGCGCGAGCCCACCAGAGACGCAGGTGAGGACACCGGCGATTCAGGCGATCGTGTTCAGCGGTCTGTTCATGTCGCTCGTGCTCCTGCACACCCACAACCGATTCTTCATCGAATGGCTGTTCGGCTACAGGCACGGACTGCCGTTCATTCTCCTGCTCGTGCCGTCGGTCGCTTTCCTGATGGGGCACGGCGGACGCGTGCTTCGAGCCGTGGCGGCGCTGTGCGTTGCCGCATCAGTCCTGATGGGCGCCGTCCGCGCCGCGGCATTCGTCACGGTGACGCCAGAGGAGTGGCCGAGCCAGGGTGAGACAGATCTCGCGCGATGGCTGGAGGCAAACGATCCGGAGGCCATCCTGCTCACCACGAACGCGCAGGCCATGGCAGTGGCCAGCAACGCCAACTTCCGGTGGACAGCCTGCTCGCAGTCGCCGGAAACGACGCGCCGCCTCCTCACACTGGTGAGGACGGACTACGTCATGGTCTATGAAGGCGAGCTGCGCTGCTCCTTCGCGGCCGGCCTCCCTGACCTTCTCACGCAAGTGCAGCAGTTCGGCGTCGAGCCGGAGAGGATTGTTCTGCTGGAGAACGCCGCGCGGCGTTATCCTCGCTGAAGATGGCCGACCAGCGGAAAGCCACCGAACAGGAGTTCTACGATCGAGCCTACGAGAGCGGGACGATCGACACGAAGAACGGCTTCTACGAGATCTCGGCCGGTGTCCAGCGCTATCGCAAGCTCATCTTCGAGAACCCGGCCGGCAGGCACATCCTCGAGTACGGCTGCGGACTGGGTGGGCAGGCTTTCGAGCTCGCCGATCGCGGGGCGACGGTCACCGGAATCGACATCTCCGACGTCGCGGTCGCCCAGGCCCGGCGCCGCGCGGCCGCTCACGCGCCGGAACGCCTGAAGTTCGTCACGGCCGACGCCGAGAACCTGGAGTTCCCGGACGCGTCGTTCGATCTCGTTTGCGGCTCGGGCATCCTCCATCACCTCGATCTCGACCGCTCTCTCGCCGAAGTGAAACGCGTCCTGAGGCCGGGCGGACACGGGATCTTCTACGAGCCGCTCGGACACAATCCTCTGCTCAATCTCTACCGCGTTCTCACGCCCGGCTCCCACACTCCCGACGAGCATCCGCTGCTGATCGGCGAGATCAGGGCGATGGGCGGCCCGTTCGCCAGCGCGCGCGCGGAGTTCTTCGACCTGCTGTCGGTTTTCGTGATCCCGGTGTTGCGGATGCCGGGAGGCACGGGGCTGCTGCGGGCGAGCGAATGGATGGACCGGCGCATTTTCCGCTGGCTGCCGCCGCTCCGCGCGTGGGGAGCGGTGGTCGTGCTCGATCTGAGGATGTAGCGGATTGGCTCGCAGCCCGGAAACCGTGGAGCTGGTGGCCGGCGCGGGGGTGACCGCGGCGATGACGATCGGCTACATCGTTCTCGTCGGCCGTATGGTCGGACCCGCTGAGTACTCCGACTTCTCAGCGGCGCTCTCGGCGATCTACTTCGTCGGGCTGACGGTCAGCCCACTCACGCCGGCCATTGCCCGTCTCACGGCCGCCTATCGCGCCCGGGGAGCCGCCGATGCCGTGCGCGGACTGCGCGCCTTGTCGATGCGCCGGATCTCGATGGCCGCCGGTGCCGTCGCTCTGGCCGGAGCTCTGGCGTCCTTCGCTCTCGCCGACACGCTCCAATTCCGGACGGCCATGCCGCTGGTCCTCGCATTCGTCTCGGTCTTCTTCTACGCCATCGTCAGCGTCGATCGTGGCGTGGTGCAGGGGCTGCTCCTGTTCCGCGCCTACAACGCCAACGTTCTGGTGGAGGCGGCCGTGCGGCTTCTCGTCGCGGTCGTCCTGGTGTCGCTCGCGCCGACCGCTTCAGCGGCGCTCATCGGCTATGCACTGGCCCTGGTGTGCGCGGAACTGATGATGGCGCAGCGCCTTCGGCGGGAGGTCTCGGGAGAGGGAACGGCTCGCGTGGACTGGGCAGAGGCGCAGCGAGTGGTCGTTCCGCTGGTCCTGCTGATGTTCGCGATCGCCGCGTTTCAGAACAGCGACATGATCGCGGTCAAGCGCTGGTTCGCGCCTGCCGATGCCGGCGGCTACGGCGCGGCGACGGCCATTGCCCGCGGCATCGGTGTTGTCTTCGTACCCTTCTACGTCGTGGCCGGGCCGCTGCTGACCTCGCTGCACGAGGCCGGGAAACCGGTCTTCCTCCCGACGCTGCGTCTGGCGGGATCCTTCCTTCTGGCAGTGAGCCTTCCGCTCGCGCTCATCGCCGCGGCGCCGCGCTTTCTGCTCTCGGTGCTCTACGGAACCGACTTCGCGGGCGCGGCGCCGGTCCTGGCTCCGCTGGCCGGGGTCAGCGTCATCACGTATCTCGGTCTCATGCTGGGGCAGGCCCTCATCACGCTCCACGACTCGCGCTTCCTGGCCGGATACATGGTCTTTGCGGCGTTGCAGGTGGCCGGCCTGGCGCTCTTCCACGAGACCTACGGGGAGGTCCTGGTCGTGCTCTACGTGACACAGACCGGCGCGCTGCTGTCAGTTTTGCTCTTCTTCGTCCATGCTTGGCGGGTGAGACGGAGGGCGAGCCCTTGCTGAAGACGTTCTTCACGAAGATGTACGAGAACGCGTCGGAGATGAACCGGCGGAATCTCATCACTCTGGCCAGGCGGGCCGGCGGCGGCCACGGCGTGAAGAGACTCCTCGATCTCGGCTGCGACGACGGCATGTGGTCGCGCCGGCTGGCCGAGGCGGTGGGGGCGGAGGAGATCCACGGCGTGGAAGTGGTGGAGGAGCAGGCGCGCCGCGCCAAGGCGAACGGAGTGCAGGTCTACACCATCGACCTCAATCGGCCGCTCACCGACCTCCCCTCCAATGCCTTCGATGTCGTGCACGCCAATCAGGTCATCGAGCACGTCTCGAGTGTCGATCTCTTCGTGTCGGAGGTTTATCGCGTGCTCAAGCCGGGCGGTCACGCCGTCATCAGTACGGAGAACGGCAGCAGCTGGCACAACGTCTTCGCCGCGGCGATGGGATGGCAGATCTTCTCGCTCACCAATGTCTCGTCGCTGAAAGCGGGCCTCGGCAATCCCTTCGCGATTCAGCGCGGCGCCGATCCGTTCACCGGAACCTGGACCCACAAGACCATCTTCAATTACCGGGGACTGATCGAGATGTTCCGCGCTCACGGCTTTCGTTCGGTCAGCATCGCCGGCGCGGGTTATTTCCCCCTGCCCGCGTTCCTGGGCCGCATCGACCCGCGGCACAGCGCGTTCATCACGGCGTTCGCGCAGAAGTAGTCAAGTGACGAAGATCCGCCTGAACAGCCAGTAGACGACGCGCGACGGCAGCATGAGCAGGACCAGGTGCGCGGCAATGCTGGCCAGCGCGCGCGGCGTCGGCCGGAACCCGTAATGGCGGATGGCGTGCAGCTTGAGCCGCGTCGTGTCGCGAAGCGCGGGCCGCAGGAGGAGATGCTTTCCCGACTGCAGATGGATGCGGTACGCGACCAGCGTCTCCTGCAGGTTGTGAAACTTCCCGAACCGCGCCAGCCGCAGCCACAGAGCGTAATCCTCGGCGCACGGGAAATCGGGCGTGTACCCGCCCGCATCGATGAGGGCCTGACGGCGCGCCATCACCGATGGCTGCGCGATGCAGTTGATCGCCACCAGCCGCTTCCTGATCGCGTCATCCGTCTCCGGATAGACGCGGCCGCCGATCGTGCGCGACTGCTCGTCGATGTAGCGGATGGCCGAGCCGACCAGGATGTGATCGGGATGCGCGCGCAGGAAGTCGATCTGCTTCTGAAACCGGCCCGGCTCGCAGAAGTCATCCGAGTCGATGAAGGCGATGAGATCGCCGCGCGCCTCGAGCAGGCCGGCATTGCGCGATCCGGAGAGACCGAGGGGCGAGCCGGTGGTGATGATCCTGATGCGCGGGTCCGGAAACTTTTCCTCGATCCGGCGGGCGTCCGCGGCCGGACCGTCATTGATCATGAGGTACTCGAAGTCGCCGAACGACTGCGACAGCACGCTCTCGATCGTCTCGTCGAAGTAGCGCTCGCTGGTCTTGTAGAACGGCGTGAAAACCGTCAGCGCCGGCCGATCACCGGACGTCATAGCCCGATCGCTCGTAGATCTCCCCGACCACGCTCAGCGTGGCGCGAGCGTCGGCCAGGCTCGCCGACGGCTGGCGGCCGAGACGGATGTCCTCGAGGAACTCGGCGGTCTCGATCCGCCACGACTCGTCGGGCCGCGGGAACTCCCAGATCGTCGTCTCGGGAGGACCCATCTCCGGCAGCATGCGATAGAACGTGAGCCGTTCCAGCCCGTAGCTGCCGCCCAATCCTTCCGCGTGCAGCTTCCCGTTGCGGCCGTAGATCTCGAGGGAGAAGAGGTTCTTCCACTCGCTGCAGCTCACGTGGAGCGAGGCGGTCTTCCCGGCGCCCGTTCGCAGCAGTAGGAACGCGTTGTCGTCGACCGGCATGTTCCAGAAGAGGGTCTGCGCGAAGCCCTCGACGCGCGTGAAGTCGCCCAGGAACAGGCGGGCCAGGTCGATGAGGTGAACGCCCTGGTCGATGAGCTCTCCGCCGCCCGCCAGCCTCGGGTCGGCGCGCCATTCCTTCTCGTATCCGACGCGCCCGCCGTGCCCGTAGCGCCCGCGCACGAACATCATCTCGCCGAGCGCTCCTTCGCGGTGCAGCGCGGCGGCTTTGAGCAGCGCGGGATGGTAGCGGTGATTGAATCCGACACGAACCAGTTTGCCGGAGCGCTTCTCTGCGGCGATGACCATGTCCAGCTCGGCGACGTTGCGCGCCGCCGGCTTCTCCACGAGGACGTGTTTGCCCGCTTCCAGGGCGCCGGCGGAGATCTCGGCGAGGAGGCTGTTCGTCGTCGCGACCACGACGACGTCGACGTCATCCCTTCGCACCACTTCGCGCCAGTCGGTGTGATGGACGGCCGAGGAACGCGACGCCAGTCCGCGGGCGCGCTCGGCATCGATGTCCGCGCATGCGACCAGCCTGGCTCCGCTGAGCGCATCGGCGCGCTTCTTCCCGATGAGACCGCATCCCACCACCGCCACTCCGGGCTTTGCCGTCACCGGTCTCCCCAGTCGAAGCCGCGGTCCCTGGGAAGGATGCGCCGCAGCGTGTAGACATCGCTGGCCAGATCGATCGCGCGCTCCGCCAGCTCCTCCCACGGATCCCAGATGGCACTGAGGAGTTTCCCGCTGATCCCGTCACTGGCCTCGGACGCGAGAAACACGCAGAGGTCGGCGCCTCGATCCAGCGGCGAACCGCCTTCGGATTTCTGTTTCAGGGCGCGCTCGTAGAACGTCCGGCCCACCTTCTCCGGCCCGGCTTCGAGGACCTCGTCGAGCAGACGCGTATTCAACGCGCCCGGCGCGATGCCATTGACGTCGATCATGTACTCGCGCATCTCCTCGGCCAGGGTCTCCGCGAAACGGATCACGGCCGCCTTCGACGCAGCATAGGCGCTGATGCGCGGAAGGGGATTGGTGGCACCGCCGCCGGAGATCTGGATGATCTTGCCGTAGAGCCGCTGGCGCATGTGCGCAATGATCGCCCGGCACATGAGAACCGAGCCGTAGAGATTGATCTCGACCGCCCGGACCCATTCAGCCCAGTCCACTTCGTCGATCGTTCCTTTGGGCCCGTAGATCCCGGCGTTGTTGACGAGGATCTGGATCGAGCCGAACTCGGCGAGGCCGCGATCGACGAGGTGCCGGCAATGATCTTCGCGGGAGACATCGGCGAGCTCGGCGATGACTTTCTGTCCCGGATTGGCGAGAGAGCGAAGGTATTCGTGGGCTCCTTCGAGCCGTCGCTTCTCGCGGGCGCAGATGAGGATGTCCGCGCCCTCGCGTACGAATGCGCGCGCGATCTCCAGACCGAGGCCCTGATTGGCGCCGGTGATGATGGCGCTGCGCCGCGCAAGCTTCATGATGCTGCTCCCACTGAGTAATAACGTACGCCCTCGCGGGCGCCGATGAAGCGGTTGGCGTCGATGACGACGATTCCGGCGGGGACGCTCTCGGTCCGGTACTCCGGCCACTCGGTGGCGATCACGAGTGCATCGGCGCCGCTCACGGCCTCGGATGCGCTGCTGCACAGCGTGGCGATGCCTTCGTCGGGAAGCCGCTTCACGGCCGGGTCGTGCGCGCGGACGCGCGCTCCCTGGGCCGTGAGCCAGCGGCAAAGCTCGACGGCACCGGAGCGGCGCAGCGTGTCCGTCCCCGGTTTGTAAGTCAGTCCCCACACGGCGATGCTCCTGTCTTTCACGCCGCCGAGGATGCTCAGAAGGCGGACGCGAGTCCAGTTCCGATGGCGGTCGTTGCTGGTTTTGACGCTCTCGATGAGCGGTACGCCGTCTCCTGCCAGGGCTGTCAGAAAGGTGATGTCGCGGGCGAGTGTGCCACCGGCGAACGCGCCGCCTGGTGAAAGATATGCGCGCGGCCCGATCCTCGCGTCGGTCTTGAGGCCGCGCGCGACGTCGCGCGCGTCGGCGCCGACGCGCTCGCAGACGCCGGCGATCTCATTGATGAATGCCACCGAAGTGGCGAGAAAGGCGTTCAAGGCGTGTTTCGTCATCTCGGCAGATTCGACGGACATCCATTCGATCGCTGCGCGGAGAGGCTCGAGCAGCTCCGAGACGACCCGTCGCGCTTCGTCCGTGCGCGCTCCCACGATGATGCGATCGGGCTTCAGAAACGCGTCGATGGCTTTACCGAGGCGGAGGTTCTCGGGCGACGCGGCGAACATGACGCGTTCCGGCCGCCCTCGCGCAGCGTACGAGGCTTCCAACTGCGCGACGGAGCCCGCCGGGAGCTGCGAAGAGACGAGCACGAGCGTCCCGCCGGCGAGGTGATCGAACAGCGACTCGATGCGCTCGACGACGAAGCCGGCGTTGGCGCGATCGTCCTCGTCGACCGGCGTGTCGAACGTGACCCACAGCACCCGCGCTCCGTCGAGCGCCGTGGGCGCGTCCGTCGTGAAGCGGAGTGCGCCCCTCTGCAGGCCCTGCACGACGAGGTCAGCCAGCCCCGGCTCGTAGAGCGGCGGCTCGCCATTCTCGAGGCGGGCCACGGTCTCCTCATTCGGATCGAGTCCCGCCACCTCATGACCGAGCGAGGCCAGGCACGCCGCGGTGACGGTTCCGAGATGCCAGAGGCCGAAGACGCACACTCTCATCCAGCCTCCAGAAGCCAGGGATGCTGCTGCAGGTAGTCGACCGTTCGCATGACCCCGTCACGAATCGACAGCCGCGGGCGCCAGCCCAGCGAGCGGAGTCGCGTGCAGTCGAGAAAAATGAAAGGGCTGTCGCCGACCCATCCGCGCTCGCCGCCGGTGAATTCGATCCGCGGCTTCACGCCCAGTCGCTCGGTGATCCAGCCGACCGAGTCGGTGACTTCGCAGTACTCATCGGCCCCCACGTTGAGAATGTTGATTCGCCCTCCTGCTTTGGCAAGCGCCACGAGCATGGCGTCGACGCAGTCGCGGACGTAGAGATATGACTTGCGCTGCTTCCCGTTGCCGAGGACACGCAGGTGTGATGGATCGCCGCGCAGGCTGCGGACGAAGTCGAAAACGTGACCATGCGTGTAGCGTTCGCCGAGGATCGAGACGAAGCGGAAGATCCAGGCCTGCATGCCGTAGCCTTCGCAATACGCGCTGATCATCCCCTCGCAGGCGAGTTTCGAGGCGCCATAGAGCGAGGTCTGGACCGGGAACGGCGCGTTCTCGGGCGTCGGGAAGACGTCGGGCTCGCCGTAGATCGAGCCGGTGGAGGCGAAGAGCAGGCGCTTCACGCCGTGCGCGCGCATGGCCTCGAGCACGTTGAACGTGGCGATCGTGTTCTGCTCCAGGTCCTTCTCCGGGTGCAGCGTGCCGAACCGGACGTCGGCATTTGCGGCGATGTGCGCGACGAGATCGCATCCGGCCATGGCCGCGCGCACGCCCGCCCCGTCCACGACGTCGCCTCGCACCACAGTGACCCGTCCGCTGGCGATGGCACTCTCGAGAAACTGATCGCGGCCGGTGGAGAAGTTGTCGAAGACGACGACCTCGTATCCCTCCTCCACGAGGCGATCCGTCAGATTGCTGCCGACAAAGCCGGCGCCGCCGGTGACGAATGCCCTCACGCGCCCGGAGTATAGCGAAGGGACGAATCAGAGCCCCTCCCGGCGCGGGGCCGCCCTCGCTCCGGGCGAATGGCGCCACACGCCCCAGGGATCCCTCGCTACGCTCGGATGACATCGTTTGTTATGCTGAGCTCGCCCGGCGCATGCTGATCGTCCTCACCGCGCTCGCGTTCCTCTTTCTCGGTCGCGAGCTCTCACTGCGCTGGTGGCGCGACGAGCCGCTGCCTTTCTACGAGCGGGCGACCTGCGCCGCGGTCATCGGATTGACCATCTGGCTGGCCTCGCTGTGGGCGCTGGCCCTCCTGCATCTCATGACCCGCTGGGCGCTGCTGGGGCGCACCGCGGTCGTTCTCATCATCGCCATCGTGCTGTTTGCGAGGCGGCGTCGGGTGGCGATGCCGGCGGACTGGCGTGAGAAGGCGCTGTGGCTCGTCGTCGTGCCGTGGGTGATCTTCATGGCGTGGCGAGGCTGGCTCCTGCCGCCGGTCAATCACGACGCGCTCGCGTATCACCTGCCGAAGGCGGTCTTGTTCGAGCGCGCCGCGGGGTGGGATCGTCTGGGGTATCTCGACGCCCGCATCGCCAGCATTCCGGCAAATTACGAGATGCTCCTCGCCGAGAGCGTTGCCATCGATCGGCGCGACACGCTGACAGAATGGTTCTCGACGCTGTTTTACGTTCTCTTCGCCTTCGCGGCCGGCGCGATCGCGGAGCGGTGGTGGAAGTCGCGGGCCACGCTCGCCGCGGTCTTCGCCGCCGGAGTGCCGGTGGCGCTGCTGCACAGCGGCACGCACAAGAACGACCTGATGACGGCGTTTTTCATCATCGCCGGACTGGTCGCGGCAGGCCGTTTCGTGACCACGTCCGATCGGCGCGCTCTTTTGCTGACGGTGTTCGCGTTCGCGGCCGCGGTCGGGACGAAGCCGCAGGCCGCCCTCGTGGCCGTCTGCGTCGCTCCGGTGATCCTGTGGCGCGCGGAGAAGCGGCAGGTTGGCGTGGCCCTCGTCGCCGGCGTCGCGGCGTTTCTGCTGCTCGGCGGGGCGGTGTACGTGTCGAATCTGGTCACGGCTGCGCAGCCCGCCGGAGCAGACGTCATCCAGTACGGCGACTGGGCCAATCTCTGGCAGGCGCCGTACGTGCTGCTGGCCGGCCCGTTTGCGCCGAGCGCGTACGAGCTGCCGGTTCCGTGGGAGTCGCGCCCCTGGTTCTGGCGCCGCTACGAAGTCTTCTTCTCCCACCTCGGAATTCCCTTCGCGCTGTGCGCGATCGCCGCGCCCTTTGCCGCGTTCGCGCTCCGCAGGCGCGCCACGAGCGAGGCGGCGGTCATCACGATCGCGGCACTGGCCGCGTTCGCAATCATGTTGCCGGTGAAGTTCGAGCCTCACGGTCTCTACGCCATCTCGCTGCCGCGCTACGCGCTGTTCATCGTGCCGGTCGTCTTCGGCTGGACGATCGCAGTTCTGCCGCCGCGGGCCGCGCGGGCCGCCGCCGGTCTGGCGGTGATCAGCTTCTGCGCGTATGCGGTCGACGTCGCGCGGAACGACGTCTTCGCGCCGCTCGCCTATGTGCAGTGGGCGCACGAGCATCGCGGCACGCGCGTAGTCCCGTTCGACCCTTACCGCGCCGCCTCAGTGGCCGACCGCCGTGCCGGTCCGCGCGATCGCATCGCCATCGACGCCGCCTTCGGATCGTGGATCCATCCCGCCTTCGGCGCGCAGCTCTCCCGGCCGGTCGACTTCATCCCTCCCGGCGACGGTCCGCCCCTGATCCGCGAGGACGCCGACTGGGTCATCATCGATCGGGCGTGGGACATGATCTGGGAACATCCTGATTTCCGCGATCTCAGCCAGGCTCGCGACTTTCTGGTTCGCGGCTCGACGGCACCGGCCGACGAGCGGACGATGCGCTACCTCCGCGACGACAGCCGCTTCCGCCTCGTGTTCTACAATCCGAAGACGTACCAGGCCGTCTTCCAGCGCGTCCGATGATCCAGCCAAGGGAAGGTGTCTACATCGTCGTGCCGGCTTTCAACGAGTCGGCGGCCGTCCACGAGGTCGTCCGCGACTTGCGCACGGAGTTCCCGAACGTGGTCGTGGTGGACGACGGCTCATCCGATGCCACTTCCAGGGAGGCGATGCGCGCGGGAGCGGTGGTGCTGCGTCACGCGATCAATCGCGGCCAGGGGGCGGCGCTGCAGACCGGCATCGAATACGCGGTACGCCGCGATGCGGACGTCGTGGTCACCTTCGACGCCGACGGCCAGCATCGCGTCGAAGACGTGCACCGGCTCCTGGAGGCGCTGGAGCGCGACGGCGCGGACGTCGCCATCGGCTCCCGCTTCCTCGGTCTCCGCTCGAATGTACCGGCGCCGCGACGCGTGCTCCTTCGCATGGCCGCGCGCTTCATGCGCTTTACGTCCGGCGTGGCGCTCACCGATGCGCACAACGGGTTGCGGGCGCTGAAGCGGAATGCGGCGGAGCGCATCGAGCTCACCATCGACGGGATGGCGCACGCCAGCGAGATCGTCGATCAGATCCACGCTCTGCGTCTGCGCGTCACGGAAGTGGCGGTTGTGATTCACTACTCCGACTACTCGATGCGGAAGGGGCAGTCCGGCTTCGCCGCATTTCGGATCGCGTTCGACTATCTGATGAAGAGGATCTTCCGGTGACGACATTTCAGATCGTAATGCTGCCGCTTCTGGCGCTCATGGTGCTGGCCACGGCCATTCAGATCGGTCGCCGCCGGCTGGCCTCGGGATCGGGCGTGGCCTGGCTCGCTCTCTGGATCGCCGCCGCGGTGGCGATCGCCGATCCCGACCTCGTCGTCCGCGCCGCCAACTTCCTCGGTATCGGCCGGGGAGCCGATCTCGTTCTCTATCTCTCCATACTGTTCATGTTCGTGGCGTTCTTCGTCACCTATCTGCGATTCCGGCGCGTCGACGAGCAGTTGACGAAGCTCGTCCGGCACATGGCCATTCGCGATGCGGAGACGCAGCACGAAGGGGGCGAGGAGCCAGGGAACGCCGCCGTACCGCCCACCGCCCGGAACCCTCGCTGAACGCTCGGGATGACATCCCCAATGAACCGTGCCCTCTTCCTCGATCGCGACGGCGTGGTGGACGACCTGGTGTACTACCCGTCGCACGGCGAGTGGGAATCGCCGCGCCACGTTCGTGACCTGCGCATGCGTGACGAGGCCGTCGAGGCGCTGCGAACGGCAAACGGCAACGGCTGGCTTCTCTTTCTCATCACGAATCAGCCGAGTTATGCGAAAGGTAAGTGCCCGCTCGAGGATCTGCAGGCGGTCCATGCGCGCGTCCTCGAAGAGCTCGACCGCTCCGGCGTCCGCATCACCGACTCCTTCGTCTGCTATCACCACCCGGAGTCGGAGCTGGCGGGGTTCGGGGCCTGCCAGTGCCGGAAGCCCAGCCCCTTTTTCATCGCCGAGGCGGCCGGGAAGTCCAACGTCGATCTGGCGCAGTCGTGGATGGTGGGCGATCAGGACACGGACGTTGTGACGGGGCGCAATGCCGGCTGCCGCACCGCGCTGCTAAACTACGAGCATTCGCGGGAGAAGCGGGGAGGGACGAAGCCGGACCTGATCTGCGAGGACCTCGCTGATTTCGTCCGGAGACTCGACTGATGGCCCCCAGACTGCGCATCGACCTCTACGCCGACGGCGCCGACGTGCGCGACATGGTCGCCGCACGCGAGAGCGGAATCGTTCGCGGGTTCACCACCAATCCCACGCTCATGCGAAAGAGCGGCGTCACGGATTACGAGGCTTTCGCGAAGCAGGCTCTCCAGGCCGTTTCCGGAATGCCGATCTCGTTCGAGGTCTTCGCCGACGAGTTCGACGAGATGGAGCGGCAGGCCAGGCTGATCGCGACCTGGGGCGACGCGGTGTTCGTGAAGATCCCCATTACCAACACGAAGGGCGAATCGGCCGTGCCGCTGATCAGGCGGCTCGCGGCCGCGCGCGTCAAGCTCAACATCACCGCCATCCTCACGCTCGATCAGGTCCGCGACGTGGTCGAGGCGCTGAACCCCGGCGTTCCCGCGGTCGTCTCGGTCTTCGCCGGCCGCATCGCCGACACCGGGCGCGACCCCGTTCCTCTGATGAAGGAGGCGGCCGCGATCGTCAGCCGCAAGCCGGAGGCGCAGCTCCTCTGGGCCAGTCCGCGCGAGCTGCTGAACGTCTTTCAGGCCGAGGAGTGCGGCTGTCACATCATCACGGTCACAGGCGACATTCTCAAGAAGCTGGCCATGGTCGGAAAGCCGCTCGAGGAGTTGTCGCTCGACACGGTGAAGATGTTCTTCAACGACGCGTCGGCGGCAGGCTTCCGGCTGTGATCGTCACGCGCACGCCGTTCCGGGTAACGCTCGGCGGAGGCGGTACCGATCTCCCGTCGTACTACTCGTCGAACGGCGGCTTCATCTTCGCGATGGGTCTGGACAAGTACATGTACGTGACCGTCAACCGGCCCATCGTCGGCGACAAGCTGATCCTGCATTACACGCAGAGCGAAGTCGTGGAGCACGTCTCGCAGCTGCGCCACGAGCTGGCACGCGAGGCCCTGAAGATGCACGGTGTGGAGAACAACTTCGAGGTCTCTTCACTCGCTGATCTTCCCGCCGGCACCGGCCTGGGATCGTCGAGCTGCTACCTGGTCGGTCTGCTCAACGCGCTGCACCACGATCGCCGTGACTTCGTGACGCTGCAGAACCTCGCCGAAGAGGCGTGCCACATCGAGCTGGACATTCTGAAAGAAGGCATCGGCAAGCAGGACCAGTACATGGCCGCTTTCGGCGGTCTCACCGTGCTGGACATCGCACGCGACGGCAAAGTCGAGGTGCGCCAGCTCCGTCCCAGCAGCAGCGACATCGCCGAGTTCGTCTCCCACACCCACATCTATTACACCGGCGCTCAACGCGACGCGCGCGAGGTCCTGGCCGACCAGAACCAGGCCATGCAGAAGAAGGAGAGCACCGACCACGCCCGCGTCGCTGAAAGCCTCCATCGCATCAAGGACCTCGGATACCGCATCCTCGACTCGGTGGAGACGAGCAACTTCGACCGCTGGGGCCAGCAGCTCGACGAGCACTGGCAGAACAAGAAGAAGCTCTCCTCGAAGATCTCGCTGGACGCCGTCGACGAGATCTACGACGAGGTGCGCGAGCGCTTCGGCGTCCTGGGCGGAAAGATCATCGGTGCCGGCGGCGGCGGATTCCTGATGCTGTACTGCCCGCGCCACCACGCCAACCTGGAGCGTTACATGGCGGAGCGGGGCATGCCGCGCATGCACTACACGATCGAGCCGGAGGGGACGAAAGTCGTCGCCCACATCGGCACCGGCTACCTCGCGGTGCAGCGCTCCCTGGCGGTGGCGCGGGAGTCGGCGTGACCCCCATTCACCGCCGCGTAGGGATTCTCGGCGGCGGCATCTCCGGAGTGGCCCTGGCGGCGCACCTCGACGAGGACGACCTCGACGTGCTGGAGAAGCGCGACAGGATCGGCGGCCTCTGCGGAACGATCATCGACAAGGGGTTCACATTCGACGCCGCAGGGCCGCACATCATGTTCAGCAGGAACAAGGACGTGCTGGCGCGGATGGTCGCGGCGCTGGGCGACAACGTCCATCAGAGGCGCCGCGAGAACCGGATCTGGTTCAAAGAGCGGCTGGTCAGGTATCCGTTCGAGAACGACCTGGGCGCCCTGCCGAAAGAAGACACCTTCGACTGCATCCTCGGGTACCTCCAGAACCCGCGCGCCAGCGAGTCGCCGCAGAATCTCGCCCAGTGGTCCTACGTCACGTTCGGGAAGGGCATCTCCGAGAAGTACTTCATCCCGTACAACCGCAAGATCTGGAACTACGACCCGGAGCAGATCGGACTGGAGTTCGTCTCGCGGATCCCGAAGCCGCCGATGGAGGACGTGCTGAAGTCGGCCATCGGGATCCCGACCGAGGGGTATCTGCACCAGCTGTTTTTCTACTATCCGATCGAGGGAGGGTACGAGTCGCTCGTCCACGCCTTCGCGTCCCGCGTGAAGGGTCACATCGAGACCGGATGGGAAGTGGCTTCAGTGACACGCGCGAACGACCACTGGTACGTCATGTCGGCCGCGGGCCAGGAGCGGATGTATCACGACCTCATCTCCACGCTGCCGATCCACGAGCTGCTCAAGGTGTGGACGGATGCTCCGGAGGAGGCGAGGCGCGCGGCCGGGAAGCTGCGCTACAACTCGCTGATCAACGTGCTGATCGGCTGCGACGTCGATCCCGGACTGCCTTACACCGCCATTTATGTCCCCGATCCGGAGATCGTGTTTCACCGTCTCTCGTTCCCCAAAGCGTTCAGCGAGCGATGCGTGCCGCCGGGGTCGTCCTCGATCATGGCCGAGATCACGGCGAACGAAGGCGACGGCGTCTGGGAACTGAGCGACGAGGCGGTCATGGCGCGAACGGTCGGCGATCTGGTGAAGACGGGCTTCGTCGATCCGAACACGATCACCTACAAGCGGGTGGTGCGGTTTCTCTACGGCTATCCGGTGTACGACCTCGAATACCGCCGGAACGTCACCGCCATGCGCGACTCCGTGCGCGCCGCCGGCATTCATCTCCTCGGGCGATTCGCGGAGTTCGACTACATCAACTCGGACGTTTGCATCGAGCGCGCTCTGGCTCTGTCTGAGAAGTTGAATGGGTGAGTCGCGCGATTACGCTTACTTCGAAGACATCAACTGGGGCCTGCTGCGCCTGTGGGGGGACCGCAGCGGACTCGATGTTCTCGACGTCGGCTGCGGCTTCGCCACGACCTCAGAGCACATTCAGAAGCGCGGCAATCGTGTCACCGGCATCGAGTCGAGTGAGGAGGCCGTCGCCAGAGCGTCGCATCGCATCGACACCGTCATTCACGCCGACCTTCTGGACCACGGCGCGATCTCTACGGGAAAACAGTTCGACGTCATCCTCTTCGCGGACGTGCTCGAGCATCTCCCCTGGCCGCTCGCTGTGCTGCAGCGTTACCTCCAGCTGCTCCGCGAGAACGGAACGGTGATCGTCTCCCTGCCGAACGTCGGGCTCTGGTCGGTGCGACTCTCCCTGATGGCCGGCCGCTTCGACTACGCGGACACCGGAGTGCTCGACCGGACCCATCTCCGTTTCTTCACGCGGCGCACGGCGCGCAAGCTGCTGGGCGACGCCGGCCTGGCTCCGATTCGCACCACCTACAACCCCGGCATCGCGCGGCCGTTCGTTCCGCTGGCCAAGCGCCTCCTGGCGAAGAGGGAAGGCGATCACGATCCGGCTGCACTCCTCCAGTCGAAGCCATACCGTGCCTACCTGAAAACCGTTTACCCTCTGGAAACCGTCGCCGCGCGGATGTGGCCGGGATTGCTCGCATTTCAGATGATCATCGAGGCGGGGAGGAAGCAGGGGTGAGGGTCACCGTGTCGATGATCACGATGAACGAGGAGGGCGCCGTCGCGAAAGTCGTAGGCGACATCCGCCGGGTCGCACCCGACGCCGAGATCCTCCTCGTCGACTCGAGCCGCGACCGCACTCCCGACATCGCCGCCGGCCTCGGCTGCCGCGTGATCCGCCAGTTCCCGCCGCAGGGATACGGGCCGGCGATGAACCGGGCCGTCCGGGAAGGAACCGGGGACGTCGTGATCACGCTCGACTGCGACGACACCTATCCGGTCGAGGCGATTCCGGAGATGCTGCGCCTCATCCAGGAGGGAGCGGACCTGGTCAACGCGTCGCGGCTGCAGAGGCGGCCTGCGGCGATGCCGTTCTCCAACTACCTGGCGAACGTCGTCTTCGCCTGGACCGCCAGGCTGCTGCACGGGATCCGCACGACCGACGTGCACTCCGGAATGCGCGCGTATCGGAAGACGATGATCGACGAGGTGCGGTGGGACGAGCGCGGGCCGGCGCTGCCGGTCGACATGCTGATCATCCCCTTCCGCATGGGCTTCCGCGTGCAGGAGATCGGAATCGCGTACCGGATCCGCATCGGCGAGACCACTCTGCGGCGCTTCTCGAGCACGTTCTGGACGTTTCGCCGGATCTTCCGCGCGCTCGGAGTGCCGAAGCGATGAAGGTGGCCATCCTGGCCGGCGGTCTGGGGACACGTCTCGGCGCGCTGGCGCGAGGTCTGCCGAAGGCGATGATCATGGCCGGCAGACGCCCTTTCCTGGAGTGGGTGATCGAATCGTTCTCCCGGCGCGGCTTCAAGGAGTTCGTCCTTCTCACCGGCCACCACTCCGACGTCATCGAGGCGCATTTCGGGCGCGGCCGCAACGAGGTCCGTTTCGAATACAGCCGGGAGAAGGACCTTCTCGGCACCGGCGGCGCCGTCCGGGAAGCGGCGCACCTGCTCGGCGACCTCTTCATCCTCACCTACGGCGATGTTCTGCGCTGGTTCGACTACGATCGTTTCGTGCAGAAGCATCAGCAGTCGGCGCTCGCCGTGTACCCGTATTCGCGGGACATGACGTCGATCGACAGCGGGAACGTCGCTCTGGGCGACGAGGGGCGGCGCGTGACCGCGTTCGTGAAAGGCGCGCCGCACCTGAAGCTGCCGTTCGTGGACGCCGGCTTCTCGCTCATCAGTGCGGAGGCGCTCGAGTTTCTGCCGAAGGGCGGCGTCTGCTCCTTCGAGCAGAGCGTCTATCCGGCGCTGGCGGCTCGCGGAGAGCTGGACGCGGAGATCGTCGACCTCGAGTTCTACGACATCGGCAACCCGGCCGACCTTGCCGCGACGCGCGCAGCGCTGGAGCCGCAGGCGTGAGGGTCCTGGTCACGGGCGGAGCCGGCTTCATCGCCACGAGCCTCATCCCGCGGCTGCTGGCGCGCGGCGATGACGTCTTCGCGGTGGACAACTTCTTCCTCGGGAAGAGGAGATTCATCGAGCCGTTTCTGCCCAACGAGCGATTCCGCTTCCGCGAGTTCGACCTTCTCGACCTGGAGCGCGTGGCGGACTTCTTCGCGGAGTCCAAGCCTGACCTGGTCTGGCACGTCGCGGCCAACAGCGACATCAGCTACGGCACCTCGTACACCGACTTCGACCTCAAGGGCGGCACGATCGTCACGTACAACGTGCTCGAGTCCATGCGCCGCTGCGGTGCGAAAGAGCTGATCTTCTCGAGCAGCGGCGCCGTCTACGGCGAGCCGTCCGTCATGCCCACACCGGAGGATTACGGGCCGCTCTTCCCGATCTCGTTCTACGCGGCCAGCAAGGTCGCGTGCGAGACGCTCATCACGGCCTTCGTGCACAACTACGACATGCGCACGTGGATCTTTCGATTCGGAAACGTGGTCGGGCCGAACCCCACGCACGGCGTCATCTACGACTTCGTCAAGCGCCTTCGCGAGAACCCCGGAGAGCTCCGGGTCCTCGGCGATGGCAGCCAGGCCAAGCCGTACGTCTATGTCGAAGAGGTGCTGGACGGCATCGAGTACGGCTACCACCATGCCCGCGACGCGGTGAACTGCTACAACCTGGCCGTCGAGGATCAGACGTCGGTCAGGGAAATCGCCGAGTGGACGATCGAGGCCATGGGGATCGATCGAGCGAGCATCGACGTCCGCTATGCGGGCGGCTCACGCGGGTGGCGCGGTGACGTTCCGGTGGTCAAGCTCGACACCTCGCGCATGACGCGGCTGGGGTGGTCGCCGAAGCTCAAAAGCGGTGAGGCCGTGCGGCGGACGATCGCGGAGGTCATCGAACAGTTCCGGAGCGGTGTGGTTTCGTGAGCGAGGACGCCAGACCCGCCGGTGATGCAAACGGCGCCGGCGTTCCGCTGCTCGTCGTTCTCACGCTGGTCGCCGCCGGCATCCGCCTGCTTTCCGTCTTCTGGCTCCACCCGTTGAACTGGGACGAGGTCGAATACTTCCGCGCCACGGACTGGGTGTGGCAGGGGCTCGTTCCCTACCGCGACTTCTGGGAGCACCACACGCCGCTGCAGTGGTTCGTCTTCGCGCCGTTCACGTCGCTGACGACGAGCCCCGGCGCGGACGCCATCATCCTCATGCGGCTGTTTCAGGTGCCGGTGTGGATCGTGACGTTCGCGCTGATGAACAGCTGGATGCGCGAGGCCGGGCTGACGGCGTACGCGCGCTGGGCGGCGATCACGCTCGCCGTCTGCAGCTCGCTGTTCATGATTCCCGCCGTCGAGTATCGCGTGGATGCCCTGTCGTGTGCGCTCTTCGCGGCCGCGCTCGTGCTGCTGCAGCGCCAGCGGCCGGTGTGGGGAGGAGTGGCGTTGTGCCTCTGCGGTCTCGCCAATCTGCGACTCGGACCGCTGCTTGCGCTGACCGCGCTGCTCTACGCGGTGATCAATACCCGCGAGCGGCGCTGGCAGGTCTCGCGCCGCGGGTTCCTGCTGGGCGCCGGCGTCGTCGCTTCGCTCGCCGTGGCGCTCCTCTACTTCGCCGGCACCGACTCCCTCAGGCCGCTCTTCCAGCACGTCTGGACCGAGAACTACCTCGGCGACAAATACGCGGAGCGCGTCCCACTCTCTTTTGTGCATCGCTTTCTCGTGCCGTTCGGCGTCCGGATCTACGGCGGAGGGGACGGCTTCGAGCTCGCCGGCGTCGATCTGGCGGGGGTGGCCATCCTGGTGCTGGGGCTGATCGGTGTCGTCCGCGCGCTGCGCTCGTGGCGCGAGCCGGGAGACCTCTTTTTCCTGGCATGCCTGCAGGCGGGGAGCATCCTCTTCATCGCGGCGATGAAGTTCGTCTACCACTATCACCTCGAGATCGTCGTGGTGATGATGCTGCCGTTCATCGCCATGAGCGTGGTCCGGCGATTCACCACGCCGGCGCTGGCTATATTCACGCTGATCGCGGTCGTAGTGGTGGTCTTCCGCGGCAAGGAGCGGGACTTCGCGTATCAGGACCTGATCATGCGCGAGGCACACGCCAGCACGCCGGAAGGGTCGAAGGTGTTCGACGGCGTGGGCTGGGCGTTGCGCCGTGAGCCGGCCTACCGGTTCTGGTTCCTGCCCGAGCTCGCGCGCCAGCTCGTCCGGCGCGGGCACGCGGAGCCATACACCGTGCGCGACTGGCTCGTCGCGCCGCCCGCGGCCGTGATCACCGACCGCAACGCGATCGTCTGGCTCGCGCAGAACCCCGACCTGGCTCGATACGTGACGCACCACTACCTCCCTCTCTGGCGCAACCTCTGGCTGCCCGGGCTGAGCGCGCGTCTGGGCAGCGGCGAGTCGATCGAATGGATCGTGACCGCAGGAGGGCGCTATCGCGTCATCGCCTCGCGGGCGTTCGCTTCACACCCCTGGTTCGAGCGCCCGCTCGCGCATCACCGCGGCGGCCCGGGCGATCTTCGCGTGGTGCCGCGACGGGACGCGACAATCCTCTTTCTCGTCAACGGGGAGCCTGTCGATCTGACGACCGGGGTGGTCTCGTTGCGCAGAGGCGATCGGCTGTTCGCCGTGTCACGAGATCCGCAGCCGGTGGGCATCTTCGCCGTGCCGGGCGACGAGAGGACGTGGTTCCGCGAACCGCCCCCGGGAGTCACGATCGACTCCGAGGCGCCGCGGGAGACTCACGTTCCGCTGTTCGGAGCAGCGCTCGACTTCACTTCACCGATTCCCACTTCGTCGGCGCCGCCTTGAGCGCCGGGTGGCTCACCAGCAGGTGCCACACGACCGCGCAGAGCCCTTCGGTGTGCGGCGTGATGCGGTCGGGGTTGACGGTCGGGATGACGGCGCATTCGTCGGCGGCCGTCTTCGTGTAGCCGCCGTCCTTGCCGACGACGCCGAACACTCTCGCCCCGACGCGCCTGGCCTCCTCGATCGCCCGCACCAGATTCACCGAGACGTTCTTCTCGACGTTGCCTCCGCCGACCGAGAAAATGAGGAGAGCGTCGGAACCGCTCATCCGCGAAGTCTTGAGCCACTCCACGAGACAGCCCTCCCACCCCTCGTCATTGATCCGCGCCGTCAGCTCTGAGACGTTGTCGGTGGGCGTGTACGACTCGAAGCGGCAGATCTTCCGGAAGTCGTTCACGGCGTGGCTGGCGTGGCCGGCCGATCCTCCCACGCCCAGAATGAAGAGGCGGCCGCCGGCGTCGCGAATCCGGCCCAGGCCCTCAGCCATGCGGTCGATGACGGCGCCGTCGATGCGTCGGACCGCTTCCAGTGTCTCTTCGAGGTACGTTTTACTGAAGCTCATAGGAGCATGATCTTACAATCGCCAGGAATGCCAATCGCGGGTCGCGTCGCCCTCGGCTCGGCTGCCGGCGCGATCGTCGCGGCGCTGATCGCGCCGCTCATCCGGCCGCTCTTCGAGGTCCCCACCGGCGGCGTCGGGTTCGTCACGGTCCATCAGTACCCCAAGGGGTGGGACTACGCCGTGGTGGCCCTGCTGATCGGGTTGTCATTTGTGGGAGGGATGCTGGCCAGCCGGAGCGGGTGGAGGGCCGGCCAATCGACGGCCGCCGGGCCGGCGGCGGTCCACTCTACCGTCTGGCCCTTCACCGCGGTCGTCTTCGTGCTGATGCTGTTCGCGCACGATCACCCGTATCAGTTGATGGAGACGTTTCACGAGGGAGAGCATCTGACTCCCGCGTTTCAACTGCGGGAGGGGGCGCGGCCATTCGGCGAGGTGTTCTTCCTTCACGGTCTGGCCACCGACGGCGGGCTCGACGCGCTCGTTCTGGGTGATCCTCCCTCTCCGCAGCGAGCGCGGCGCCTGCAGACGATTCTCGACGCGATCGCGCTCGCGCTGCTCGTGCCGATCGCGGCCGAGGTGAGCGCGACTCTTTTCGGCGTGATCGCGGGCGCATTCGCGTCCCTCTGTGCGCTGGCCGCAGGCCAGCTGACCAAGACGCCGTATTTCCGGCTGCTGCCGGTGCTCATCGTCACGCTCGCACTTCTCAGGTACGTCCGGACGGGAAGCAATCGCGCACTGGCCGTGGCGCTGTCCGTCTCGACTCTCGGTCTCTTGTGGAGCCTCGACACGGGCACCTACGCGCTCATGGGCACTCTGGTCGTGCTCATCATTCGAAGGCCGGCCGCTCGCGCACTGGTCGTCTCCCTCATCATCGCTCTCGCGCTTCCACTGCTTCTGCTGGTCGTGATCCGCGCAGACATTCCGCAGTTCTTTCTCGACTCGTTCGTGACCATCCCGCGATCGATCGATGCGGTATGGTCGCTGCCCGCGCCGAAGAGCTGGTCCGGCGAGGCGGCCCGGTATTACGTCCCGCCCGTGCTGTACGGGTTCCTGCTCGCTCTCGCCGCAAGAACCGGCGACCGGAGACGGGCCGCACAGATCCTGGTCCTGACCATTCTCTCGATTCTCCTGTTCCGCACGGCCTCGGGGCGGGTGAGCTGGGCGCACACGCGGTTTGCGCTGCCGCTCTTCGGGATCGTGGCGGTGGCGTTCGTGATCGAGCCGCTGGTCCGGTCGCGGCGCAGGGTCGCGGCAGGCGTGGCCATCATCGCCGCCGGCTACCTCGTCGAAGTCATCCCCAACCTCCGCCTCGGCTGGGACCTGGTCGGCGGGTGGAACGCGCGCCGCGACCACTCGCACCTCGTTCCCTATCCATTCCGGACCGGGAAGGGGATCTACACCGTCGCGCACGATGCGGCGGATCTCGCCGCGCTGAACGGCTTCATTCACTCTCTCGGTCCGGATGCGACGTTCTTCAACTTCTCCGGCGAGCGTGCGCTGCACTATCTGCTGGAGCGCCAGCCGCCAGTGCGCTGCCCGGACATCAACCTGCTCTCCTCACCGGTGCTCCTGGCCGAGGCGATGGGGCAGCTGAGGGCGAGGCCGCCGTCGAGTGTGGTCGTCAAGGGGATCGAGGCTCTGCAGACTTTCGACGGCGTGCCGCACGAGCAGCGCGTGCCCGAGCTCGCGCAGTGGATCGAGCAGAATTATCCGCGGCGTTTCGAGATCGGACGGTTCACGGTCGCGGTCCCATGACCCGGGCCTCGACGCGACACACGGCGGTTCTCCTCTTTCGTCCTTCATCCTTCATCCCTCATACTTTCAGGTGATGCCTACCCCCATCCTTCACCCTTCGATCGTCAAAGCTGCCGGCAACAAGCCGAAGGTGATCGAGGAGTATGTCGGCCGCGTGAACTCGCACACCGACTCGGTCAGCATCGCCCGCATGAAGAGCCCGAGCGGGTGGACCGAGCCGGGGCAGACGCCGGAGTTCGCCGAATACACCGTGGTGCTGCGCGGAACGCTGCGGGTCACCACGGAGAGCGGCGCGCTCGATGTTCACGCCGGGCAGGGGGTGATCGTGCACGCCGGCGAGTGGGTGCAGTACTCGACCCCGGGTGCGGAAGGCGCGGAGTACATCGCCGTCTGTCTGCCGGCGTTCTCCCCCAATACCGTTCATCGTGACGAGTAGCGGCACCAGCCGGCGAGCCTTTGTCGCGATCACGTTCGCCGCCTATGCCTTCCTGACGCTGGCGGTGACGCTCCGTCACGAGCCGTGGTGCGACGAGGCCGACTCGTGGCTTCTCATGCGCGACGGCGGCGTGTCGACGATGCTCTCGCGGACCGGGTACGCCGGAACGCCGGCGCTCTGGTATCTGCTGATTGCTCCTCTGGCCCGGGCCGGACTGCCTTATGAGGCGCAGGCGCTGCTGAATCTCGCGCTGGCCTGGGCTGCCGTGCTCGTGTTCCTGGTGTGGTCGCCGTTCCCGCGACTGGCACAGGTGCTGTTCGTCTTCTCGTATTTCGCCGCGTACGAATACGCGGTGCTGGCGCGCCCGTACGCGCTCATGCTGCTGCTGCTCTTCTCGATCGCGGCGATGTGGGCGCGACGTGCCGAACATCCGGTGGCGGTTGCCATCGCCGCTGCCCTGCTGGCCAACACCACCTCTCATGGTCTGATCATCGCCTTCGTGCTGGGAGCGGTTCTGCTCGCGGATGCGATCGCCACGAAGAGCCTGCGCCGCCCCGCCGTCATCCTGGCGCTGGGATTGATCGTCGCGGGGGGCGCTCTCGCCGCGCTGCAGCTCCGCGTCCCTGCCGACGGCCCCCGTGTCGTTCGCTACGTCGATCCTCAGTCCCTGCCGTATGCGATCGGCAGTGCATTTCTCCCAGGTTTCGATCCACGGCCCTGGTTTGCCGTCAGCCTGACCGCGCTCATCTGCATCGGAATCGCCGTGGCGCGACGGTGGCAGGCCATGCTGTTCCTCTCCCTCTCCCTGGCGCTGCTTCTCGCGCTGTTCGTATTCGTCTGGCTCGGCGGTCTCCGCCACGCCGGCCTGATCCTCGTCCTCGCCATTGCCGCTCTCTGGATGGCGACGGCGGACGAGCCGGGCGCGCCGCGGTGGCCGCGCGCCGAGGCGGTCGCCATCGTCGCGCTGTGCGTGACGCTCGGTCTTTCGATCGCGACGGCGGCGCGCAGCTCCATCGATGACTGGCGGTTCGCCTACTCGGGCGGCGAAGAGATGGGCCGCTTCATCCGCGAGCGGAACCTCGACAGGCTCGAGATCGCCGCGCATCCTCCCAACGAGACGAAGTCGGTGCTGGTCTTCCTTCCCGGGAAGAGATTCTGGTTCCCGGCCACCGCCGCGTATGGCTCGTATTCGACGTGGGACCGGACGTTCGATCGCGCCCAGCTCACTCCCGGCCAGACCGCGGTCGAGGCGGCCCGATCGCAGCTTGCCGGCCGGGACTGGCTTCTCCTGACGAACTTCGAAGTCGCCTCCAAGGACTTTCAGCTCCTCTTCGCCAATGGGGGGAGAATCTCCGGCAGGCCGACGGAGCGATTCTTCCTGTACAGGCCGCTGCGATGAGAGTCCTGGTCCTGAACGAGCACGAAGTCGAAGAGCTGCTGACGATGCCGGAGTGCATCGCGGTCATGGAGGATGCGCTTGCCGCACTGGCGCGCGGCGAGTTTCAAAACCCCCTCCGCCAGGCGTTCCGTCCGGCCGGTGCGGCCGGGCTCCTCGGGCTCATGCCGGCCTATCGGGCCGGCTCCCGCCCGCTGTTCGGCCTGAAAGAGGTCTGCGTCTTCCCGGGCAACCCGGCCCGTGGCCTCGACACCCACCTCGGCGCCGTGCTGCTCCACGACGGCGAGACGGGCGAGCTGCTGGCCATGATGAGCGCGTCCGCGATCACGGCCATCCGGACGGCGGCCGTTTCGGCGGTGGCGACGAAACTGCTGGCCCGTCCCGACGCCCGGCGGCTGGCGATCCTCGGCGGCGGCGTTCAGGCCCGAAGCCACCTGAAAGCAATTCCGCTCATCCGGGACATCGAGGAAATCCGGCTGCACAGGTGGAGCGCAGCCATCCCTGGCGGCGCCGTACGCTGTTCTTCCGCCGAGGAAGCTGTGGCCGGGGCGGACATCATCGTGACCGCGACGAGCTCGAGGGAGCCGGTCCTGATCCGAGACTGGATCGCGCCGGGAGCTCATATCAACGCCGTCGGGTCCAGCATCGCGTCCGCCCGTGAGCTCGACGCGGCGACGGTGGCGGCGGCATCGCTGTTCGTCGACCGGCGGGAGTCGACCGTGAACGAGTCGGGCGACTACCTGTTCGCGCTGCGGGAGGGGGCCATCGACGAGAGCCACATCCGGGCGGAGATCGGCGAGATTCTCGTCGGAAGGGCCACCGGCCGTCGTTCTCGGGAGGAGATCACCCTGTTCAAGTCGCTCGGGCTGGCTGCGGAAGACCTCGCCTCAGCCCAGTTCCTGTACGAGAAGGCGAACCGGGAGGGCCGCGGGACGTGGGTGGGGGTTTGAGGGGTCCGAGGCCCTGGCCTCGAGGCCTTCGTCAACGGAATAAGCAACTTGCACGTGCCGTTGAGTCGGTTCCGGGCTTGACAACGGGCAGTTCCGAGCTTAAAGTGCGCCGGTTTTGTCCTCCGGGATGGTGAACTCTGGCTGTACGTGTCTCTCGAACTTGAAGGATAGGTAACGAACGAATGCCAACGATCAACCAGCTTGTGGCGCAGGGTCGCGCGAAAGTCGCGTACAAGACCAAGTCGCCGGCGCTGCAGCAGAGCCCGCAGAAGCGCGGAGTCTGCACGCGTGTGTATACCTCCACGCCGAAGAAGCCGAACTCGGCGCTCCGCAAGGTGGCTCGCGTTCGTCTGACCAACGGGATCGAAGTGACGACGTACATTCCCGGCGTCGGCCACAACCTCCAGGAGCACTCGATCGTGCTGATCCGGGGAGGTCGTGTGAAGGACCTGCCGGGTGTGCGGTATCACGTGATCCGTGGGACGCTGGACACGGTAGGCGTCGCCAAACGGATGCAGGGTCGTTCGAAATACGGGGCCAAGCGCCCCAAGAAGGGTTAATCGTCCATGCCTCGTCGTCGTGAAGTTCCTAAGCGCGAGATCCTGCCGGATCCCGTCTACAACAGCCAGCTCGTGACGAAGTTCATCAACTCGCTCATGACGCAGGGCAGGAAATCGGTGGCCGAGAGGGTGTTTTACGGCGCCATGAAGAAGGTGGAAGACCGGGCCAAGGACGATCCGATCAAGCTCTTCAAGAAGGCAGTGGACAACGTGAAGCCGGCGCTCGAAGTGAAGAGCCGCCGTGTCGGTGGATCGAACTATCAGGTGCCTGTGGAGGTGCGTCCCACGCGCCGCACGGCCCTGGCCATCCGCTGGCTGATCTCGTACGCGGTGGCGCGTGGCGAGAAGACCATGCAGGACAAGCTGGCCGGCGAGATTCTGGATGCGGCGAACAATCGCGGCAACGCGATCAAGAAGCGCGAAGACACACACAAGATGGCGGAAGCGAACAAGGCGTTCGCCCACTATCGCTGGTAGATTCAGTGGGAAGTCAGTAACAACGCTCTAACTCAACGCAGTCGCAACTTTCCGTAGCTCCGTCTCGACCGGATAACACAGAAGCGAAGCTGGTTCTGCGGTTCCGGACCGAGCAACGGGAAACCTAAAACTGAATAGCTTTGTGGAGGACAGGCAATCTTGCCTGTCCGGACAGGCAGGATTGCCTGTCCTCCACGCCGTTTTGTCTAAAGAAGAAAAAAAACTGATGGCACGTCTGGTATCACTCGATAAGACTCGCAACATCGGCATCATGGCTCACATCGATGCCGGTAAGACGACGACCACCGAGCGCATCCTCTATTACACCGGACGCACCCACAAGATCGGCGAAGTACACGACGGCACGGCGACGATGGACTGGATGGTTCAGGAGCAGGAGCGGGGCATCACCATCACCTCCGCGGCGACCACCGCGATGTGGGGGGATACCCGCGTCAACATCATCGACACGCCGGGGCACGTCGACTTCACGGTCGAAGTGGAGCGCTCGCTGCGCGTCCTGGACGGGGCGGTAGGGGTCTTCTGCGCGGTCGGCGGCGTCGAGCCGCAGTCCGAGACGGTGTGGCGCCAGGCCGACAAGTACGGCGTGCCCCGCATCGCCTTCGTGAACAAGATGGATCGCATCGGCGCGAACTTCGCGTCAGTGGTCGGCCAGATCCGGCAGAAGCTCGGCAAGAACGCCGTTCCTCTGCAGCTTCCCATCGGCTGCGAAGACAAGTTCCGCGGGGTCGTCGACCTCGTCCAGATGCGCGCCCTCATCTTCAAAGACGAGAGCCTGGGCTCGAAGTACGAGATCGCCGAGATTCCGGCCGAGATGAAGGCTGACGCCGAGCACCATCGCGAGAAGATGGTCGAGTCGATCGCCGAGCAGCACGACGAGCTGCTCGAGAAGTACCTGGCCGGCCAGACCCTCGAGCTTGCCGAGCTGAAGTCCGCCCTGCGCGAAGCCACCATTGCCCAGAAGATCACGCCGGTCCTCTGCGGATCAGCGTTCAAGAACAAGGGCGTGCAGCCGCTGCTCGACGCGGTCGTCGACTACCTCCCCTCCCCGGTGGACATCCCGCCGGTGAAGGGCGTGAATCCGGACGACGAGTCGTTCACCGAGCGCAAGGCGTCGGACGATGAGCCGTTCGCCGCGCTCGTCTTCAAGATCATGACCGACCCGTTCGTCGGCCAGCTGGCATTCTTCCGCGTCTACTCGGGCCACATTGCCCAGGGCACGGCGGTGCTGAACACAACCAAGGGCAACACCGAGCGCATCGGCCGCCTCCTGCAGATGCACGCCAACAAGCGCGAAGAGATCAAGGAAGTGTGGGCCGGTGACATCGGCGCGGCCGTCGGCCTGCGGAACGTGACCACGGGCGACACGATCTGCGACCAGAAGAAGCCGATCATCCTGGAGACCATGGTCTTCCCGGAACCGGTCATCGCCGTGGCCATCGAGCCGAAGACCAAGGCCGACCAGGAAAAGATGGGCGTCGCGCTCCAGAAGCTCATGCAGGAAGACCCGACGTTCAAGGTCCACACGGACATCGAGACGAACCAGACCATCATCCGCGGCATGGGCGAGCTGCACCTGGAGATCATCGTCGATCGCATGGTGCGCGAGTTCAACGTGGCCGCGAACGTCGGCAAGCCGCAGGTCGCCTATCGCGAGGCCATCACGCGCAAGTCGGAGGCGGAGGGCAGGTTCGTCCGCCAGTCCGGTGGCAAGGGACAGTACGGCCACGTGAAGATGCGCTTCGAGCCGCTGGCCGAGGGTGGGTTCGAGTTCGTCAACGAGATCACGGGCGGCTCGGTGCCGAAGGAGTTCATCAAGCCCACCGAGCAGGGTGTGAGGGAAGCGCTGGAGCGCGGCATCGTGGCCGGTTATCCGATCACGGGCGTGAAGGCGATCCTGTACGACGGCTCGTACCACGACGTCGACTCGTCGGAAATGGCGTTCAAGATCGCCGGCTCCATGGCCTTCCAGGAAGGCGCGAGGAAGGCCGCTCCCATCCTGCTCGAGCCGATCATGGACGTGGAAGTGGTCACGCCCGAGGATTACGCCGGCGACGTCATGGGCGACCTCTCGCGCCGGCGCGGAAAGATTCAGCAGATGGACGAGCGGGCCGGGGCCAAGGTCATCCGCGCGCACGTGCCGCTGTCGGAGATGTTTGGTTACGCAACGAACGTGCGGTCCATGTCGCAGGGCCGCGCCAGCTACACGATGCAGTTCCTCGCTTACGAGCCGGCGCCGAAGACCGTCGCCGAGGAAGTGATCGCCAAGGCCGCGGGGACGACACAGAGAATTTGATTAGAGGCTCTTGCATCCAAGAGCCAAGAGCCAAGAGCTAATAAACGGAGGTAGATCCAACATGGCAAAAGAGAAATTCGACCGCAGCAAGCCGCACGTGAACATCGGGACCATCGGCCACGTCGACCACGGAAAGACGACCCTGACCGCGGCAATCACGAAGGTCCTGGCCTCGAAGGGTACGGCCAGCTTCGTGGCCTTCGACCAGATCGACAAGGCCCCCGAGGAGCGCGAGCGCGGCATCACCATCGCCACCGCGCACGTCGAGTATTCGACCGAGAAGCGTCACTACGCTCACGTCGACTGCCCCGGTCACGCCGACTACATCAAGAACATGATCACCGGCGCCGCGCAGATGGACGGCGCGATCCTCGTCGTGGCGGCCACGGACGGCCCGATGCCGCAGACGCGCGAGCACATCCTGCTGGCGCGGCAGGTCGGTGTTCCCTACATCGTCGTGGCCCTCAACAAGGTCGACGCGGCCGACCAGGACCTTCTCGAACTCGTCGAGCTCGAGGTTCGCGAGCTTCTCACCAGCTACGAGTTCCCCGGCGACGACATCCCCATCATCCGTCTCTCCGCTCTCAAGGCCCTCGAGTCGGGCGATTACAAGAGCGAGTGGGGCGCCAAGATCATGGAGCTGATGGATGCGGTCGACGCCTATATCCCCATCCCCGAGCGCGCCATCGACAAGCCGTTCCTGATGCCGGTCGAAGACATCTTCTCGATCTCGGGCCGCGGCACGGTCGTCACCGGCCGGATCGAGCGCGGCATCGTCAAAGTCGGTGAAGAGATCGAGATCGTCGGCCTCCGCCCCACCCAGAAGAAGGTCGTCACGGGCGTGGAGATGTTCCGCAAGCTCCTCGACCAGGGCCAGGCGGGCGACAACGTCGGCCTCCTGCTCCGCGGTGTGGAGCGCAAGGACGTCGAGCGCGGCCAGGTTTGCGCCAAGCCGGGCTCGATTACCCCGCACACGAAGTTCAAGGCCGAGGTCTACATCCTGACGAAGGAAGAAGGCGGCCGTCATACGCCGTTTTTCAATGGCTATCGTCCGCAGTTCTACTTCCGCACGACGGACGTGACGGGAACCGCGCAGCTGACCGAGGGCGCGGAGATGGTCATGCCGGGTGACAACACCTCGCTGACGATCAACCTGATCGCCCCGATCGCCATGGAGAAGGGTCTCCGCTTCGCCATCCGTGAGGGCGGCCGCACGGTCGGCGCCGGCACGGTGACGGACGTCATCGAGTAACACACGAGAGGGCGCGGGTGAGGACACCCGCGCTCCACTGTTCTTTGAGGCAAGAAACCATGATGAACGAAAAAATCCGCATCCGGCTGAAGGCTTATGACTACCGCGTTCTCGACCAGTCGACCAGTGAGATCGTCGACACGGCCAAGCGCACCGGAGCCAGGGTGGCGGGACCGATCCCGCTGCCCACTCAGATTTCGCGGTACACGGTGCTGCGCAGCCCGCACGTCGACAAGAAATCGCGCGAGCAGTTCGAGATGCGGACACACAAGCGGCTGCTCGACATCCTCGAGCCGACGACCCAGACGGTCGACGCGCTCATGAAGCTCGAGCTCCCCGCCGGTGTGGACGTGGAGATCAAGGCATTCGGCAAGTAGCTGAATGGCTCTGGGCTCTGGGCTCCTGGCTCTTGGGAGTCACGAGCAACAGATTATCCCAAGAGCCAAGAGCTAAGAGCCAAGAGCCGAACACACACACACGAACTCGAAAGGGTTCCAAGGTGAACTAGATGGCAATCGAAGGAATCATTGGCAAGAAGGTCGGAATGACCCAGGTGTTCGCCGAGGATGGAGCTCTCGTCCCGGTGACGGTCATTCAGGCCGGACCCTGCCTGGTCGTGCAGAAGAAGACCGCCGAAAGGGACGGCTATGACGCCGTGCAGATCGGGCTGGTCGAGAAGATCTCCAACCGCCGGGTGACGAGCCCGATGCGCGGACACTTCGAGAAGGCCGGCGTCCAGCCCGTGCGCACGCTGGCCGAGGTCCCGTACAGCGGCGAGGCCAACGTCGGGGACAAGGTCCAGGTGGACATGTTCAAGCCGGGCGACACGATCGACGTGGTCGGTCAGTCGAAGGGCAAAGGCTTCCAGGGCGTGGTCAAGCGGCATCACTTCCGTGGCGGCCGCGCCACGCACGGCTCGATGTTCCACCGGGCCCCCGGCTCGATCGGCGCTTCGGCGTTCCCGTCGCGCGTCATGAAGGGCATGCGCATGGGCGGCCGGATGGGCGGCGATCAGGTCACGGTCAAGAACCTTCGCGTGGCGAAGGTCGACGCCGAGAACAACCTGCTCTACGTCAAGGGCGCCGTGCCCGGTGGGAAGAACGGTCTGGTCTACGTTCAGTTCTCCCGGAACGGGCAGAGGAGCGAGTAACCATGCCGACCATCGACATCAAGGACTGGAACGGAAAGAAGGTCGGCTCTGTCGAGCTGCCCGATGAGATCTTCGCCTATCCGTACAAGGAGCACCTGATTCACGAGGCGGTGCGCAACTACCTCGCGTCGCTCCGCCAGGGAACGCACAAGACCAAGACTCGCTCGGAAGTGGCCGGCTCGGGCAAGAAGCCGTTCCGCCAGAAGGGCACGGGGCGGGCTCGTCAGGGCGGAAACCGCCCGCCCATTCATCGTCACGGCGGCACGGTCTTCGGGCCTGTTCCCCGCGACCACTCGTACAAGATGAACGCGAAGGAAAAGAAGAACGCGCTCAAGGCTGCACTCTCGCAGCGCGTCAAGGAAGGCACCCTGGTGCTGCTCAGCGATCTGTCGATCGATGACGGCAAGACGAAGTCGCTCGCCGAGAAGGTGGCCAACATCGGAGTGGAGGGGAAGGCGCTGCTCGTGGACTCGATGGAGAACACCAACGCCGTTCTGGCCTCGCGCAACAACCCCAAACTGCAGTTCGTCGACGCGTCGAACGTGAACGTGTACGACGTGGTGAACAGCCGCTACATCGTGCTCAGCCAGGCTGCGCTGGAGCGGCTCACGGAGGTGCTCGAGTCATGAACGCGAATCAGATCATCCGCCGCCCGCTGGTGACCGAGAAGAGCTCGATCATGCGCGAGACCGGCGCGAACATCATCGCGTTCGAAGTGGACCCGGACGCGAACAAGATCGAAGTCAAGAAAGCGGTCGAGGAGCTCTTCAAGGTCAAAGTCGAGGAAGTGCGCCTCTTCAACGTCCGCGGAAAGATGAAGCGGATGGGCCGCTGGGCCGGCAAGCGCCGCGACTGGCGCAAGGCCTACGTCCGCCTCAAGGAAGGGGAGAAGGCTCCCGACTTCATCGAAGGAGTCTAACGACCATGCCAGTCAAAGGTTACAAGCCGACATCACCGGGCCTTCGCCAGCAGACTCATCACACCTTCGATGAGATCACGAAGTCGAAGCCCGAGAAGGCCCTGACCAGGGGGAAGCCGAAGACGGGAGGCCGCAACTCCATCGGACGGATCACGTCCCGCTTCATCGGCGGCGGCCACAAGCAGAAGTACCGCGACATCGATTTCAAGCGCGAGAAGCACAACATCCCGGCCAAGGTTGCGGCGATCGAATACGACCCGAACCGGACCGCGCGCATCGCACTGCTCAATTACGCGGACGGCGAGAAGCGCTACATCCTGGCCCCCGATGGACTGGAAGTGGGCGCCACGATCACGGCCGGTCCCGAAGCAGACATCCTCGTGGGCAACTCGCTCCCGCTTTCGGCCATCCCTCTGGGCACGACCGTTCACAACATCGAGCTGAAGGAAGGGAAGGGCGGCCAGATGGCCCGTTCGGCCGGCGTTTTCGCGCAGCTCATGGCTCGCGAGGGAGATTGGGCAACGCTGCGTCTCCCCTCCGGCGAGATGCGCAAGGTTCACGTCCGCTGCTACGCCACGATCGGCCGCGTCGGAAACATCGAGCACGAGGACATCTCCATCGGCAAGGCCGGCCGCACGCGGCACCGCGGGAAGAAGCCGCACAACCGCGGTGTGTCGATGAACCCGGTCGATCACCCGCTGGGCGGCGGTGAAGGCAAGACGTCCGGTGGACGTCACCCGGTGAGCCCGTGGGGCCAGCCGACGAAGGGCTACAAGACGCGCCGCAACAAGAGAACGACGAAGTTCATCGTCAAGCGGAGAGGCAAAAAGTAATGGCACGTTCACTCAAGAAGGGCCCGTTCGTCGACGAGCATCTCGCCAGGAAGGTCGAGACGATGAACCGCGAGCGGGACAAGAAGGTCATCAAGAGCTGGTCGCGGCGCTCGACGGTCACGCCCGACATGGTTGGACACACGATCGCCATTCACAACGGCCGGAAGTTCGTGCCGGTGTACGTCTCCGAGAACATGGTCGGCCACAAGCTCGGCGAGTTCGCGCTCACCCGCACGTTCAAGGGCCACAGCGGCAAGAAGGTCGAGAAGAGCGTCAAGCCGGCTGCGGCGCCGGCTGCGGCAGCGCCCGCGGCGAAGCCGTAACGGAGAACATCGATGGAAGCGACAGCAACCCTACGGTACCTGAAAGCATCACCGCAGAAAGTGCGGCTGATCGTCGATCTCGTCCGCGGCAAGAAGGTGGAGGAGGCGCTGCAGATCCTCCGCTTCACGCGGAAGGCGGCGGCCAAGGATCTGGAGAAGCTGGTCCGGTCGGCCGTGGCCAACGTGGAGCAGAAGGACAACGCCCCCGACGTGGACGATCTGGTGGTCTCGAAGATCTACGTCAACGATGGGCCGCGTGAGAAGCGCGTGCAGCCGGCTCCGATGGGGCGCGCCTACCGGATCCAGAAGCGCAAGGCGCACGTGACGGTGCATGTTTCGGACGAAGTCAAGGCAGTGAACGAGCGCAGCGGTGGAGCGAAGAAGAAGACCACCCGCGCGCGGGCTCGGAAGTAACGGAGGCAATCTTGGGTCAGAAAGTAAATCCGTACGGATTTCGGCTTGGGTTCAACAAGACGTGGCATTCCCGCTGGTTCGCGGGAAAGAACTACGCCGAGACGCTGCATCGCGATCTGAAGCTTCGCGAAGATCTGAAGAAGCGCCTCTCCCACGCCGGAGTCTCGGAGATCGACATCGAGCGCACGGCGAACAAGATGCGCATCAACATCTACACCTCGCGTCCCGGCATCATCATCGGACGCAAGGGCGCCGAGGTCGACAAGCTCCGGGACGAGCTGCAGAAGCTCGTCAACGGCGAGGTCTACATCAACATCCAGGAGATCCAGCGGCCGGAGCTCGACGCGCAGCTGGTGGCCGAGAACATCGCCACGCAGCTGGAGCGCCGCATCGCCTTCCGCCGGGCCATGAAGAAGGCCATGGAGTCGGCCTTCCGCTTCGGGGCCAAGGGGATCAAGGTGCGCGTGGGCGGCCGGCTCAACGGCGCCGAGATCGCGCGCAGCGAGTGGTACCAGGACGGCCGGCTTCCGCTGCACACGCTGAAGGCCGACATCGACTACGGCCTGGCCCTGGCCAGGACCACGTACGGGATCATCGGTGTGAAGGTGTGGATCTTCAAAGGCGAAATGGCCAAAGCCAGATCGCGTCGGAGACCGCAGTAAGAAACGGGCTCTGGGCTCTGGGCTCTTGGGAAAGCGGACCCCCAGAGCCAAGAGCCAAGAGCCAAGAGCCAAGAGCCAAGACCAAGAACCAAGACCAAGAACCAGGAGTCAACGCATCATGTTGATGCCAAAAAAAGTCAAATTCAGAAAGCAACAGCGGGGACGCCGGCGCGGTCTGGCCACACGTGGCCAGAAGATCTCGTTCGGCGACTACGGGCTGCAGGCGCTCGAGGCGGGCTGGGTGACGGCGCGCCAGATCGAGGCGGCCCGTATCGCCATGACCCGTCACGTCAAGCGCGGTGGAAAGATCTGGATCCGCATCTTCCCCGACAAGCCTGTGACCAAGAAGCCGCTGGAGACCCGCATGGGCAAGGGGAAGGGCGCTCCGGAAGAATGGGTATGCGTGATCAAGCCGGCGCGCATCCTCTATGAGATGGAAGGGGTGACCCGGCAGGTGGCCGAGGAGGCGCTCAAGCTGGCCGCGCACAAGCTGCCCATCAAGACGCGCTTCGTCAGCCGGGAGATGCTGGAGGTCGGTGAGTGATGAAAACCTCAGAACTTCGCGACAAGTCCGTTCCTGAGCTCGAGCTCAGGGAAAGGGAGCTGGCCGAGCAGCTGTTCAAGCTCCGCTTCCAGCGCGCCACCGGACGGGTCGAGAACCCGATGAAGATCGGGCAGGTCAGGCGGGAGATCGCGCGCATCAAAACACTGCTGGGCGAGAAGTCACGAGCCTGAAGGATCGAGAATGGCAGACAAGGCAACGAGCGAGAAGAAGAAGAAGACGAACGAGCGGACCAAGGTCGGCGTGGTCGTCTCCAACAAGATGATGAAGACCGTGGTCGTCGCGGTCGAGAACCTGTTCAAGCACAAGATGTATCAGAAGTACGTCAAGCGCACGAGCAAGTTCATGGCGCATTCGAACGACCCTCTCAACATCGGCGACCGCGTGGTCATCGAAGAGACGCGTCCGCTTTCCAAGCGGAAGCGCTGGAACGTCAAGGAAGTGCTGGAGAGAGCGAGCTAGCCATGATTCAGATGCGGACAGTACTGACGGTTGCCGACAACACCGGCGCCAAGAAGATCGCGGCGATCAAGATGCTCGGCGGTTCCACGGCCGGCAAGTACGCCGGGCTCGGCGACGTCATCACCGCCTCGGTCAAGGAAGCGTCGCCGGACGGAACGGTGAAGAAGGGCGCGGTGGTGAAGGCCGTCATCGTCCGCACCGTGAAGGAGCATCGCCGCCGGGACGGGTCGTACATCAAGTTCGACGACAACGCGGCCGTCCTCATCAACGATCAACGCGAGCCGGTGGGGACGCGCGTCTTCGGACCCGTGGCCCGCGAGCTACGTGAGCGGAAGTTCATGAAGATCATTTCGCTGGCGCCAGAGGTCATTTAGAGCCAAGAGCCAAGAGAAAAGACATGTACGGAAAAGCAGGCAAATTCAAAGAAGAGCCGCACGGCAAAACCCACGTGCGCAAGGGCGACAACGTGGTCGTCCTCTCGGGCAAGGACCGCGGGAAGCAGGGGAAGGTCCTGCGCGTGCTGGCCTCGAAGGGCACGGCCATCGTGGAGCGGGTGAACTTCCTGAAGAAGCACACCCGGCCGAACCCGCAGAAGAACCAGAAGGGTGGAATCGTGGAGCGGGAGTCGCCGGTGCGCACCGACAAGCTTCAGGTCATCTGCCCGAGCTGCAACGAGCCGGCCCGGCTGGGATCGCACCGCACGGCCGAGGGCGCCAAGCGCTTCTGCCGCAAGTGCGACTCGGATCTGGGCAAGTGAATGAAAGCATCAGCCTGAGGAAGCGAAGGATCTAAGGATCATCAAATGGCGTCACGACTGAAAGAGCTGTACACGAAGGAAGTCCGCAGGAAGGTCCAGGACGAGTTCAAGATCAAGAACCCGATGGCGGTTCCCAAGGTCGAGAAGATCGTCATCAACATGGGTGTGGGCGAGGCCATCTCGAACGCGAAGATCCTCGACGCCGCGGTGGACGAGCTGGGGCAGATCACCGGCCAGAAGCCCGTCATCACGAAAGCGAAGAAGTCGATCGCCAGCTTCAAGCTGCGCGAGGGCCAGTCCATCGGCACGATGGTGACGCTGCGCGGCGAGAAGATGTACGAGTTCCTGGACCGCCTCATCATGACGGCCCTGCCGCGCGTGCGCGACTTCCGTGGCGTGCCCACGCGCTCCTTCGACGGACGCGGGAACTACACGCTGGGCGTCCGCGATCACCTCATCTTTCCGGAGATCGACATCACCAAAGTCGACAAGTCGAAGGGGATGAACATCACCATCGTGACCTCGGCGAAGAACGACGAGCAGGCTCGCTTCCTTCTTCGCGAGCTGGGAATGCCGTTCGGGAAATAAGGGAAAAGCAAATGGCAAAAACATCAATGATCGTCAAGGCTGAGCGGAAGCCGAAGTTCATGACCCGGAAGCGCAACCGCTGCAAGGTGTGCGGACGCCCCCGCGGTTTCCTGCGGAAGTTCCAGCTCTGCCGCATCTGCTTCCGTCAGCTCTCGCTCGGCGGATACATCCCGGGCGTCACTAAAGCAAGCTGGTAGGAACGAGGATCAGATATGTCGATGACAGACCCAGTAGCGGACATGCTTTCGCGGATCCGCAACGGAATTCAGGCGCACCACGATCGTGTGGAGCTGCCCGCTTCGAAGCTCAAGGTCGAGATTGCCCGCATTCTCAAGAGCGAAGGCTTCATCAGCAACTACAAGCTCGTCGAGGACAAGGTCCAGTCGAAGCTGCGCGTCTACCTCAAGTACTCCGATGACGGAGAGCCGGTCATTCACGGCATCGAGCGCATCTCGCGCCCGGGACGCCGCGTCTACCGCAACAAGCAGGAGATCCCCCGCGTCCTGGGAGGCCTGGGGCTGGCCATCGTCTCCACGTCCAAGGGTGTGCTGGCCGGGCACGAGGCCGTGAAGAACGGCGTGGGCGGCGAAGTCCTCTGCCAGGTCTGGTAAGGAGAAACCATGTCGCGCATCGGAAAGAAAGAGATCACGCTCCCGAAGGGAGTGGAGGTCAGGCAGGACGGCCAGGCCGTCACGGTGAAGGGGCCGAAAGGCACCCTCTCCACCGCTCTGGTCGAAGGCATCGGCGTCAAGGTCGAGAACAACGTCGTCCAGTTCACGCGCCGTGACGAAGAGAAGAAGACCCGCGCGTTCCACGGGCTGATGCGCGCGCTCGTGGCGAACAACGTCCAGGGCGTGACCGCGGGCTTCAAGAAGGAGCTCGACATCGTCGGCGTCGGATATCGCGCCGAGGTGAAGGGGAAGGAAGTCGTCTTCCAGCTCGGGTATTCGCATCCGGTACGGTTCGCCATCCCGCCGGGCATCGACATCGTTGTCGAGCCCAAGACCGGTCACATCACCATCACCGGAATCGACAAGCAGAAGGTCGGACAGGTGGCCTCCGAGATTCGCGCCCTGCGCGAGCCGGATCCGTACAAAGGCAAGGGCATCAAGTATTCGGACGAGATCATTCGCCGCAAGGCAGGGAAGGCGGCAGGCAAGTAACTCACTGGCTCTTGGCTCGTGGCTGTTGGCTCTTGGAAGTCAGTAGTCACCGCAGCCCAGGAGCCAGAGCTAAGAGCCAAGAGCCAAGAGCCAAGAGCCAAGAGCAAGTTATGAGCGACAGAGCAAAAGAGAGAGTGGTTTCACGAGGCCGGATCCGCGAGCGGATCCGCCGGAAGGTGTCCGGTACGGCGGAGCGTCCGCGGCTGGCGGTGTTTCGGAGCCTCAAGCACATCTACGCGCAGGTGATCGACGATGCGGCGGGCAAGACCATCGCGTCGGCTTCGAGCAACGAGAAAGACTCGGGCTCGAAGGGAGCGAACGCGGCGGCGGCGAAGGCCGTCGGCGCGCTGATCGCCAAGAAGGCGAAGGACAAGGGTGTGACGCGCGTGGTGTTCGACCGCGGCGGCTACCTCTATCACGGAAACGTCAAGGCGCTCGCTGATGCGGCGCGCGAAAACGGTCTGGAATTCTAGGAGATCAAATGCAGCGTCCAATGCACCGCCAGGGTCAGGGCTCGCCGCGCGGCGACCGCCGTAACGACGATAGATCGGAAAGCGGGATGATCGACAAGGTCGTCCACATCAACCGCGTCACCAAGGTCGTCAAGGGCGGCAAGAACTTCAGCTTCTCCGCGCTGGTCGTCGTCGGTGACGGCCAGGGTCGTGTCGGCTTCGGCTCGGGGAAGGCCAAGGAAGTGCCGGCCGCCATCAAGAAGGGCATCGAGATCGCCAAGAAGAACATGGTGTCGATCTCGATGAGCGGGACGACGATCCCGCACGCCTCGCTCGGCCACTATGGCGCGGGCAAGGTCCTGCTCAAGCCGGCGTCGGACGGAACGGGGGTCATCGCCGGTGGTCCGGTGCGGGCCATCCTGGAGTCGGCCGGTATCCAGAACATCCTGACCAAGTCGCTGGGCACGGCGAATCCTCACAACGTGGTCAAGGCCACGTTCGAGGCGCTCAAGCAGCTTCGCAGCGAAGCGCAGTACCAGGCCCTTCGCGGTCCGCGTCAGGACGATGCGCCCGTGGAAGGTGAAGCATGAAGCTGCGCATCCCCGGCCGTAAGAGGAAGAGCGAGGGGAAGACGATCCGCGTACGGCAGATCCGCAGCGGCATCGGCTGCCCGGTGGAGATGCGCGAGACGCTCAAGGCCCTCGGGCTCGGAAAGATGCACCGCGTCGCCGAGCGTGTGGACACGGCGGAAGTGCGCGGGATGATCGCCAAGATCCCGCATCTCGTGGAAGTGTTGGAGTAAGTCAGGAAGGGCTCTTGGCTCTTAGCTCTTGGGAAAACCGAATTCGGCCTCCCAAGAGCCAAGAGGCAGGAGCCAAGAGCCGAGGAAAGAACATGGAACTGAACGACATCAGACCCAAAAAGGGCTCGAAGCATGCGAAGAAGCGCGTCGGGCGCGGTCCGGGATCGGGCCACGGCAAGACGGCCGGACGCGGTGAGAAAGGGCAGAAGTCGCGCTCCGGCTACAGCCGCCAGATCGGCTTCGAAGGCGGCCAGATGCCGCTGCATCGCCGGCTGCCCAAGCGCGGCTTCACGAACATCTTCAAGAAAGAGCATGCCGTGGTGAACGTCTCGGAGCTGGAGAGGTTCGACAGCGGCGCGACGATCGATGAGGCGGCGCTGCGCAAGGCCGGTCTCGTCAAGGGCCGCAACGACGGCATCAAGATCCTCGGCGACGGCAAGCTGACCAAGAAGCTGACGGTGCACGCCACCAAGTTCTCAGAGTCGGCCCGGAAGCAAATCGAAGCGGCAGGCGGGACCTGTCAGGAGATCCAGTAGGTGAACCTCGTAGATACGTTCCGCAACATCTTTGCGATCCCTGATCTGCGCAGGCGGATCATCTTCACGTTCCTGGTGCTGGCGGTGTACCGCCTGGGATCGCACATTCCGACGCCCGGCGTCGATCCGGTTGCATTGTCGGAGTTCTTCAAGGCGGTGGACAGCGGCATCTTCGGCTTCCTCGATCTCTTCTCCGGCGGCGCGCTCTCCCGACTCTCCGTGTTCGCTCTGGGGATCATGCCGTACATCTCGGCGTCGATCATCCTGCAGCTGCTCACGGTGGTGTGGCCGTATCTCGAAAAGCTCTCCAAAGAGGGCGAGATGGGCCGGCGGAAGATCAACCAGTACACGCGCTACGGCACCATCGTGCTGGCCATCGTGCAGTCGCTGGGCGTGGCCTTCTGGCTGAAGGCGCAGGCCGCTCCGGGCGGCGCGCCGCTCGTGCCCGCTCACGTCCAGGACTCGATGTGGGGCCTCGGCTTCCCGATCATGACGGTGCTGACCCTGACCACCGGCACCGCGTTCATCATGTGGCTCGGTGAACAGATCTCCGAGCGTGGAATCGGCAACGGCATCTCGCTGATCATCTTCGCCGGCATCGTGGTCGGCCTTCCCGGCGCAGTGGTCGGAACCATCGGCGACATCCGCACGGGCGAGCGCAGCATCTTCGCCATGCTCTTCCTCCTCGTCTTCATGGTCGCGGTGGTGGCCTTCGTCGTCTTCATGGAGCGCGCCCAGCGCCGGATCCCGGTGCAGTACGCCAAGCGCGTGGTGGGCCGGAAGGTCTACGGCGGCGCCAACACCTACCTGCCGCTGCGCGTGAACACGGCCGGCGTCATTCCGGTCATCTTCGCCTCGTCGATCCTGGTCATCCCCCAGACCATGGCCAGCATGATCCAGGCGCCGTGGATGAACGCCATCGGCAACCAGATCTCGATGGGCCAGCCGGTGTATTACCTGCTGCAGATCGTGGGCATCATCTTCTTCGCGTACTTCTACACGTCGATCGTCTTCAATCCGGTCGACACCGCGGACAACATGCGCAAGTACGGCGGCTTCATCCCCGGCATCCGTCCGGGCAAGAAGACGTCCGACTACATCGACCGCGTGCTCACCCGCATCACGTTCGTCGGCTCGGTGTACCTGGCCGCCGTCTGCGTGCTGCCCGAGTTCCTCATCTCGGGCGTCCACGTGGCCCAGCTGCCGTTCGGAATCGGCGCGAGGCTCGACCGCTTCCTGCCGATCTGGTTCACCGAGGGCATGGGCCTGAACTTCTACTTCGGCGGGACGTCGCTGCTCATTGTGGTGGGCGTGGCCATGGACACGATCAATCAGATCGAGTCGCAGCTGGTCATGAGGCATTACGACGGATTCATGAAGAGGGGAAGGATCCGAGGGCGCCGCGGGTAGCAATGGGCTCCTGGCTCCAGGCTCTTGGCTCTTGGGAGTCACGAGCCAGGAGATCCCAAGAGCCAAGAGCCAAGAGCCAAGAGCAAAATGAAACTAATCTTCATCGGTCCGCCCGGAAGCGGAAAAGGGACGCAGGCGAAACGGCTGGCCAGCCGCTTGGCCATTCCCCACATCTCGACGGGCGACATGCTCCGTGAGGCCGTGGCCGGCGGGACGGAGCTGGGGAAGGAAGCGGCCAAGATCATGGCGGCAGGGAACCTGGTTCCCGACGACGTCATGATCGGGATGATCCGGGAGCGTCTGGCGAAGGCGGATGCCCGCAGAGGTTTCATTCTGGACGGGTTCCCGCGGACGATCGAGCAGGCGGAGAAGCTGGACGGGCTCATGTCAGGGAATGGAAACGAGCCGGTTCGCGTTCTCCAGTTGCTTGTCCCGGACGAGGCGATCGTCAAGCGGATTGCGCTCCGCCGGACGTGTTCGCAGTGCGGGGCGATTTACCACTTGGAGAACCAGCCCCCCGCGAAGGACAGCGTGTGTGATCGCTGCGGAGCGGAGGTCGTGGCCCGTCCCGACGATACCGAGGAAGCAGTGCGCAAACGTCTGGATGCGTTTCACAGGCAGACCGCTCCAGTCGCCGATTACTACGACTCGAAGAAGCTCCTGAAAAAGGTCGACGGGGTTGGTCCCGCCGATTCGGTCTTTGAACGAATTGAGAAGACGCTGAACTGATGCTCGACCGGATGAAGGGCCCCGTTCTGAAGACGCGCGATGAGATCGCGGTGATGGATCGCGCCAATCGGATCGTTCTGGAGATCCTGGAGATCATGCGGGACATGGTCAAGCCGGGCGCCACGACCGCGCAGTTGAACGCCGTCGCGGAAGAGGAGCTGGCCCGGCGCGGCGCAAAGTCGCCGTTCAAGGGCTACTCTCCGATGGGACTCCCGCCCTATCCGGCGGTGGTCTGCGCATCGGCCAACGACGTGATCGTCCACGGCATCCCCAGCCGGGCCAGGCTGCAGGAGGGGGACATCCTCGGGCTCGACTTCGGGTCGATCCTGGAGGGCTTCGTGGGCGACGGCGCGATCACCGTGCCGGTCGGCGACGTCACGCCTCGGGCGGACGAGCTGATGCGGACCACGAAAGAGTGCCTCGACCTGGCCATCGAGGAGATGCGCCCGGGACGGCATCTGGGCGACATCGGTGCGGCGGTGCAGGAGCACGCGGAGTCGCGCGGCTTCCACGTCATCCGCAACTTCGTCGGGCACGGGATCGGACGCAAGATGCACGAGGAGCCGCAGGTCTACAACTACGGCAGGCGCGGGAGGGGCATCGAGCTGCGTGAAGGGATGGTTTTGGCCATCGAGCCGATGCTCTGTGACATCGGCCCGAAGCTGCGCGCCCGCATCGAGCGGGCCGGCAACGGCGGGATGATCCAGGACGTCCGCACGGATGCGGACGGATGGACGGCGCGGACGATCGACGGAACGCTGGCCGCGCATTTCGAGAACTCGGTGGCCATCACGGCCGGCGGGCCGCTGGTCCTGGGAAAATAAACGAAGGGGACGAATGTCGAAGGAAGAAGCAATCGAAGTGACCGCCACGGTATTGGAGACATTGCCCAATGCCATGTTTCAGGTCGAGCTGGAGAACAAGCACAAAGTTCTGGCCCACATCTCCGGCAAGATGCGCAAGCACTTCATCCGCATTCTTCCGGGAGACAAGGTCCTCGTGGAGCTGTCGCCGTACGATCTGACACGGGGTCGGATCATTTACAGATACAAATAGAGCCAAGACATGAAAGTACGTTCATCAGTCAAGAAAATCTGCACCAAATGCAAGATCGTCCGCCGGCAGGGCGTGATTCGGATCATCTGTGAGAATCCGAAGCACAAACAGAGACAGGGATAAGACATGGCACGTATCGCAGGAGTTGATCTTCCACTGAACAAGCGGGTCGAAATCGGCCTGACTTACATATTCGGCATTGGCCGGTCGCGCTCGAACGACATCCTCGACAAGGCCAAGGTCAGCCGGAACACGCGCGTCAAGGACCTCTCCGAGGATGACGTGCGCAAGATCCGTCAGGTCATCACGGACGAGGGCAAGGTGGAGGGTGACCTGCGCAAGGACGTGGGCCTGGACATCAAGCGCCTGATGGAGATCAACTGCTACCGCGGCATGCGCCATCGCCGCGGGCTGCCCGTCCGCGGGCAGCGCACGCACACCAATGCCCGCACTCGGAAGGGACCGCGCAAAGGCGCTGTCGCCGGCAAGAAGAAGGCAACCAAGAAATAGGCCTTAGGCGTTAGGCCTTAGGCGTTAGGAATCGACACATGGCAACAGCTAGAGCACCGAAAGCGGGCGCGCGTCGCGCCGGAACGAAGAAGAAGGAGCGGAAGAGCATTCCGCACGGCGTGGCGTGCATCGCCGCGACGTTCAACAACACCATCGTGGCCATCTCCGATCCGGTCGGCAATGTGCTGGCCTGGTCGAGCGCGGGCCGCATCGGGTTCAAGGGCTCGCGCAAGGGCACTCCGTTCGCCGCGCAGGTGGCGGCCCAGAACGCGGCACAGCTCGCGCAGGAGCACGGGGTGCGCAGCGTCGACGTGAAGGTGAAAGGTCCCGGCGCGGGTCGGGAGTCGGCCATTCGCGCTCTCGCCGCGAGCGGACTGGACATCAAGTCGATCAAGGACGTGACGCCGATCCCCCACAACGGGTGCCGGCCGCCCAAGCGGCGCCGCGTGTGATTCAAAGGGCTCTTGGCTCTTGGCTCCTGGCTCTTGGGGAATTCTGCTTCCCAAGAGCCCAGAGCCAAGAGCCCAGAGCCTCTCTCGTAAGACAGTTACGCCGTGCAGCAGCCGGCGTATGCGGAACGCGCCATGGTGGCGCGGGTCCGAAAAACAGGAGGCATAGTGGCTCGTTACTCTGATCCCGTCTGCCGGCTCTGCCGGCGTGAGGGCATGAAGCTCTTTCTCAAGGGCGATCGTTGTTTCAAGGACAAGTGCTCGATCGAGCGGCGCAACTACGCGCCGGGTCAGCACGGCCGCCGTCGTTCCAAGGTTCTCGGATACGGCGTGCAGCTTCGCGAGAAGCAGAAGGTGAAGCGCATCTACGGGCTCCTGGAGCGCCAGTTCCAGACCTACTTCCAGCGCGCTGAGCGCCGCACCGGCATCACCGGTGAGAACCTGCTCCGTCAGCTCGAGCTCCGGCTCGACAACGTGGTGTACTCGCTCGGATTTGCCGCCTCCCGCCCGCAGGCCCGGCAGCTGGTCCGTCACGGACACATCGTGGTGAACGGCCGGAAGATCAACATCCCCTCGTACCAGGTGCGCAAGGGTGATGTCATCCAGGTCCGGGAGAAGAGCCGCAAGAACGATCAGATCCGCCAGGCAGTCGAGACGGCCAGTGGCCGTGGAGTTCCCTCCTGGCTCACGCTCAACGCGGAACAGTTCCAGGGCAGCGTCACGGATATCCCGAAGCGCGAAGACATCCGTCTTCCCATCCAGGAACAGCTCATCGTCGAGCTCTACTCGAAGTAAAACTAGGGCTCTTGGCTCCTGGCTCTGGGCTCTTGGGAAAGCGGCGACCTCCCAAGAGCCAAGAGCCAGGAGCCAACAGCCATTTGGCAGGAGGCCGCTCAAATGCTGTGGTCAGAATTTCAGAAGCCGAAGAAGCTCGATTACGATCCCGAGACCCTTACCCCGAATTACGGGCGTTTCATCGCTCAGCCGTTCGAGCGTGGTTTCGGTACCACGATCGGCAATGCGCTGCGGCGAGTCCTGCTCTCGTCGATCGAGGGCGCCGCTGTCACCGCCATTCGCGTCGAAGGCGTTCTTCACGAGTTCTCATCCCTTACCGGTGTGGTGGAGGACATGACGGACGTGGTCCTCAACCTCAAGCAGATTCCGTTCAAGCTCCACGGTGAAGGCCCCAAGACGCTCTATCTGGAGAAGTCGGGACCGGGCGTGGTCACCGCTGCCGACTTCGAAGGCGATGCGGACATCGAGATCCTCGACCAGTCCGCGCACATCGCCACGCTCTCGAAGGAGGGGACCCTGAAGCTCGAGGCGCGTCTCAAGCGCGGCCGCGGCTATCAGGTGGCCGACCGCAACGCCGACACCGATCTGCCGCTGGGCTACATCCCCATCGACTCGATCCACTCGCCGGTCCGCCGCGTGAACTATCACGTCGAGGGAGCGCGTGTCGGCCAGATGACCGACTACGATCGCCTCATCCTCGAGGTGTGGACCAACGGCGCCGTCTCTCCCCAGGAAGCCGTCAGCCTCGCTGCCGAGCTCCTCGGAGACCACCTGCGGATCTTCAGCGCGTTCGAGACCAAGGGCGAGCAGATCGAAGAGACCGCCGCTCCGGAAGTCGATCCGCGCCTGGCCGAGATGCTGGCCAAGCCGATCGAGGAGCTGGACCTCTCCGTCCGCTCCGCCAACTGCCTCAAGAACGCGAACATCCGCACGCTGGGCGACCTCGTTCAGCGGACCGAGCGCGAGATGCTGTCCACCAAGAACTTCGGCCGCAAGTCGCTCGACGAGATCAAGGACGTTCTGGCCTCGCTCGGCCTCTCGTTCGGCATGTCCCGCGTTCCGGGCCGTGGTGCCGCGGAGATGAGGGAGTAAAGCCCCCCTCACTGTCGTGAGGAGAAGGAATCACACCAATGAGACACGGAATGGTGAACCGCAAGCTGGGAAGGACATCGAGCCATCGTCTGGCGATGTTCCGCAACCAGCTCGCGTCGCTGATTGAGAACGAGCGCATCGTGACGACGCTGCCGAAAGCGAAGGAGCTCCGGCCGCTCATCGAGAAGCTCGTGACACTCGGGAAGAACGACAGCGTCCACGCGCGGCGCCAGGCGGCCAGGGTGGTCGCCGACGACGCCGTGATCGCCAAGCTGTTCGGCACGATCGGGCCGCGCTTCGCGGAGCGTCCGGGCGGCTACACCCGCATCATCAAGCTCGGCGCCCGTCGCGGCGACGCGGCCGAGATGGCCATTCTGGAGTTCGTCGGCTACGAGCTGCCGGCGGCCGAGAGCAAGCCGTCGCCGGCGGCATCCAAGCCGGCCGCGAAGAAGAAAGAGAAGCCTGCCCCTGCTGCGGCGGAAGAGCCTGAAGAAGCCGAGGAGAAGCCTAAGAAGAAGGCCGCTCCGAAGAAGAAGCCGGCCGCCACCGGCAAAGCGAAGCCGAAGAAGAAAACGACCTCTTCCAAAAAGAAGAGCAGCAAGTAAGACCCCACAGCCCGCCCCC
>DATKCA010000186.1:0-21544 GCA_035544675.1 Thermoanaerobaculia bacterium | reverse complement strand
CTGCTCGACGGCACGATCGACATGATCGTGCGCCTGGCCTCGCTCTCCTCACGCCCGCTGATGGGCCCCCTCCGCAAGCGCCTGCTCTCGTTGCTGTAGAAGGGGGTCAGGTCTTGCCTTTTCCCTTTCGCTACGCCGAGTAGCGAAAGGGAAAAGGCAAGACCTGACCCCCTTCTACAGCAACGAGAGCAGGCGCTTGCGGAGGGGGCCCATCAGCGGGAGTGAGGAGAGCGAGGCCAGGCGCACGATCATGTCGATCGTGCCGTCGAGCAGCTTGCGCGTCTTCCTCTGGCCGGCGGACTCGTCGAACATCCAGTACAGGATGATCCCCATCATGTAGAGCCAGAGCAGGCGCGGAAGATCGCGGACGAGATCTTTCGGAATGGCGGGCTTCGCGCCGTCGATCGCGGCGCGAAACGCGGCGATGCTCTCCTCGCGCATCGGCGCGGTCTGCTCGCCGAACGGCGAGAGCGGATGGGACGGGTCGATGCCGATGCGCACCAGCGCCACCATCAGCCGGCGATGCTCGGAGAACTGATCGAGCTTCATGCTGATGATCTCGTGGAGGCGCCTGCCGAGGTTGTTGGACTTGGCGATGGCAGTGGGAAGCAGCGCGCGCGCCTCGTCCGCGGTGCGAACGTAGAACGCCATGACGAGATCTTCCTTCGAACGGAAGTAGTAGTACGCGGCACCGGTGGCCACTCCCGCCTCTGCGGCGATATCGCGCATGGTGGTCTCGTCGAAGCCGCGCTCGCGGAAGAGGCGCAGCGCGGCGTCGAGGATGCGCTCGCGGGTCTCCTCCGCCTTCGCGGTTGCATATTGCCGCTCGGCCACGGCCTCCATGGTAGATCACCACATCGCAGCGATGCGTGAGACCGGCCGGCCGCGCAGCGCGCGCCACTCATCACAGAGCGCGCCTGCGGCGTCCGGCCATTCCGGATACTGAAACGCGAAGCCGTAGCGAAGCAGGCGCGCCGGTGTGACGCGGCGGCTCTTCAGGATCAACTCGCTCTCGGTTCGCATCAGAAACGACCCGATCTCGAGCATGCCCTTCGTCGCCGGGAGCCCGGTGCGGATGCCGAGGCCGTCGCGGATCGCGCGCATGAAACCGGCGTTCGGCAGCGGATTCGGAGCGGCCAGGTTGATCACGCCGTCGATGAACGGTTTGTTGATGAGGAAGCGGATCGCGCGAACGAAGTCCTCGTGATGAATCCACGACACGAACTGCCGCCCGTCCCCCGCCCTCCCACCCAACCCCGCCCGCGCCAGTCGCAGCAGCAGGTCGAACGCCCCGCGGCGCTCCGGGCTCATCACCATGGCCGTGCGCATCTTCACGCGCCGTGTGCGCGGCGTGCGGATCTCGTCCACGGCGGCCTCCCAGGCACGGGCCACGTCGATGCTGAAACGCCACGAGTCCGGCGCATCTTCGGCGGCCCAGCCGGCGATGCCGTGTTCCTCGTCGTTGGCGGCGTCATAGCGGTGTGCGTAGATCGTCGCCGTCGCAGCCTGCAGCCAGAGATGCGGCGGTCGCGCCACGGAGGCGATGGCGTGGCCGGCGGCGCGGGTGGAATCGACGCGTGAGCGCATGATCTCGGCACGATTGGCGGCGTTGTAGCGGCAATTCACGCTGCGTCCGGCCAGGTTGATGACGACGTCCGCGCCGTCGATCTCATCGATCCAGTTCCCCGGCGTGACGCCGTCCCATTTCACGGTTCGCCACGGCCGGATCGGATCGCCGCGAGTGAGGACCACCACATCGTGTTCCCCGTGAAGGGCGCGCGCCAGAATGCTGCCCAGGTGTCCGGAGCCGCCGGGGATGACGATTTTCATGTCACACCCCCGCCGGGCGGGCTGCGCGCCGTCTCATGGACGAGAAGATCTTCAGATTCATGAAATGCATGAAGCCGAGCACGAGAAGCACGACACCGATCTTGGTGCTGAGGTACTCGATGGTTTCCGCGCCCGTTTGAGGCTTCGCTCCCACCTTCAGAGTCAGCGACACGTAGCCGATGTTGATGAGGTAGAACCCGACGACGAGGAGGTGGTTGACCGAGTCCGCCAGCGGCTCGTTGCCGAGGAACGAGTCCACCAGGAAGATGCGTCCGTTCCGGTGGAGGGTCCGTGCCACCCAGACGGTGACGGCGATGCTGATACCGAGGTAGGCGAGATAACTGCCGATGACCATTGCGCCCTCCTTTTGAACATGTTCAAAAATAAGGTAGGTCCGCCACCGGCCGTCGTCAAGTCATTTTTTGAACGTGTTCAAGAGAAGGGTCAGCTGACCCCCTCTACACGTCGAGGAGCGCCAGGAGTTGCGCCTTTGCCTCGGCCATCGGCAGAGGCACCGTGCATCCGGACGCGGCCTGGTGACCGCCGCCGCCGAACACAGCGGCCACCTTCTGCACATCGACCCCCGGCTTCGCGCGCAGCGACGCCCGCGTCGTGCTCCCCTCGCCTTCCTTCAGAAGGATCGACACCATCACCCCTTCGATCGACCGCCCGTAGTTCACGATCCCCTCGGTGTCTTCCGGCGTGGCGCCTGCTTCCTCGAAGAAACGCAGCGGCAACTCCGCGGTGGCCACCTTTCCTCCGTGATGCAGCTGGAGCGTCGTCAGGCAGAGCCCGAGGAGCCTGATCGAGCCCGGCGTCACGCTCTCGTTGATCCACAGCGACACATCCCCCGGCACCGCCCCCGCCCGCACCAGCTCCTCGGCGGCCTGGAACGTCCGCAGGGTCGTGTTGTGATAGCGGAAGAAGCCGGTGTCGGTGGCCAGCGACACGTACATGGCCGTGGCCGTCTCCGCATCGAGCGGCAGCCTCAGATGATTCCGATTGAGCTGCAGCACCATCTCGCCGACCGAGGGCGCTTCGATATCGAGGAAGTTGATCTCGCCATACATCTCGTTGCCGAGGTGGTGGTCGATGTTGACGACGGGGCCCGGCAGGATCTCGTAGCCCGTCCGATGCACCTCCGGGCACTCCATCGTGAAGAGCGCGTCGTAAGCCTTCGGATAATCGGACGGCAGCGTGTCGCTGATCACGACTTCCTCCGCCCCCGGCATGTTGTACAGCGGCTTGCCGAAGCCGTCGCGGACCACGATCCGGGCCGTCTTTCCCATCTGCCGGATCAGGCGCAGAAGCGCGATGCCGCTGCCGAGGGCGTCGCCGTCGGGGTTGCGGTGACCGGTGATGAGGAAGTTGCTCCCGGAGCGGATGCGCTCGGCGACCTGGGCGGCCCCCTGCTCAGGATTCGGTGCCGTCATCGTCCGGTTCTTCCTTCGGCTTCATCCCTGCGAGCAACGCTTCGATGCGCCCGCCTCTTTCCGGCGCCTCGTCGTACTTGAAGTCGAGCTCGGGCGTATAGCGGAGGCGGATCCGCTTGCCCAGATAGTGGCGCACCGCGCCGCGCGCATTCTGCAACGCGTCCACGACCGCGCGCGTTTCGTCCGGGGTCAGACCGCTGATGAAGACACGGGCGAAGTGAAGATCAGGGCTGACGTCCACGCCGGTGATCGAGGTGAAGCCGATCTTGACGTCTTTGAGGTCATGCCGGAACACCTCGACCAGGGCGTCGCGTACGCTCTCGCCGACACGGGAAGTTCTACGGGTTTTCTTCATAGCTGCAGCGTCTCATCAAACTCCAGCTTCTCGGAGATCCATCCCGCCAGCACCGCATCGGTATGCGACTCCACGAAGCTCTGGATCTTCTCGAACCTCGCATCGGCTGCGGCGTGGTCGAGCGCGATGAACGATACTGCAAGACGGGAGCGCTGGTGCACATCCAGCAGGCCGACCTCGGCCGCGGAGATCTCGAAACGCGAGCGCAGTTTTTCCTTGAGGCTGCGCACCACCATGCGCTTGTCCTTAAGACTCTGCGCGAACTCGATGTCCAGCTCGAAGAGAGCGACGCACACCAGCATAAAAAGCGCTCGGGGCTCGGGGCTGGGGGGGCTGGGGGGGGGCGGTCTCCTGAGCCCCTGGCCCTGAGCCCTACGCCAGCGCCGGCTCGAGCTTCTCGGTCTTGAACGCCTCGATGACGTCGCCGACCTTGATGTCCTGGAACTTCTCGATGCCGATGCCGCACTCGAACCCCTGGCGGACTTCCGAGACATCGTTCTTGAAGTGGCGCAGCGAGGCGATCTTGCCCTCGTAGATGACGCGGTTGTCGCGCAGCAACCGCACGCTGGCGGTGCGCGGAATCGTCCCGTCGATCACCATGCAGCCCGCCACCACGCCCGCCTTCGGCACTTTGAACGTGTTGCGCACCTCGGCGCGTCCCTGGAAGACCTCCTGGAACTTCGGATCGAGCAGTCCGGTCATCGCGGCCTTCAGCTCGTCGACCAGGTTGTAGATGACCGTGTACATCCGGATGTCGACGCCTTCCTTGTCCGCCAGCTCGGCCGCGTTGCGCTCGGGCCGGACGCTGAATCCGACGACGATGGCATCCGAGGCCGTGGCCAGGAGGACGTCGTTCGTGGAGATGGCCCCCACGGACGAGTGGATGACGCTGACCTTGACCTGCTCGGTGGAGAGCTTGCGCACGGTCTCGGTCAGGACCTCGACCGAGCCCTGCACGTCGGCCTTGATGATGACGTTGAGCTCCTTGGTGGTGCCGCTCTGCATGCGCTGGAACAGCTGATCGAGCGACATGCGGCCGCCCTTGGACTGCGCGGCCTCGCGCACCTTCTCCTGGCGCATCTGGCCGATCACCCGGGCCTGCGTCTCGTCGTCGAGGACCTGCAGCGTGTCTCCGGCGTTGGGGACGTCGTCGAACCCGCTGACCTGCACCGGGGTGGCCGGGCCGGCTTCCTTCACGCGCTCGCCGCGCTGATCGGTCATGGCCCGCACGCGGCCGTACGTCGCGCCGGAGAAGAAGGCATCGCCGATCTTCAAGGTGCCGTCCTGCACGAGCACGGTGGCCACGATGCCGCGGCCGACTTCCTTGCGAGCCTCGAGCACGACGCCCTTCGCGGCCTGCTCGGGGTTGGCCTTGAGATCGAGGATGTCCGCGGTGAGCAGGATCATGTCCAGAAGGTCGTCGATGCCCTTTTTCTTCGTCGCCGAGACTTCCACGGACACGACATCGCCGCCCCACTGCTCCACCTGCACGCCGGCATCAGCCAGCTCGCGGCGGACGCGCTCGACGTTCGCATTCGGCTTGTCGATCTTGTTGATGGCCACGATCATCGGCACCTTCGCGGCGCGGGCGTGATCGATCGCTTCCTTCGTCTGGGGCATCACGCCGTCGTCCGCGGCGACGACGAGGATGACGATGTCCGTCACCTTCGCGCCACGCGCGCGCATCATCGTGAAGGCCTCGTGACCGGGCGTGTCGAGGAAGGCGATCCTGCGGCCCTTCTTCTCCACCTGGTACGCGCCGATGTGCTGCGTGATGCCGCCCGCCTCACCCCCGGCCACGTTGGTCTCGCGGATGGCGTCCAGCAGCGACGTCTTTCCGTGGTCGACGTGACCCATGACCGTGATGACCGGACCGCGCGGAGTCGTTCCCGTGACCGCCGACTTCTCCATGGCCTCGAGCTCGACGGCCTCTTCGAACGACACCACTTCGGCGTCGATGTCGAGGTCGCGCGCGATCTCCAGCGCCAGGTCTCCGCCCAGCGGCTGGTTGATCGAGACCATGAGCCCCTTCTTCATCAGAAGGTGCTTCATCAGGTCGTTGGCCTTGATCCCGAGCTTGTCGGCCAACTCCTTGACCGTGACCGCTTCGCTGAGAGCGACCCTTCCGTCCGGCCGCCTGAACTCCAGCACCTTGGCCGAGACAGGAGCCGCCTGCTTGCGTGTGTCGCGCCGCGACGAGGGAGTGTGCTTCTTATCGTCCTCATCCGTCGGCTCCGGCATGACGATCTCCGGCCCGAGGTCGTCATTGATGATCTGGGTGCCGGAGAAAGGACCTTTGGTGAACAGCTCGTTGTCGACTTCGACCTCACGAGACTTCTTCACGCCCTTCCCGGCCGGCTTCTTCTTCTCGCGACCTTCTTCAGGGCCGTCGGTCGGCTTCTTGCGACGCGCGCCGAGCGGACCGCCGATGGATGGCGGTGGCGGCGGAGGCATCGGCCGGCCGGTCGTGGGACGCAGTCCCGGACTGCCGCTGGCCCGCATTCCTGCACCAGGACCGCTCGGACGCTGAGCGCCGAAGCCACCGGGACGCGGAGCTCCCGGTCCTGCACCGGGGGGACCGCCCGGACGCGGCGCGTAGCTGCCCGGACGCTGGCCGCCCGGCCCCGAAGGACGGGAAGCGGATCCGCCGGCGGGACGGAAATTCGGCGCCGGCTGCTGGCTGGAGTAATTCGGACGCGGACCGCTCGGCGGACCGGTGCGGGAACGGGGGCCGGTGCCACCGCTGGGGCGGGAGGCGGGCGCAGGAACGGACGGCCTGGCCGGCGTGCCGGTTTCCTCGGCCTGCGCCGGTGAGGTCACCGGCGCCGCAACGTCCTCGGCAGCCCTGGCAGCGACCCGGGGCGCTTCCACCGGAGCTTCTTTGGCGGCGCGCTCCTCATCTTCAGCAGCCTGGATGAATTCCGGGATGATGACCGTGGGCGGCGTGGGAGCGGCGATGGGCTCCTCTTTCGGCTCGGACTCCTTGCGGACGCGGGGGGCCGGTTTGACGATGGGCCGCGGCGGACGAACGACCTCTTTCTTCTTCTCCTGCTGGGGCTTGTCCTCACGCATGATGACGCTGCGCGAGCGAGCCATGAGCTTTTTCCCGGTGATCAGAGCCTGGATCACCTCGGGCTCGAGGACCTGACTCGGGTCAGTCACCTCGGCGCCGAGCGACTGAAGCTGGAAGATGACATCCTTCTCGGACTTTCCCATCCGCTTCGCAATGTCGCTCACTCGAATCTTCGCTGCCGCCATTCAATCTCCTAGGATTTGGAAACCTAACGCCTAAGGACTAAGGCCTAAGAACTAACGCCTCAGGTCTAAGGCCTCTCCACCGCTTCTTCCTGCTTCTCGTCGGGTGATTCCGCTTCGGCTTCGGCCTCGGCTGCTGCAGCCGCGGCCGCTTCCGCTTCTTCGATTTCGTCTTCCGTCGCCTCGTAGGGCTCTTCCTCGACCTCTTCGTGCTTGCGGGCCAGCTCGATGATCTGGGCGGCCGCGTCATCGTCGATCCCGTCGATCGCGGTGAGGTCCTCGACGGAGGCGTTCACAACCGAGTCGAGGTCGTCGTAGCCGGCCGCTTCGAGCTGGTCGGCCCATTCCGCGGGCAGATCGTCGATGTCGTGCACGTTGGTCTGCGATCGCGACTCGGCCATGGCCTCCTGCAGCATGGCGGAGAGCGCATCGGCCACCTCGCCCTTCACTTCCTCTTCGGACTTGATGTCGATCTTCGCGCCGATCAGCTCGGCGGCCAGGCGGACGTTGAGGCCGCGCTTGCCGATGGCCAGCGAGAGCTGGTCGTTGTCGACGATGACGTCGAGGTGCGGGCGGTGAGCCTGCTCGTCGCTGGTCACGCTGACGCGGGTGATCTTGGCCGGGGCCAGCGAGTTCTGGGCGTAGACGACGATGTCGTCGTTCCAGGGAATGATGTCGATCTTCTCGCCGCGGAGCTCGCGGATGATGGATTGCACGCGGCTGCCCTTCATGCCGACGCAGGCGCCGACCGGGTCGACGTCGCGCTCGCGCGACATGACCGCGATCTTGGCGCGCTCACCCGGCTCGCGCACGGCGCCCTTGATGACGACGGTGCCGTCGTAGATCTCCGGCACTTCCATCTCGAAGAGCTTGACGAGCAGTCGGGGGTCGGTGCGCGAGAGGACGACCTGCGGCCCCTTGGGCTGCGTGTGCACGTCGATGACGACGGCCTTGATGCGGTCGCCCTGCGAATACCGCTCGGCGCGGGACTGCTGCGAGCGGGGGATGATGCCCTCGGTCTTGCCGTTGAGGTCGATGATCATGTCGCCGCGCTCGAACCGCTTCACGTAGCCGTTCTCGAGCTCGCCGAGCTTGTCCTTGAATTCGTTGTAGACCTTCTCCCGCTCGGCCTCGCGGACCTTCTGGTAGAGGACCTGCTTGGCCGACTGGGCGGCGATGCGTCCCAGCTCGTCGGGCGGCTTGGTCAGAGGGATCTTGACCTCATCGCCCTGCTCGACTTCGGCGTCGATCTTCTGGGCCTCGTAGGTGCGGATCTGCGTGTGCGGGTCCTTGACGACGTCGACCACTTCCTTGGTGATGTAGTCGAGCTTGATCGTGTCGCCGGTCTGCGCTTCGGGGTCGATCTTGCGGGCCTGCTCCAGGGTCCACTGCGCCTGGGGGTCCTCGATCTGGTTCTCGTCCTCGACGATCTCCTTGAGGACGTTGATCTTCATCGAGCCGGAGGCGCGGTCCAGGATGGTCTCGAGCGGCTCGCGGGTCTTGTAGTACTTGCGCGCCGCGGTCGAGAGCGCGTCTTCGAGGGCCTTGTATACGCGCTCGGCGTCGATGGACTTCTCGTACGCGAGCGCCTTGATGTCCTTGCTGAGGTTTTCGTTGAACATCGTTCCTTTGATCCTTCGCTCCGCTCCGATGACCTGGCCACGGCCAGGTCAAATCTCCACTTCGAGGCGTGTCTCCTTGATGTCGGCCAGCGGGATCTCGTAGTCCGCGTCCTTCTTCATCACCGGATCGGTCACCACGATCTTCCTGCCGTCGAACTCCTTCAACCTGCCGACGATCACGTGAAGGCCGCGAATCGCCCGGGACGTTTTGACGCGCACCAGACGGCCCCGGAACTTCTCGTAATCCGACTCCCTGTAAAACTTCCGGTCGAGCCCCGGGGACGAGACCTGCAGCTCGTACTCCGCCGGCACGACATCATCGACATCGAGGTACGTCGAGATCTGCTGCGAGACGAGCGAGCAATCCTCGAGGGTCACCCCTCCGGGCTTGTCGATGTCGACGCGCAGCAGGTAACCACGTCCCTGCTTCTTGTACTCAACGTGAACGAGCTCGAGCTTCTCGGAGTCCACAATTTTCTGGATTTCCTGCCCGATCCGATCCGGTAAGTTGCTCATAGAACAAAAAAAGCGGCCGAATCGGCCGCTTTCGAAAGACCTGCTCGAAAGCTGTCGAATAATACACCCTACTCCACGAGCGTACAACGGACGCCGACCCATCGCCATTCCTGACGAGAAGGGCCCGTCAAACGATCGAACTGCGCCGTTCGAGCAAAAGCGTATCACGCCAGACGCCATGATGCTGCGCGATTTTCTCGCGCTTTCCCACGACCCGGAATCCATGGCGCTGATGGAGCCTCACGCTGGCTGCGTTCTCCGGAAATACGCTCGCCTGCAGAGTCCAGATCCCGGCCCTTTCCGACTCGATGACGAGCCCGGCCAGAAGCAGCGAGCCGATGCCGCGGCCGCGCGCCTCCTCGTCCACGTACACGCTCACCTCGCAGACGCCGCGATACACCTCCCGCGCCCAGACGCGGCTGAGCGCCGCCCATCCGACGACCGCCGGATCCCGGGCCACCAGCCGCGGCGACGGAAGATGCCTTGCGTCCCAGGCCGGCCAGTCCGGCGCCACGGTCTCGAAGGTGGCCTGGCGCATGGCGATGCCCCCCTCGTAGATTCGTTTCACGAGTGGCCAGTCCGCCACCGTCATCGCTTCGATTCGCATCGGTAACCGGTAACCGGCGTCACGACGTCACGGCTCGAACCGGCCCGGCTGAATCCCTTCCCCTTCCATGATGGAGAGCTGCGCGAAGAGCTGGATCATCCTGCGGCCTTCCTTGTCGGAGCTCAGATACGCCTCGCACAACAGATCGGCCTGCGCGCGATCCTCGGTGGCCGAGATGGTGAAACCCTCCACCGGCTGCCCGGGATCGTGCGTTCGCTTCTTGCGCCAGGTGTTGTTCTCGAGGTGATAGCAGATGTATCCGCTCTCCTTGGCGATGCGGCTCGTCGGCAAAGCCGCCGAGCCCACTGCCTCCGCCACATCGGTCGGGTTCGCGGTGAGCTGGCCGCCGTAACGGAAGATGGGCATCTTGGCCACGTCGTGCTCGGGCATGACGCCGCGGGCGTTGAGCTTCTGCTCCTCGAGGGCGCGGCTGATGAAGCGGGCGATGATGTTCTTGAGCCGCTCCTTCATGTCGGCCGGCATCTCCTCGAACTCGAGGCCGGAGTGGTAGACGGTCAGGCCGTCGGAGCCGACGGAGAAACGCTCCAGCCGGGAGCGGATGATCCTGCATTCCGCCGAGATCTGCTCGTCGTCCCAGCGGAAGGTGAGCCGGGCCTTGCCGCCGGCCTGCAGCGGCGTGCTGTGCTCGACGCGGGCGCCGAGAAGACTGACGTCAACCAGGACGACGGGGGTCGAGCCGAGCTTGGCCACCACTGGCTGCGCCAGGTGGATGCGCTGCACGCGTCGATTCCGGGCAAATTCCATCGGCGGGCAGATCTTACCGTGAAAAAAAAGGCCGCGCGGGAAGCGCGGCCTTTCCAATGTCGGTGATGGAAGAACGCTACGGACGGCGGCGCGCAGCGCGGCGGACGTTGGGTTTGCCGGCGCTGGAGCCGTAGATCGTGTCGATTCCGTCAAGGCTGAGCGGAAACTCGTAGATGGCCTCGAGCGTGGTCGCGTCGCTGGTCAGGTTGTCGAGCACCGAGCCGTAGGCGATGAACCCGGGGCAGCCGTCGGGCTGACAGCCGGTCGGAGCATCGGAGGTGGCCACGCTGTTGGTCTGATCGATGCGGACGAACGCGTTGGTCGAGCTGAGTCCGGCCGGAAACGCGTCGCCGAACATGGCGCTGACGCCCATCTGAATGTGGTTCAGCGGAGCGACCGTGAACTCGCGGCTGGCCACGACGGTATCGGGCGCGTTGCCCCTGTAGAGCCGGACCCTGATCGTCGTCGTCGAGAACTGCGACGCATTCATGAAGCCGATGTTGCCGCGGTAGGTTCCGGCCTGGCCGCCCGCGCCGGTGTTGCGAAGTCCGGTGATGACCACCGTGCTCAGGTTCTGTCCGCTCGACTGGATGTTCGACGCGCGGGAGCTGACATAGTTGTACCAGGGGATGCCGGGGAAGGCCTGGCCGTTGGACGGTGAGGTGGCGATGTTGCCGCCCACGGGGATCGAGTAGATCCGGCTGAACACGGCGATGTCGCGGAAGTCCGGGTCGACGCCGGTCACTTCGTCGACCTGGTCAGTGCAGTCGGCGCCCTGACGGCAGGCGTTGAAGATCAGCGTTCCGAAAAACGGATCGAGGCCGAGACCGTTTCCGGTGGCGCGGTTCGCTCCGACGAAGTCGACGAACTCGCGCCGCTCGCGCGGAGCGAGCGAGAAGAGGTCATTTGCGTACTGCGGTGCCTGGTTGCTGCCGGCGAACGTGGCCGTGTAGATGACCGACACGGTCACCGGATCATTGGTCATGTTCTGGACCCACACGTCACTGATGAACGTCACGCCGCCGCCTGTGATTCGTCCCGCTGCCGGCAGGTACACCTGGTCGGCCGCGCGGAAGTTACTCGCCATCATGCTGACGGCGCTCAGAGCAACAGCCGCGGCCAGAGCCAAATGCTTCACTTTGAACATAGTCTCCCCTTTACGTCTGTGTTTGACAGTAAGACTGCCGTTGGTTGGTATGCTGCGAGAGCATTCTAACTTCAGTCCGAACCGCAGGATTCAAAAAATTTTCGTGAGAACTTCCGAGATTCGCCGCGCCACGGTCCCTGTCGAATCGGATGGCGCACGGCTGGACCGCGCGCTCGGCGCCATGTTCCCGGACCACAGTCGCAGTTTTCTTGCCAGTCTCGTCGAACGAGGCTTCGTCCGGCTTGATACGACCCCGGCCAGCAAACCGTCCACCCGCGTCTCCGCCGGACAGCTCCTCGAGGTCGCCTTCCCCGACCCGGTGCCGGTTGAGGTCGCATCGCAGCCGATCCCCCTCAGCGTCCTGTACCAGGACTCCGACCTCGTCGTCATCGACAAGCCCGCCGGACTGGTCGTTCACCCGGCGGCCGGCCACGCCGACGGCACCCTCGTCAACGCTCTGCTCTTCCACGTCCGCGATCTCAGCGGAATCGGAGGCGAGCTCCGCCCCGGCATCGTCCACCGCCTCGACAAGGACACCAGCGGTGTCATGGTCATCGCCAAGCGCGACGAGGTCCATCGCCGCCTCAAGGAACAGTGGAGCACACCTGCCGTGCGGAAGGAGTACACGGCTCTGGTCTACGGCACGCCCTCCCGGCCGCGCGGCGTGATCGAAGCGGCCGTCGGACGCGATCCGCGCGACCGGAAGCGGATGGCCGTGGTGGCCGGCGGTCGCGCCGCCGTAACCGAATATGAGCTCACGGAGAAGTTCCGTTACGTATCCGTGCTCCGATGCCTTCTGCACACCGGGCGCACCCATCAGATCCGCGTCCACCTCAAACACCTCGGACACCCTATCGTCGGCGACCCGGTGTACTCCGGTCCGCAGTGGCGAGGCATTCCCGACAAGGGAATCCAGCGCCTGCTCGCATCGATGACCCGGCAGGCGCTGCACGCGCGACGCATCACCTTCCCGCACCGCGGCGAGAGCATGACGTTCGAGGCCCCGCTGCCCCCCGACTTCGAGAGCGTCCTCTCCGCTCTACGCGCAGCCGATACCCGGTAACCGGTTTCCCGGTAACCGGTTACCGGTTTCAGAACAGGATCCCGGCGATCGCCGCGGTCATGAAATTCGCCAGCGTTCCCGCGATCATGGCCCGCAACCCGAGCTTGGCGAGGTCGCCGCGCCGCGTCGGCGCCAGCGAGCCGATGCCGCCGATCTGAATGGCAATCGACGAGAAGTTGGCGAAACCGCACAGCGCATACGTGACGATGGTCAGGCTGCGCGGGTCGAGCTGGTCGCGCACCCCGCCGAGCTTCACGAACGCCACGAACTCGTTGAGCACCATGCGTGTGCCGAGGAGGTTGCCGATCTCGAAGCTGTCCTTCCACGTCACGCCGATGGCCCACGCGATCGGCCGGAAGATCCAGCCGATCAGGATGTCCAGGCTGGCCGGGAAGTACGCCGCCACGGCCGGAGCAACGCCGGTCAGCCATCCGTGCGCGTATCCGAAGAGCCCGTTGATCAGCGCGACCAGGGCGATGAACGCGATGAGCATGCCGGCGACGTTCAGCGCCAGATGCAGTCCTTCGATTGCGCCGCGGCCGGCCGCGTCGATGACGTTCACGTCCATCTTCGGCACTTCGAAGTTGACGTCGCTCCCGGTCTTCGGCACTTCCTTTTCCGGGACCATCATCTTGGCCAGCATGATCGCCGCCGGCGCGGCCATGATCGAGGCGGTGAGCAGGTGCACGATGTCGACGTTGGCCACCAGAACATACGCGGCCATGATTCCACCCGACACGGTGGCCATCCCCGCCACCATGATGACCATCAGCTCGGACATCGTGACGTCCGGAAGGAACGGGCGGATGGTCAGCGGCGCCTCGGTCTGGCCCATGAAGATCGACGCCGCGGTCGACGTCGATTCCGCGCCCGACGCGCCCATCGTCCTGGTCATGATGCGCGCGAAGAACCGGACCACCATCTGCATGACGCCGAGGTAGTAGAGGACGGCGAAGATCGAGGAGATGAAGATGATGGTGGGGAGCACCTGCGTGGCGAAGACGAATCCGACCGGCCCCGTGGCCGAGGCCAGCCCCTCGCCGAACACGAACTTCGACCCCTCGGCCGTATAGCCGATGAAGTTGTTGACCACGACGCGCATCGTCTCGAAGAGATACGCGAGCAGGCTGTAGGCGAGCAGCAGATAGCCGATGACGATCCCGGACGCGATGCCGAGGATGCGGCGCGTGCCGCGTTCGCTGATGCGCCTGAACAGCTGCGCGACGAGAAGCCAGACCACGATGAGGACGATGACCGCGCCGATCCGCGAGAGCGGCAGCTGAATGGGCCGCAGCATGTCTTCGATGAGGATGCCCTTCAGCACCGCGATGGCGATGACCACCTGCAGGCCGACGCCCCACATGACCACGCGCCATTTGATGGCGCGCCGGTCGCTCGACATGACGTAAGCGATGCAGAGAATGAGCGCGATGCCGATCAGACCGGTGAATCGTCCCAAGTTGACTCCTGGCTTGCGGGATGGAAGCGCCGCAAGGATAAACGATGAAGTCCGTATACTGCGCGCCGATGCTGGAGAACATCGACCGCGCCGTCGCCTACGTCAAGTCCATCACGAAGATCTCCCCCTCTGCCGGCGTCGTCCTCGGCTCGGGCCTCGGCAACGTCCTCGACGCCATCGACGTCGGAGCGGAGATTCCCTACGCGGAGATCCCAGGGGGCAAGGCTTCCACCGTCGTCGGCCACCAGGGAAAAATGACCCTCGGTCACGCCGGCGGCGTACCGGTCGTCGTCCTCAGCGGCCGGCTGCATTATTACGAAGGCCACGAGATGCCGGAGGTCATGCACCTGGCCCGCGTCATCGGCCGGCTGGGGATCAGCAAGCTGATCGTCACCAATGCGGCGGGCGGCATCAACAAGTCGTTCAAGCCGGGCGACCTGATGCTGATCTCCGACCACATCAATTTCATGGGAGCGAACCCGCTGCGCGGCCCGAACATCGACGCGCTGGGCGTGCGCTTCCCCGACATGAGCGAGGCCTATCCCGAGTCGCTGCGCAGTCTGGCGCGCGAGGCGGCGAAGGAAGCCGGCGTGCTGCTGCAGGAGGGCGTCTACCTGGCGCTGTCCGGGCCGACGTACGAGACACCCGCCGAGATCCGCGCGTTCCGAAAGCTGGGCGCCGATGCCGTCGGGATGTCGACCGTCCCCGAAGTCATCGCCATGGCCCACATGAACATCCCCGTCCTCGGGATCTCCTGCATCACGAACATGGCGGCCGGCATCCTCAAACAGAAGCTCGAGCACCAGGAAGTGATGGATACGACGGCCCGCGTGCAGCGCGAGTTCTCCGCCCTGATCCTGGGGATCATCGCCAGGTCCGGTAACCGGTAACCGGCAACCGGCAACCGGTTTCCGGTTTCCGGTTTCCGGTTTCCGATCACGGTACGAACTTGTATCCCACGCGGTGCACGGTGATGAGATGCCGCGGGTCCGACGGCGTCGACTCGACCTTCTGACGAAGCCGCGCCATGTGCGTGTCCACGGTTCGCGTGAACGCCGCACTGTCGTAGCCCCACACGTGGTTCAGCAGCGCCTCGCGCGTCACCACTTCGTTGGAATGGTCGAGGAAGTAGCGCAGGATGCGGAACTCACGCGGGGTCAGGTCGATCGGCTCCTGGTGTCTGGTGGCCTGATACGTCTTGAAGTCGAGGCGCACTCCGCCGAACTCCACTTCGTCGCCGAGGCTGGCGCGTCTCACGCGGCGCATGACGGCCTCCACGCGGGCCAGCAGCTCCATGAAGCTGAAAGGCTTCGTCACGTAGTCGTCGGCGCCGAGCTTGAGGCCGACGATCTTGTCGATCTCCTGGCCGCGCGCGGTCAGCATGATGACCGGCGTATTGATGCCGGTCCGTCGCAGCTCCCGGCAGACGTCCAGGCCGCTCTTCTTCGGCAGCATGACGTCGAGGATCACCACGTCGTGGTCCCCGCGCGCGGCGAGCCGGAGCCCTTCCTCGCCGTCGCCGGCCATCTCCACCGTGTACTTTTCGAACTCGAATCCGTCGCGCAGCGCCACCGACATCGCCGCGTCGTCTTCCACCACCAGGATTCTGCTCATGCGAACTCCTCTTTCGATTGTGCCGGTGCCGGTGTGGACACCGGTGCCCCGATTGGCAGGACGATCGTGAACGTGCTCCCCTCACCCGGCGCGCTGGCCACTTCCACTCGCCCGCCATGCGCCTTCACGACGTGGCTGACGATGGCCAGTCCCAGTCCGCTCCCCTTGACGTCGTGCACCAGGCCGCTGCCGACGCGGTAGAACTTCTCGAAGATGCGCTTCTGCTCGCTGGCCTCGATGCCGATGCCGTGATCGCGCACCGAGACGCGTGCCTCGGCGGCCGGCGAGGTCACGGCGACCTCGATCTCCTTCCGGCCGTTTGAATATTTCACGGCGTTGTCGAGCAGGTTCATGAGCGCCTGGGCGAACGCGTCGCTGTCGACGGGGAGCGGCGGCAGCGGATACGGCGGCGGTGTGAAGGTCACCGAGTAGCCATGCTCGCGCAGCGGCATCGCGAACGCCGCCACGGTCGCCGCGGCCAGCTCCACGACGTCCGTCTCGCAGAACTTGTACTGCTTCTCCGCCGATTCGATCTTCGAGAAGTCGAGGATGTTGTTGATCAGCTGCGTCAGCCGCCGGCTCTCCGCCTCGATGTATTGGCCGTACTGGCGGATCTTCTCCGGCTTCTCCACGCGGCCCAGGCGCATGTATTCGCCGAAGACGCGGATGGAAGCGAGCGGAGTGCGCAGCTCGTGCGACACGTTCGACACGAATTCGCTCTTCATCTGCGACAGCCGCATCTGCCGCGCCACCGCCTGCATGCCCAGGAGGATGGCGCCGAAGAAGGCGACGGTGACCGAGCCGGTCCACAGCATGTTCATGCGGAAACGCGCCCCGGCGATCTCCTCGGGACTGGCGCAGAGATCGGCCACGCCCGCTTTCCAGTCGGTGAACACAAAGCCGAGCGGACGCGTGATGAAGTCGCGGCCGCTGGGCAGGATCGGAAAGCGGGGACCGATGCGGAGCGCGACGTCGTGGTGCTGGCGCTCGTGCAGCGTCATCTTTCCGACACGCAGCATCGCCTCCCTGGCCCGGTTCTCGTCGATGACCCCGCCCACCACGCCGGCGACATGGAAATCGCCGTCCACCACCGGCCGCATGATCACGCGATGCCGCGGGTCGCGCTCATCGACCCTCAGAGACGGCCGCGACTCCAGCCGCCGCAGCTTGTGCGCGACATGCCACGGCGATGAGGCCAGCTTGATCGCCTCGATCTCCTCCTGCGAGGCCGGTTTCCGCTCCACCCCGTCGCCTCCCACGAACATCCACTCGGAGGCCTGGCCGTTGAAGCGGATCGAGAAGTACGAGCGGGCGCCGGGCAACGGATTCCGCTGCACGTGCGCTCCGAGCGCGGCGGCGTCCGGCGCCTGGCCGGACATCGTCAGCGATTTCGCCGCGGCGGTCCGGTAGTACGCCTCGATGTCCGTGGCCACTTCGTCGAGTGAGTTCCGCACACGGTTCCGCTCGGCCGAGGCGCTCGTCTTCTCGAGCGAGCGCAGAAACCGGTACTGCATCCATAGAAGAGTGCCCAGCGCGGCCAGGATCACCGGGATCAGCCACAGAATGGAGCGGCGGAAGAGGCGGCGCATGCGTAACGTCAGTACGCAATGGTCGCACGGGAGGCCTCGGCTTCCCCGCGGCTGTCACGACTTGGTTTCATGCGACACCTTTTGTGACAGGGGGCTCGGGGCTCCGGGCTCCGGGCTCCGGGCTCGGGGGAACCTAAGGACGGGTACGGGCACGGGCACGGCCACGGGCACGAAATGTAAACTACGCGCAGATTGGATCTCTCGTCAGTCCCCCGAGCCCTGAGCCCTGAGCCCTGAGCCCCGAGCCCTGAGCCCCGAGCCCTGAGCCCTTCCACCATGTCCGTCGACAAAACACACCTCGACAACCTGCGCATCGATCGCGGCAGCGACGCGCGCGCCGCGGGGAAGCCGCTCTGGACCGTCGTCGGGATCGGCGTGGTGCTTCTGCTCGCTCTGGGCATCTGGCTCCTCGTCCGTCCGGCCCGCGCGGTCGTGCGGGTGGCGCCGGCCACCGCCATCCAGACGGGCGGACGATCGACCGTCCTCAACGCCACCGGCTACGTGACGGCGAGGCGGCAGGCCACGGTCTCCTCGAAATTCACCGGCCGTGTCGTCGAGGTCCTCATCGAGGAGGGGATGCGCGTCGACGAGGGGCAGATCCTGGCCCGTCTCGACGCCGCGATTCAGGCAGCGGCGTTCCGTCTGGCGCAGGCCGAGGCGACGGCGGCGGCGAGCGAGCTGGAGGAGACCAGGGTGCGGATCGAAGAGGCGCGCCTCGACATGCAGCGCGCCGGCAGCCTGGCGCAGCAGCAGATCTCCAGCGCGCAGGATTTCGACCGCGCCCGCGCGCAGCACAACGCGCTGAAGGCGCGGCTGGTCGCCCAGGGCGACTCGCTTGCCGTGGCGCGGCGCCAGGTTCAGCTCCGGCAACAGGACGTGGAAGACGCCGTGATCCGCGCGCCGTTCGCCGGCATCGTCGTCTCGAAGAACGCCCAGCCGGGCGAGATGATCTCGCCGATCTCGGCCGGTGGCGGATTCACCCGCACCGGCATCTGCACCATCGTCGACATGGACTCGCTGGAGATCGAAGTCGACGTCAACGAGGCCTACATCAACCGCGTCCAGACGGGCATGCCGGTCGAAGCCGTGCTCGACGCCTACCCGGACTGGCGCATCCCGGCGCACGTCATCACGGTCATCCCCACCGCGGACCGGCAGAAGGCCACCGTGAAGGTGCGCATCGGCTTCGACCAGAAAGACCCGCGCATCCTGCCGGACATGGGCGTGAAGGTCGGCTTCATCGAGAGCGCGGCGCCGGCAGCGTCGCAGCAGCCGGCCGTGACCGTTCCGAAGAGCGCGCTCCGGCGCGACGGCGATCAGGACATCGTCTTCGTCGTGCGCGACGGGAGCGTCGAGCGGCGCGCCGTCAAGGTCGCCTCGACCGAGGCGGAGCGCGTGCAGCTCGCCTCAGGCGTGAACGAGAGCGAGAGTGTCGTGATCGAAGGCCCCGCTGAGTTGAAGGATGGGGACAGGGTCACCGTCGAGGAAACCGGAAACCGGTAACGGGAAACCGGCAACCGGAAACCGGGAGACCTTCGTTCGCCGTTCGCCGGTCATCGGCAACCATTCACCGGGAACCGCTGGCCCCTCTCGTAGCCTGCGCGTAATACTGCGCAGTCGGAGGTTTTGCTGATGCTTCACAACCTGGTCACGATGCGCGAGGTGGAGAAACTGTTCCGGCGGGGAGCCGAAGACGTGCGAGTGCTCTCGCGGCTCGACCTCGACATTCCGCGCGGCGAGTTCCTCGCGCTCATGGGGCCGTCCGGCTCCGGCAAGAGCACGCTGCTCAATCTACTGGCCGGGCTGGACCGGCCCACCTCCGGCTCGATCGAGGTGGACGGCCAGCGCATCGACTCGATGAGCAGCCGGGAGCTGGCGCGGTGGCGCTCCCGCCACGTCGGGTTCGTCTTCCAGTTCTACAACCTCCTTCCCGTGCTGAGCGCGGAGCGGAACATCGAGCTGCCGCTGCTCCTCACGTCGTTGTCGAAGGCGCAGCGGCGCGAGCACGTGCAGACCGCGCTGAAGATCGTCGGTCTGGAGCATCGCGCCGGGCACTCGCCGCGGACGCTGTCCGGCGGCGAGCAGCAGCGCGCCGGCATCGCCCGCGCCATCGTCACCGACCCGACCATCATCCTGGCGGACGAGCCGACCGGCGACCTCGATCGCAAGACCGGCGACGGCATCCTCGACCTGCTCGCGGCGCTGAACAGCGAGCACGGCAAGACCATCGTCATGGTCACGCACGACCCGCACGCCGCCCTGCGCGCCTCGCGAAAGCTGCACCTCCTGGACGGACAACTCTCCAGCGAGATGGCCGCATGAAGTTTCTGCCGCTGCTCCTGTCGAGCTTCACGCGGCACAAGGTCCGCACGGTGCTGACGGTCCTCTCCATCGTCGTGGCATTTCTGCTGTTCGGTTATCTGAGCGCAATTCGACTGGCGTTCGCGTTCGGAGCGGAGATCCCCGGGGCGGACCGCCTCATCGTTCGTCACCATGTCACGCTGATGCGGATCATCCCGCTCGCCTACGAGCGCTCCATCGAGCAGATCGAAGGCGTCGCCGCCGCCACCCACAGCTCGTTCTTCGTCGGCGTCTACAAGGAACCGAGGAACCTCTTCCCCCAGTTCGCCGTCGATCCGGCCGAGTTCCTCGACATGAACCCCGACTTCATCCTGCCCGAGGATCAGAAACAGGCGTGGATGGCCACCCGAACAGGGGCGATCGTGGGACGCGGTACGGCCGAGCGTTTCGGATTCAGGATCGGCGACAAGATTCAGCTCTTCACGCCGGTGTGGGAAGGCCGGAGCGGGGGAAACAACTGGGAATTCGATCTCGTCGGGATCTATGACGGCGCCAACAAAGAGACCGACGTGTCCAACTTCTTTTTCCGCTACGACTACTTCGACGAGAACCGGCTGTCCGGCAAGGGGAGAGTCAGCGTCTTCATGGTCCGCGTGGACCGCCCCGAGAACGCCGCGGCCGTGGCCAGCCGGATCGATCGAATGTTCGAGAACTCTCCGGAGCCGACGAAGACCGAGAGTGAGGCGGCACTTCTCAGAGGAATCGCCGCCCAGTTGGGAAACATCGGCGCCATTGTCACTGCCATCCTCACAGTGGTCTTCTTCACGATGCTTCTCATCACGGCCAACACGATGGCGGAGAGCGTGCGAGAACGCCTTCGGGAGCTCGGTGTGATGAAAGCGATCGGATTCAGCGATCGCCTCGTGCTCTCGCTCGTGCTCGCAGAGTCATGTCTCATCGCCGCCGTCGGTGGCGCGATCGGCATCGCGCTCGCCTGGATCGCCGTCTCCGCTCATCATCTGCTCCGCGGCTTCCTCCCGAGCTTCATTCTTCCCGCGCAGGCCATCGCCACCGGTGCCGCGCTGATCGTCGCGCTCGGGATCGCCTCCGGAGCATTGCCGGCCATCCAGGCCATGAGGCTCGACATCGCCGAAACGTTGAGGACGGACTGACATGAAATTCGTCCCCCTCCTGCTCTCGAACTTCAAGCGCCACAAGCTGCGCACACTGCTGACCGTCCTCTCGATCATGGTGGCGTTCATCCTCTTCGGATACCTGGCCGCCATCCGCAAGTCGTTCCAGATGGGCGTCTCCGTGGCCGGCCAGGACCGCCTCATCGTCCGCCACAAGGTCTCCCTCATCCAGCTTCTGCCGGAGAGCTACGAGGCGCAGATCGAGAAGATCTCCGGGATCGACGACGCCACGCATGCCACATGGTTCGGCGGCATCTACCAGGAGCCGAAGAACTTCTTCGGACAGATGGCCGTGAAGCCGGAGGAGTTCCTGGACATGTACCCGGAGTTCGTGATGCCTCCGGAACAGAAGCAGGCCTGGCTGGCGACGCGGACCGGCGCCATCGTCGGGCGCACCACGGCGAACCGCTTCGGCTTCAAGGTCGGACAGAAGATCCCGATCCAGGCGACGTTCTGGCGGCCCAAGTCGGGCGGCAACACATGGACGTTCGACCTGGCCGGCATCTACGACGCATCGAAAGAGACCGATACGTCGAACTTCTTCTTCCGCTACGACTACTTCGATGAGAACAAACAGACCGCGCGCGGCATGGTCGGGTGGTACTACATCAAGGTCAAAGACCCGAAGAATGCCGAAGACATCGCGCGGCAGGTCGATCTCCTCTTCGAGAACTCGCCGTCCGAGACCAAGACCGAGACGGAAGGGGCGTTCGTGAAGGCCTTCGCCGACCAGCTCGGAAACATCGGCGCCATCATCCGGGCCATCCTCAGCGCGGTCTTCTTCACCATTCTCCT
>DATKCA010000185.1:0-3961 GCA_035544675.1 Thermoanaerobaculia bacterium | reverse complement strand
CGCATCAACCGCAGGTGTTCCCTCCGGATCCCGTGCCGTCCTGAAGAGAAGAGCACGTGATGGCCGCCCGCGATCTTCCACGGTGCCGCCCCTTCGCCGAGGTCGTCGCGGAGGCGCTGCTTCAGATCGAGCGCGGAGGTCCATCCCAACGCGAGCGGCGTCGTATCGAGCATTGAGATGACCGCGAGATCCGCGATCTCGATCCGGTAGGAGGGCGAAGGGAACCTCCACAGTGGCCGAAGCCACCGCGGAGCGTCCGGTTGAAGTTGCCGGCAGGGATCGACGGGAGGACAGCCTCGCTGCAGACCGTAATCATGGTTGCCCCAGATGGGAAACATCGGAACGCCGAGCCGCGCGAGTGGTCGCAGAATCTCCCACTGATCTTCGCGCTCCAATCCGCACGGATAAAAGTTGTCGCCCAGGATCACGATGGCGTCGAGCAGCTCCTGGCGCATCTCGTCGTCGAGAGCGGCCGCGATTTGCGCCATGGTCCGCAGGCGCAGCTTCTGCGAGTCCTCACCGATGTCGCCGATGACGGCGAGCCTGGCTCTCGGCCCGGCGTCGAGACGCTCGACGGCGCCATCGGGAGGATCGCAGTCGACGAGGATCGGCCCTTCGGGACGCGTGCCCGTCGAGGTTCGGCAGCCGGTCACCAACAGCGCGAGCGACACGACGAGACAAATGGTGAAGCGCCGAACGATCATCGGCTGCATCCGCAATGACTAGGCGCTGGCCGCGGCCGGGCGACGGCGACTGCTGCGCGCCTGAGCGAGAAGGTCGTAGCGATCGAGGTTCATGACCTTGTTCCAGGCAAGGGCGAAGTCCCGCACGAACTTCTCCTTCGCGTCGTCACTCGCGTAAACCTCCGCAAGCGCTCGGAGCTGAGAGTGTGCGCCGAATACGAGGTCGGCGGCCGTGGCGGTCCACTTCTGCTTGCCCGTCGCGCGATCGCGACCCTCGTACACATTCTTCTCCGAGGCGGATGGTTTCCACGCGGTGCTGATGTCGAGGAGATTCACGAAGAAGTCGTTCGTGAGCGTCTCGGGGCGATCGGTGAAGACGCCGTGCCTGGTCTGTCCAAAGTTCGCGTTCAGCGCGCGCATGCCGCCGACGAGCACCGTCATCTCGGGTGCCGTCAGCTTCAACAGATTCGCGCGATCCAACAAGCGCGTCTCCGGCGACACAGCGTCTTCCGCCCGCATGTAGTTGCGGAATCCGTCGGCGTCCGGTTCGAGAACGTCGAACGTGCTCACGTCCGTCTGCTCCTGCGATGCATCCGTGCGCCCCGGGGCAAACGGGACGGTGATCTTGTGACCGGCTTTGGCGGCCGCTTCCTCCACGGCCGCGCATCCGCCAAGGACGATCAGGTCGGAGAGCGAGACCTTCTTGCCACCCTTCTGCGAGCTGTTGAAGTCCTTCTGGATCTGCTCGAGCGAGCTCAGGACTTTCGCCAGTCGCGCCGGTTCGTTGGACTCCCACTCTTTCTGCGGCTCCAGGCGGATTCGTCCTCCGTTCGCGCCGCCACGCTTGTCGGTGCCGCGGTAGCTGGCCGCCGCGCACCACGCAGTGGAGACCAGTTGCGGGATGGACAACCCCGAGCCGAGGATCTTCCGTTTGAGGGACGCGATGTCCTGCTCACCGATCAGTTCGTGATCGACCGCCGGGACCGGGTCCTGCCAGAGCTGCGGCTCCGGAATCCATGGGCCGAGGTAGCGGGGGAGCGGACCCATGTCGCGGTGAAGGAGCTTGAACCACGCGCGAGCAAAAGCATCGGCCAGCTCTTTCGGATTCTCGTAAAAGCGCTTCGCGATCGGCGCGTAGATGGGATCGACCTTCAGCGACAGATCGGTCGTCAGCATCATCGGTGCGTGACGCTTCGACTTGTCGTGCGCATCGGGCACCGTGCCCTGGGCTTCCGGGTTTTTCGGCCTCCACTGCTTCGCGCCGGCGGGGCTCGTCGTCAGCTCCCACTCGTACTTGAAGAGATTCTCGAGGAACCCGTTGTCCCACCTGGTCGGGTTGCTGGTCCATGCTCCTTCCAGGCCGCTCGTGATCGTGTGAGGGCCCTTGCCGCTCTCGTATTTGTTCTGCCAGCCGAAACCCTGTTCGTGGAGGGGAGCAGCCTCCGGTTCGGGACCAACGTTCTTCGGCGCGGAGGCTGCACCATGCGCCTTGCCGAACGTGTGACCGCCGACGATGAGCGCCACCGTTTCTTCGTCGTTCATGGCCATGCGGGCGAACGTTTCGCGAATGTCGCGGGCCGCAGCCTTCGGATCGGGATTGCCGCCGGGCCCTTCCGGATTCACGTAGATCAGACCCATCTGCACGGCCCCGAACGGCCTGGCCAGCTGCCGGTCGCCGCTGTAACGCTGGTCTCCCAGCCAGCTATCCTCAGGACCCCAGAAGATGTCCTCGGGTTCCCAGACGTCGGGCCGGCCGAAGGCGAAGCCGAATGTCTTGAATCCCATCGATTCCATGGCAACGTTGCCGGCCAGGACGAGCAGATCGGCCCAGGAGATCTTCTGGCCGTACTTCTTCTTGAGCGGCCAGAGCAGGCGGCGCGCTTTGTCGAGGTTTGCGTTGTCGGGCCAGCTGTTGAGAGGGGCGAACCGCTGCTGACCCTCGCCACCGCCGCCGCGGCCATCGGAGATGCGATACGTCCCCGCGGCATGCCAGGTCATGCGGATGAAGAGCCCGCCGTAGTGACCGTAGTCGGCCGGCCACCAATCCTGCGACGTCGTCATCAGTTCGGTGAGGTCTTTCTTCAGCGCGTCGAGATCGAGGGACTTGAACTGTTCCGCGTAGTCGAAGTCATCCTGCATCGGATTGGACAGATACGAGTGCTTGTGGAGCACCGAGAGGTCCAGTTGATTGGGCCACCAGTCCTTGTTTGTCCTCGGCCGGCCCCGTTTGGGTGTCGGGGAAGGGATGACAGGGCTTTCGCTTTCGCTGACGCTCTGGGTATTTTCCTTGTCGGGCACGTCGATCGTTCTCCTCTAAAAGTTGTACGTCCGGGAGCGCAATATCCGCCCGCGGCTGTGATTCGTCCAAGACAACTTTGTTACTACTGTGATAGCTTGAAGCTATGAGTCACCGTTTCTCGCTCCGGCAGCTCGAATACGCGGTGGCCGTGGCGGACACGCTGAACTTTCGCAAGGCGGCGGAGCGATGCAACGTGTCGCAGCCGTCGCTATCCGTGCAGCTCGCGCAGCTGGAGGAGGCGATCGGCGTGCGGCTCTTCGAGCGCGACCGCCGGCGTGTGATCGTGACGCCTCGCGGGGCCGACGTGATCGCCCGCGCGCGTCTGCTTCTTCACTACGCGGATGACCTCGAGTCGTCGGCGCGGCGAGCAGCAGACCCGTTCGCCGGCACCATGCGGATCGGCATCATTCCGACGGTTTCGCCCTATCTGCTGCCGCGCGTCGCACCGATCCTGCGTCGCCAGTATCCTCAGTTACATCTTCTCTGGAGGGAAGAGAAAACAGCCGTTCTCTCCGATCAACTGGAATCGGGCGCTCTCGACGCCATGCTCGTGGCCAGGGAAGCGCACCTGGGCGACGTGGACATCGAAGTGATCGCGTACGACCGCTTCATCCTCGCGGCGGCACGAACTCACCCGCTGGTAGACAATCCGCGGCCGCTGCGCGCGTCCGAACTTCGCGGAGAAGACGTTCTCCTGCTCGAGGACGGCCACTGCTTCCGCGACCAGACGCTGGCGATCTGCGCGCGCGTCAAGGCGCACGAGCTCGAATTCCGGGCCACGAGTTTCGCGACGCTCGTGCAGATGGTCGCCGGCGGCGAGGCGGTCACATTGCTGCCGGAGCTCGCTGTGAACGTGGAAGCGCGAGGCCTCAAGCTGCGGAGCTTCGCCGAACCTGCGCCGCGCCGCACGATCGTGCTGGCGTGGCGAAAGAGCTCTCCCCTGCGCGATGCGCTGCGGGAGATCGGCGCGACGCTGCGA
>DATKCA010000184.1:0-2028 GCA_035544675.1 Thermoanaerobaculia bacterium | reverse complement strand
CGACTCGACCCGAAGGGCGGCTTCGAAATCGACTGGAGCCTGAGCCGGAAAATAGCCGGCGATCTGGCAGCCGCCTACCGGACGCCCTTGATGAATGATCCGGAGTTTCAAGGAGTCCGTGACAGAGTTGCCGAGGCTCTGGACTCATTCGCGACTGATGGATGTGCCACCGGAACGGCCCCGCCCTAGCTATCCGGCCCTTCTTGGAAGTGCTAGAATCCGCGGCGCATTAGACAGCGCCGGCGAGCCGCGTCGAATGAATACGCTGATCGTCGACGAGGAGATACAGAGTGAAGCGCCGATCGCCCTTGTGGCTGGTCATTGCTCTGACACTCGGACTGCCTGAGCTTGGAGCTCAGCAGTCCAAGGACACCGTCCTCCACATCCCTCCCGGCTCCGATCTGCAAGCAACCCTCGAGAATCAGACGGCGAAGGTGAAGGTGGGGACGCCCCCGAGCGAGGTGCGGCTCGCAGCGCTGCGCTTCATCGAGGTGGAGGGCAGCGAGACCTACGAGACCGACGAGCTGCTCAACGATGTGACGTACTTCCTCGAAGCGGATTACCAGCTCCAACCGGCCGAGGTCGAAGTCAAAGCGCAGCTCTCCTGGGCGGGCGGCGCGCTCGAGGTGCCGCTGAGCCGCTCGTTGGCGAATCCAAAACTGTTCCGCAGCGGGCCGCTGCTCGTGCCGACGTTGCCGGGGGTGGCGGCGGCGGCCGGGGCGCCGCCGCCACTCGAGCTGGGCCTGGTGGGCGAAGAAGTGGTCACCGCAAGGCTGCTCGACAAACAGGCGACGGCCCGCGTCCAGCCCTTCACCGAGGTGGCAGGCATTTCCTTCCGCGACCACCTCGGCAACGCGCTGCCGGAGCGCGTCGAGAAAGGGAAGCTCGTCGCGGCGCAGATTCAGGCCGGCGAGCCGTACGTCGGTGTGATCGAGTACGAGGCGGCGCCCAACGGCGACGAGCAGCCGGTCACGCTCGCGGTCGGCGACGTCGTGCACCGCGAAAACGCGAAGCGCGTCGAAGGGAACGACTTCGTTTTCGAGACCGACCCGCGCCGCGCGGTCAAAGCGGGAGACGTGATCACGCTGTACGCGCATGGCCACGCCGCCACGCTGAAAGTCGTCGAGCCTCGCATCGAGATCTTCGTACGCCGCGCCGGGCAGGGGCGGACGCGGAGCAACGTCCCCTCGCTCACGACCGACGAGATGTTTCACGTGGATGTGTTCGTCCCGCCGCAGACGGCGACCGAGATCGGCGAAACGCTGCGCGTCGAATTTCTGACGAAGGCGAAGGGAGGGACCGCGTCGCTGCGCCTCAAGGAGAATCGCAGCCAGCGCGGCCCGACCATCTACACGCACGACGATCCCGTCTCGCTCGATACCGGAGGAGTGGGAGAGGGCCGCTCGCTGAACTGGCTGGTCGCCGGCGTCGTCCCGCGGACCCTCGAGAGCCTGTTCGGCGGCGGCATCGACATGGCGAAGATGAAGTCGGAAAAGGTCGACACGCTCGTCGTCAGCTATGGCGACGCGAAGGCGGAGATCCCCGTGTACTGGTCGTGGCGGCAACGGCAGATCGCCGAGATCGCCGCGGCGATGGACGCGCTGCGCCAGTTCTACTCGGCCGGTCTCTCGAACCCGAAGGTCTCGCGCGCGGGCAAGGAGCAGCTGCACAAGCGGCTCAACCTGATCAAGAACTACGACCAGGTCATGGCCTATCAGGGCGAGGAGTTCGACGACATCCGGCGGCTGATCGCGGCGCGCGCCTACTTCGACATGCTGCAGACCGATCCGAGCGCCTGGAACCCGGATTACATCCCGACCACCTGGGAGGGTTCGCGGAAGAACCGGTTCGGCGTTCTGATCGGCTCGCGCATGGAAGGGGAGATGCTGAACCATCTCGAGGACGCCGCGAAGCAGGAATACTTCGAGCGCTTCGCGCGCACGATGCGCGACGCGACGATCGGCTTGTACCAGGTCGTAGCCGACAGCAGCGGCGTGAACCAGCTGCTCATTCTGCGCACCGGCACGG
>DATKCA010000183.1:0-14401 GCA_035544675.1 Thermoanaerobaculia bacterium | reverse complement strand
CGCCGTCCGCGAGATGGACGGCCGCTTCGACCGCCGCGACATCGCGCTGTACCTCGCGTCGGCCGGCCTGCTCATGTCGGAGCAGTGGCGCGCCAGCGCCTGGCCGGTGGTGGACGAGATGGTGTCATCCCGAGCGTAGCGAGCGATCCGGGTGGATGGGCGGCATGTCGCGCCTACCTACCGCCCAGCTCCCTCGCTCACGCTCGGGATGACAGGCCTGATCCGCAGAATCGTCCACGCCGTGCCGTCGTGGATCAGCGTCGCCGTGGCCTGCTGCGGCGTCTCGTAGCGCTCCTTCAGCGCGCCGCTGCGGAACGCCAGGCCGATCTCGTTCGGAATCCACTTCCAGTTGAAGTCGACGGCAGCGCCTTCGGGATCGGCGCGCACCTCCGTCACCTCGTTCAGCTCCTTCTTCGCAAGCGGGACGATGTCGACGAACCCGTTCTGGCGCACGAGCCAGCGCTTGTCGGACTTCGCCCTGGTGGTGAGGGTGACGTTGCCCGCGCCGTCCAGGCCGATCCAGCCGGCCCGGCGCAGATCCGCGGCCGCGGTCCGCGCAGGCTCGTTCATCAGCGAGCGCTGCATCGGGAGCGAGTACGACGCGTTCGTGAACTCGTATTCGCTGAAGTCGGAGGAGCCGGCGATGAGGGCCCTGGCCTCGTCGACGGAGGGCAGGGGCGCGCGGGTTTCCTCGCCCGCGCCCTGAGTGGCAGGCGCCGGTGGGGACACCGGCGCTCCATCCTCTTTGCCGCAAGCTGTCGCCAGAACGAGAAGGAGCAAGGCTCTCCGCATCAGCGCGATCCTACCAGCGCGCGCACTTCCTGCGGCGTCAGCTCCCGATGTTTCCCGATGGGCAGCTCGCCGATGCGCAGCGGTCCGATGGCCGTCCGGACGAGCTTGAGCACCTTCGCGTCCAGCGCCTCGACCATCCTCCGCACCTGCCGGTTCCGCCCCTCCGTGATCGTGATCTCGAAGACGCTCTTTCCGCCCGGCTCGCGCAGCGGTGTGACGACCGCCGGCGCGGTCATGCCGTCGCGAAGCTCGACTCCCTGGCGCAACCGCTGAAAGTCTTCATCGGTCAGCCGCCGCGACGCCTTCACCTGATAGGTCTTCGGCACCTTGAAGGCGGGATTCGTCACCCGCTCGGCGAATGCCGTGTCGTTGGTCAGGATGAGCAGGCCGCTCGTCTCGAGATCGAGCCGTCCGACAGGGAAGAGATACTCCGGCCGCTCCTCGAGGAGATCGTAGATGGTCGGGCGTCCCTCTGGATCGCGGAGCGTCGTCAGAAACCCGGCCGGCTTGTAGAGAAGGAGGTAGAGGGCCGCAGCTTTCCGCAGCGGCTTGCCGTCGAACGCGACGCGGTCGCGCTCCAGGTCTACCCACGTCTCGGCGTCCCTCACCACCCGCCCATTCACCCGCACACGACCCCCGGCGATCCACGCCCGCGCCTCGGTGCGCGATCCAACGCCAGCCTTCGACAGCACGCGCTCGAGCGTCTTGATCGGCCGGTTGCCCGCCGGCGGCTTCTTCATTTGTCGAGGAGAGGCTTGACCTGGCCGGTGATGAGGCGCGCGCCGCGCTGGTAGGTGAGGTAAGCCCACGCCCATTGGGTGATGACCAGGAAGCGGTTGCGGAAGCCGATCAGGAAGAAGATGTGGATGGCCAGCCAGGCGAACCAGGCGATGAATCCGCTGAGGTGGATTCTGCCGAAGTCGGCAACGGCGGCGGCGCGGCCGATCGTGGCCAGCGACCCCTTGTCGTCGTAGCGGAACGGGCGCAGCGGCTGGCCTCCGGCGGCCCGCTCGATGTTCCTGGCCGTGTGCTGTCCGGCCTGGATGGCGGCCGGCGCGACCCCCGGCACGAACGAGCCGTCGCGTTGTTTTGCCGCGGCGAGGTCGCCCAGGACGAAGATCTCCCTGTGCCCGGGGACGGTGAGGTCAGGCTCGACGAGAACGCGCCCGGCGCGATCGAGCGGCGCACCGAGCTCTTTCGCCAGCGGCGAGGCCTGCACGCCTGCTCCCCAGAGAATCGTCCGCGTGGCGATGCGCTGATCACCGATGCGGACCTCGTGATCGTTCATCGCGGAGACGGCCGTGCCGGTGCGGACGTCGACGCCGAGCGCGATCAGTTGCTTTCTCGCTTTCTCCGACAGGTCGGGAGGGTAGACCGGCAGCACGCGGTCCTTCGCCTCGAGGAGAATGACCCGCGCGCTCCTCGGATTGATCCGGCGGAAGTCGCGCGTCATCGTCTTGCGCGCGATCTCCGACAGGGCGCCGGCCAGCTCGACACCCGTCGGTCCGGCGCCGACGACCACGAACGTCAGCCAGGCGCGCTGTTTCTCCTCATTCGTCTCGCGCTCCGCGGCCTCGAATGCGACGAGGATCCGGCGCCGGATCTCCAGCGCGTCGTCGATCGTCTTCAGGCCGGGGGCGTGGCGCTCCCACTCCGGATGGCCGAAGTAGGAGTGCGTCGCGCCCGTGGCCAGGACGAGGATGTCATACGTCACCTCGCCGTCGGCCAGCCTGACGCGTTTGCCGGCGACGTCGATCGAGGTGGCCTCGCCGAGGAGCACGCTGACGTTGCGCTGGCGGCGGAGGATGCCGCGGATGGGCGCGGCGATGTCGCTCGGATTCAGCGCCGCAGTCGCCACCTGGTAAAGCAGCGGCTGGAAGTTGTGGTAGTTGTAGCGGTCGACGAGGGTGACGCGAACGGGTGCGCGCCGCAGGCCGCGAGCGGTGTAGAGCCCGGCGAACCCGCCGCCGATGATGACGACGTGCATCAGCCGGCCGATTTCTTGTGCGTTCCCGATGTCGGCGCCGAGCCGATCTTCGCAGCGGACGGATGGCCCTTCCACGTCCCGTAGGAGAAACAGCGCACGCAGGTGAACGTGTAATCGGTGACGCCGGTGTCGATGTTCTCGTCGGCGCTCATCTCCAGCTTCGACTGGCAGCGGTAGCAGAGGTTCTTGTCGCTGCGCTGGATGTTCTCGACGTAGCCTTCGACCTGCTGGAGGTTGAACTCGGTCTGGCGCGGGCGCTGGGGGATGGTGATCGTCTCCTTGCCGGCCGGGCAGGTGAGAAAGACGTGATCGGCGAAGGTGGTCTGCACGAAGCTGCCCGTCATCCTCACCCCCGGATGCTTCGGGCAGATGACAGGCGCTGCGGCCCAGAACGCTTTGGCGAGATCACGGAGCTGTTCGACGTCGGAGGGCATGCGGGGGAGAGTTTAAAGGATGTTGACGAAGGATGAAGGACTGCGAAAGGATGAAGGATGAAGGATGAAGGATGAACGCAGGATTGCACTCATCCCTTCATGTTGATAAGCGCTGACTGCGAACGTGCGTTCATCCTTCATCCTTCAAATTTATCCTTTCTCCACCTTCTCGAGAACACGCATGAAGTTTCCACCGAGGATTTTCTCGACGTCGGATTCAGAGAGTCCTCGTTGAAGCAGTCGCTCCGTCAGCGCCGGCAGGGAAGAGGCGGAGGTCAGTCCCTCGGGCAGCGCCGGGACGCCGTCGAAGTCGCTGCCGATGCCGACGTGGTCGACACCGGCCACCGCGGCGGCGTGGACGATGTGGCCGGCTACGTCGTCGAGCGTGGCGGCCGGGCAGCCGAGCTCCGCGTACCACTTCAGGAACTCGTCCCAGTTCGTGCGGTCATCGGGCATCTCCTCCGTGCCGCCGGTGCCCCTCCCCGTCGAGCGCGTGCGCTTGTTCGCGTGCAGGACGACCTGTGCGACCTTCTCGTTCACGAACGCGGAGAAGAAGTTGATCATGCAGACACCGCCGTTGCGCGCCAGGTCGCGGAGCATGCCGTCTGTCATGTTGCGGGGATGGTTGGTGAGGGCGCGGCAGGACGAATGTGTGGCCACGACGGGGAGGCGCGTCGTCTCGAGCACGTGGTGGAAGGCGTTGTCGGAGATGTGGGAGACGTCGACGATCATGCCGATGTCGTTCATGGTGCGGACGACGTCGCGGCCGAAGCCGGTGAGGCCTCCGTGCCGGCCGGCGTCGCCGGAGGAGTCGCACCAGTTGTTCGTGTTGACGTGTGTGAGGGTCATGTAACGGGCCCCGCGGGCGTGGAAGTCGCGGAGGATGTCGAGCGAGTCCTCGATGGCGTGGCCGCCCTCGACGCCGATCATGACCGCCATGCGCCCTTCCTTCTTCGTCCTGCGGATGCCGGCGGCATCGGTGCAGAAGTCGAGGACGTCGGAGCGGCGGCGCACCTCCGCGTGGATGAGGTCGAAGAGCCTGTATGCGAACTTCGCGGCGCCGCGCCCCGCGTAGAAGGGAGGGACGTAGGCGGCGAAAAAGCTGGCCGTGATCCCGCTCTCCTGGAACATCCGCAGGTCGAGCTGCGCCTCGGTATCGTGCTCGTCGATGTGGACGTGGTGGCGCAGCAGGCGGTACGGCGTGTCGCAGTGCCCATCCACGATGATGGCCCGGCGGTGGAGGGCAGCGGCGCCGGTCAGGCGCGTTTCATTGATGGAAGTAGTCATCCACTCTGTCGATTTCCCTGACCATCTCTTCCACGTTCTCGAAGAGGAATTCAGCTTTGGCCAGCAGCTCCTCTTCGAATCCGCCCGATCGCACGGCCACGACCGGCAGCGCCATGCGGTGCGCGGCCAGGATGTCGTACGGCGTGTCGCCGACGACCGCGGTGTACTTCGGGTCGGAGCCGAGGCTCTCCAGAGCTGCTTCGAAGATGTCCGGTGACGGCTTCGAGACCTCCGCGTCGTCCTTCGATGTCGATGCCTCGATGAGGTCCGCCACTCCGAGAAGCCCGGTATAGTACTCGACCTCGCCGGCGTTCGCCGACGAGGCCAGCGCCAGCCGCACGCCGCGGGCGCGAAGCGCTTCCAGGTTCTGCTTCACGCGCGGGAACGGCTTCACGGTCTTCATGTACTTTTTCCTGAAGAGGTCCGTCCGATACTTGCCCACCTTCTCCCCGATCTCGCGCATCTCCCGCGCGTTGCAGAGGTCGGGGACGAGGAGGTCGCCGCCCTTGCCGATCTGGTGGCGGACCACGTCGAAGGGGACCGTCTTTCCGAAGTGCTGGAACGCCTCCACCCAGCATTCCGCGTGGATGTCGTTCGAGTCGAGGAGGGTGCCGTCGATGTCGAGCAGGAGAGCCTGGAGTTTCACGAGTCGGGCTTTAGCAACTTCACTGCCGTACGCCGAAAGGCGCCGCCGGGTCGGCGGCGCTCCACCTATAATCCCGGCCGATGCGCACGGAACGAGACCTGGCCCCCGATCCGCGAGGGGAGCGGCGCCGGTTCATGATCGCCGGGGAGCACGTCATCCTCCGGGCCTTCGAGCGGGAGGACGCGGAGCGGTGCTACCGCTGGATGAACGACCCCAACATCGTCCGGACGCTCAAGGCGCGTTATCCGATCGCCTTCTCCAACGAGATGGAGTGGCTGGAGCGGGCCATGGTGCCCGGCGCGACCGAGCGGCACTTCGCCATCGAGCGCAAGGACGACCGCTCGCACATCGGCAACGCCTCGATCCACGACATCGACTGGGTCTCGCGCACCGGCTGGTTCGGCCTCTTCATCGGAGAGCCGACGGCGTGGAACCGCGGCTTCGGCAGCGACGCCATCCAGACCCTGGTGCAGTTCGCGTTCGACGACATGAACATGCAGAAGCTGCGCATCAGCGTCTTCGACTATAACGAGCGCGCCAAACACATCCTGACCTCGCGCGGCTTCGTCCAGGAGGGTAAGCTGGCGCGCGACTTCTACCGCGAAGGGACGTACCACGACATCGTGATCCTCTCGATTTTCAGGCCCATCACATGAGCGACAAGAAGATCCGCGTGCTGATCGCCAAGCCCGGCCTCGACGGCCACGACCGCGGAGCGAAGATCATCGCCCGCGCTCTGCGCGATGCGGGGATGGAAGTCATCTACACCGGCCTCCGGCAGACGCCCGAGCAGATCGTGTCGGCGGCGGTGCAGGAAGACGTGGACGCCATCGGCCTCTCCATCCTCTCCGGCGCGCACAACGTGTTGTTCCCCGAGGTGATGCGGCTGCTCAAGGAAGAGGGCGCGGAGAGCATCATCGTCTTCGCGGGCGGCATCATCCCGGAGAAAGACATCCCCCGGCTCAAGGAGCTCGGAATCCGCGACATCTTCCTTCCCGGCACGCCGACGTCGGCCGCGGTGGACGCGATCCGCAGCGCCGTCGGTCGCTGATGGCGCGCTTCGCGGTCGACGGGGACCGCATCACATTCGACGACGGCGGCATGAACCTGCTGTCGGCCGAGGCGCTGCGGGAATTACGCGCTTCTGTGGAGGACAGACAATCCTGTCTGTCCTCGGCTGGACAGGCAGGATTGCCTGTCCTCCACTTCAGGTCCGGCCGGCCTGGCCTTTTCGCCGCCGGTGCCGACATGGCCGAGATGCAGCGATTCACCCCGGCCGAGGCCGAGGAGTTCTCCCGGCTCGGCCAGACCCTCTTTGACGCGATCGAGCGTCTCCCCTGCCTCACCGTCGCCGAGATCGACGGCGACTGCTTCGGCGGCGCGCTCGACCTCGCGCTGGCCTTCGACTTCCGCTTTGCCACACCACGGAGCCACTTCTCGCATCCCGGCGCCCGCATCGGCATCGCCACCGGTTTCGGAGGCACGTCGCGCTGGCGGAAGGTCACCGGCCGGAGTGCGGCCAATACGCTGCTGCTGAAGAATGCGGTGCTGTCCGCCGGCGAAGCGCTGAAGATCGGCCTGGTGGACGAAGTCGGGGACGATCACACCGCCTCGATCGAGCGGCTGAAAGCGGTCGATCCCCTCACGGTCCGTTTCGTCAAGGAGTTGACCATCCACGAGGCCAGCCTTTCCCGCTCCCAACTGCTGTTGCTGGCGGAGAGACTCGGCCATCTATACTTCGGACGCTGAATGGAACAGCTCGAATCGCACCTCGACACCTCCACGGACGATTTCAAGCGGAACAGCGAGCGGCTGAGGGGCCTCGTTGACGAATTGACGCAGCGCGTCGAGACGGCGCGGCAGGGCGGCGGCGAGAAGAGCCTGGCCCGCCATGCCGAGCAGGGGAAGATGCCGCCGCGGGAGCGGATCGCCGCGCTGCTCGATCCCGGCACGCCGCTGCTGGAGTTGTCGCCGCTCGCGGCGAACGGGATGTACGACGACGCGGCGCCGGCGGCAGGGATCATCACCGGAGTGGGCCGCATCCAGGGGCGGGAGTGCCTGATCATCGCGAACGACGCGACAGTCAAAGGCGGCACCTACTTTCCGATGACCGTGAAGAAGCATCTGCGCGCCCAGGAAGTGGCGCTGCAGAACCATCTCCCGTGCATCTACCTGGTCGACTCCGGCGGGGCGTTCCTGCCGCTGCAGGCGGAGGTCTTTCCCGACCGCGAGCACTTCGGCCGGATCTTCTACAACCAGGCGGTGATGTCGGCGAACGAGATCCCGCAGATCGCCGCGGTATTGGGATCGTGCACGGCCGGCGGCGCTTACGTGCCGGCCATGTCCGACGAGGCCGTCATCGTCAAAGGCACCGGCACCATCTTCCTCGGCGGCCCTCCGCTCGTCCGCGCCGCCACGGGGGAGGAGGTGACGGCGGAGGAGCTGGGCGGCGCCGATGTGCACACGCGCATCAGCGGCGTGGCCGATCATTTTGCCGAGGATGACGAGCATGCGCTGGCGATCGTGCGGAACATCGTGGAGAACCTTGGCCTCGACAAGCACGAGCCGGATACGCGTGTTGCGCCCGAGGACCCGGCCTACGACCCGAAGGAGCTGTACGGTGTGATTCCGGCGGACGGACGCAAGTCGTACGACGTGCACGAGGTCATCGCCCGCATCGTGGACGGCTCGCGGTTCCAGGAGTTCAAGGAGCGCTACGGCTCGACGCTGGTGACGGGTTTCGCGCGGATCTTCGGATACAAGGTGGGCATTCTCGCGAACAACGGAGTCCTGTTCAGCGAGTCGGCCCTCAAGGCCACACACTTCATCGAGCTGTGCAACCAGCGCCGGATTCCGCTGGTGTTCCTGCAGAACATCACCGGCTTCATGGTGGGCAAGCAGTACGAGCGGGGAGGGATCGCCAAGGACGGCGCGAAGATGGTGCACGCCGTCGCGAACTCCACGGTACCGAAGCTCACCGTGATCATCGGCGGCTCGTTCGGCGCCGGGAACTACGGGATGTGCGGCCGGGCCTACAGCCCTCGGTTTCTGTGGATGTGGCCGAACGCGCGGATCTCCGTGATGGGGGGCGAGCAGGCCGCCGGCGTTTTGACGAGCGTGAAGCGCGACCAGCTCGCGCGCGAGGGCAAACAGATGTCAGCCGGGGAGGAGCGCGCCATCGCCGATCCCGTCCTGCAGAAATACGAGACGGAGGGGAGCCCGTACTACAGCACCGCGCGGCTCTGGGACGACGGAGTCATCGACCCGTCCGCCACCCGCACGTACCTCGGCCTGGCCCTGTCCATCTCGTACAACAAACCGATCGAGCCGCCGCGATTCGGCGTGTTCAGGATGTAGCCGTGGCACCAACCTGGTTCCTCTTCGACCTCGGCAACACGATCATCAAGCTCGCGTACGAGCGCGTGCTGGAGAACGTCTGCAGGGAGGCGACCTCCACACGCGACGAACTGCTGCAGATCCTCGAGCAGCCGGGCGGCTACCGTGACATGGAGCGCGGGACCGTCACGTTCTGGGACTTCTACGAGTCGGTGTGCGAGAAGGCCGGATACCGCGGCAGCATCCGCGACTTTCACGAGACATGGAGCGACTTCTTCGAGGGGCCGATCGCGGGAATCGAACACGTGCTCGAGCGCGTCCGTGAGAAGTACCGCATCGCGTTCCTCTCGAACTCGAACGAGGTGCATGCCGAGGTGATCCCCCGCAAGTACGCCGCGCTCTTTCGCCCCACGGACAAGTTCCTCTTCTCGTACCGATTCGGTGTGGCCAAGCCCGATCCGGAGATCTACCGCGCCGCACTTCAGGCCATCGAGGCCACGGCGGGGGATACGGTGTTCGTCGACGATCTGATCGAGAACGTGATCGCCGCGCGCCGCGTCGGCATCCGGTCGTATCAGTTCACCGGATCGGCGGACCTGGTGCGGCTGCTGGAAGGGGAAGGGCTGCTGTAGATGTCATCCCGAGCGTGAGCGAGGGATCCGGGCGGAGGGGTGGCGCGATCTCGCACCACCCGTGCCACCCGGATTCCTCGCTACGCTCGGAATGACTACAGCCCGTTTGTGACGGCCTTCGTCATCGGGTCGTCGCCGTACCACTGGCGGTGGAAGTTCAGCAGTTCGTCGCGCTCGGACTCGCCGGTGACCTTGGTCGAGCCGTTCGCCGGTTGAAACAGCTGCGGGAACGAGTAGAGGACGTAGTCGAAGTTGCGCTTCGCGTACTCCGCGCCGAGCTTGTTGAACGACCCGCCGTCGATCGAGAACTTCGTCGTTCCCTTGTATGACAGGTCCACCCGCTTGTATCGCTTGTCCTTCAGCTCCTTGGCGAACTCGAGGAACGCCGTGTGGACGTCGATGGGCGTCTGGCGGACGCCGAGGGACCGCAGGTCGTACACGACCACGCCCGGAACGATCCAGTACTGGTAGTGCGCCGAGACTTTCATCCCCTGGAACGCGGCGTTGTTCTTCAGCACCTCGTTCATCGGCTCCTGCAGAAGAACGAGGTTCGCCGAGTAGCCGACGATCGCCGCGATGAGAGGCGTGCCGACGAACACCAGCTTCTTGTTGCGAAGCGCAGGGATGGGGATGGACACCCGCTCCATCCTGAGCTGCTTGCGAATCAGCGTGGAGAGGGAGGAGCGCCTTTTCTGTTTCGCCGAAGGCGGTGGCTCCACTGGAATCGCGTAGTACAGGATCGAGAGCAGAAGGCCGGCCGCGATGGACAGCAGGCCGACCGGCCGGAACACCAGAAGCGCGCCGAGGCCGAAGAGATAGGCCACCCAGCTGGCGTAGTTGATGCGGCTGCGCAGCTTTGCGGCTCGCTGCCGGTAGTACTCGTCGTTGACGATCTCCGAACAGTGCATGCACCGGATGGCGGTGGCCGCAATCTCGCCCTCGCAGAACCTGCAGATCGCCGATTCCTTGTCCGCCGAGCGCCGCTTCTGACCCGCGTAATCCTCGGATCGGCGCTTCGGCAAAGCCTGGAACAAAAGCAGTCCGCAACTGCTGCAGGAGGTCGCCGTGACCTCATTGAGAGCATTGCATTCCGGGCATCGCATCTGGTGTCTTATTTGTGCAAACGAGCGGCCATGTTTCAAGCCTCAGGCGTCAGGTGTTAGACCTGTCAGGATACCACGCCAAACCCCTAAGGCCTAAGGACTAAGGCCTAAGGACTAAGGCCTAAGGACTAGAGCCTGGCCTTCCCGAACCGCCGCTCGATGTTGAACCCCAGCCGCAGATCGCCGCTGCGGAACGGCACCCCCTGGTAGGTGCTGGTGGCGTACTGATCGACGGTCGTTCCGTTGCTGTTGGTCAGGAGGATTTCGAAATAGTGGCCTCCGACCACGCTCTTGACGCCGACGGCCCATCCCAGGTCGGCGGACAGGTCGTCGGGGAGGTCGTGGTTGGGAGGGATCAGCTCGGCGATCAGGCTCAGCCGTGGCGTCATCACGAATGCCACTCCGACCGGCACGTTGAACACGCTCTCGAAGAGCGCCACGGACGTTTCGGCGCCGGCCGCGCGGCCGGCATCCGTGACGAACGTCGGCTGCACGAACAGCGCAACACGGCGGCCGAACTGCCGCGACAGAATGGCCTGGCCGAAGAACGACGTGCGATCGTCGAGCGACTCTTCGGTCCGGACGTCGACACCGCCGCGCAACGCAGCGGAGAAAGGGATCGCCCGCGCCTGCTGGAACAGGACGTACTTGCCGGCGAGCTCGTACGTGTCGAGCACGTTGCTGCGCAGGATCGAGAGCTGAAACCTGCTGACCGGCGTAAAGGAGAGCCCGATGCCGACGTTCGCGCCGCTGTCGAGGCCGAAGAAGGAGCGGAATGCCTCGCCCTCGTCGATGGACTGGTTGAAGCGGTGGGAGAACTTCGTTTCCCAGGTCCCGGCCGCGGGGATGTGGGAAGTCGGCAGCGTGAGCAGCGTGTCGCCGAGCGGAATCGGCGGCACCGGCGTCACGCGATCCTGCGCGAAGGCCGTCGATCCGGCCAGGGCCACGAGCATCACCCAGGACCTAATCATTCGGCGCTCCTCGGCGAATCCAGTCTCGCACGAGGGCGAGCTTGTCGGCAGGCAGGGGTGGGCCGAACTGGGGCATCCGCTCGTCGACGATGCCGACCCCGGTCAGCTTGCGATAGAGATAGGAGTTGTTCGGATCGTTCGGCTGCACGCGGCGGAGACTGGGCATCTGCACGCTGGGGCGGTTCACGATCTCGCTGTAGGAGCGGCCGGTGGAGAGGATGAGATCCGACTGCCGGCCGATCGTGTCGTGACATCCGAGGACCGCACACGACGGCGTGAAGATCTCGGACTGCACGCGGGTGAAGGTCGCCGCCGGATCTGGAGGAGGGCCGCCGCCGCTGTCATCGTCCGGCGCGGTGATCTCGTTCAGCTTTCCACAACCGAGGAGAAGGCAGAGTAGTATTGCAACTGTTACCTTGGGCATGACGGCGGGAAGGGTAGCAGGCTCGGGTCTCGGGGGCCTCAGGCGTCAGGGGAACGTGGCTGTCGGTTTTTCTGAACGTCCAGGAACTAGGGCCCAGGGCCCTGGCAGTGCGATAATCGAGCGCGGGAGCGGCGCGGAGATGTGTGTGTTGAGCTTCATGGAAGATCGCTCCGGCGGCTCCGGTTGGACCCCGAGTAACCCCACACATCGATGCAGCTGACACTGCTCCACTCCGAGAGCTTTCCGATCGGCCGGTACGTCGACGCGCTCCTGCGTGAGTCGATCGCGCCGCGATCCGTGAAGAGCCTCGAGGATCTTGGTGTGGACGGGGAGACGATGCGCGTCGTCCTGGTCGACCCGGCCATCCGCGGCAACGGCCGCGGGCTCGTGTTCGACTTGCGCACGGCCATCGTCGGCGTCGGCCTGTCCGAACAGCCGAGGTGGCTCGGGGAAGACAGCGTCTATCTGCATCTGCCGGAGGACCCCTCGCCGGCAGTGCTGCTGAGCGGAGTCAAGCGGGCGTACCAGTTCCTGTATCAGAAGATGCGCGCCGATCAGCTGGAGCGGCAGCTGGCCGACCGGACGCGGGAGCTGCGCGAAATGAGCGAAGTCGGCATTGCGCTGTCCACGGAACGGAACCACGCCGCGCTGCTGACGATGATCCTGAGCAAGGCGCTGGAGCTCTCGCGCGCGGACGCCGGATCGCTCTACCTGCTCGATGACGAAGGGAGCGGCCGGTTTCTGCGGTGGAAGCTGGCGCAGAACGACTCGATCGACGTCGACTTCGAGGAAAAGGTCCTGCCGATCACGCGGAACAGCCTGGCCGGCTACGTGGCCATGACCGGCGAGACGCTGGTCATCGACGACGCGTACAACCTGCCTCCGGACGCCGAATACACGATCAACCGCTCGTTCGACGAGACGAACAACTACCTGACGAAGTCGCTGCTGGTCTTTCCGATGACGAATCACGGCGGCGACACGATCGGCGTTTTGCAGCTCATCAACCGCAAGCGAGTCGGCGCGCCCGCCAAGCTCACCGCCGCAACCGTGCCGGACGAAGTGATCCCGTTCGATCAGGAGACGGTCGAGCTGATGCGCTCGCTCTCCGGGCAGGCCGCGGTGGCGGTCGAGAACAACCTGCTGTACGAGTCGATCGAGCGCCTCTTCGAGGGGTTCGTCACCGCGGCGGTCACAGCGATCGAGCAGCGCGACCCGACCACGTCCGGTCACTCCTTCCGCGTGGCTGACCTGACCGTGGAGCTGGCCCAGGTGATCGACCGCGTCGACTTCGGCAAGTACCGCGAGGTGCGTTTCAGCAGTGACCAGGTGAGGGAGATCCGCTACGCATCGCTGCTGCACGACTTCGGCAAGGTCGGCGTTCGCGAGCAGATCCTGGTGAAGGAGAAGAAGCTCTACCCCCTGCAGCTCGAGACCATCCGGGCCCGGTTCGACTACGTCATGAAGTCGGTCGAGAACGAGGGGAACAAGCGCAGGCTCGAGTACCTGACGAAATACGGCCGGGAGGGCTACGGCGAGTTCGCGAGCCGGACGGACAAGGAAGTGCAGGAGGAGCTGCTGCGGCTGCAGACCGACTTCGCGTTCGTGTCGCAGTCGAACGAGCCGACGGTGCTGCCGGAAGGGGAGTTCAACTACCTGCAGCAGCTGGCCCGGCGCGAGTTCGACGACATCCGCGGCGACAAGCGGCTGCTGCTGAACCAGGGCGAGGCGAAGATCCTGTCCATCCGCAAGGGGAACCTCGATGCGCACGAGCGCGGCGAGATCGAGAGCCACGTCACGCACACGTTCAACTTCCTCCAGAAGATCCCCTGGACGAAGGATCTCGTGGCGGTTCCCGACATCGCCTACGCGCATCACGAGAAGCTCAACGGGCGCGGGTACCCGCGCAAGCTCAGCGCCGACGGCATCCCGCTGCAGTCGCGGATGATGACCGTCTCCGACATCTACGACGCGCTGACGGCGAACGACCGCCCGTACAAGCGCGCGGTGTCGACCGATCGGGCCATCGACATCCTGCGCATGGAAGTGAACGACGGCCTCCTCGACCCGGCCCTGGTCGAGCTGTTCGTCGAGTCGAAGGTCTACACGCGCGCCGGCGTGGTCCGGACCTGATCGCCGAGCGCGAGCTCTTCCAGCACCGCCGCGCAGAAGCGGCGCCGGGACTCGTACCGCCGCCCCAGCCACTCCCGCGCGGCCTCCGGCACCCACTCGGGAATCCACGCGTCGGCGACGGCTTCGCGGACCACGTCGGTGATCGACTGCCCTTCGCGCCGCGCCGCGGCAAACCGCTGGCCGAGACCGCGCACGCCGGAGTTGTCGATGAGGATGGCCGCCGCGACGGCACGCTCGGCCGGCGTGACCGGCCCCTCCAGCCGCCGGATCGACTGCGCGACGCCGCGCAGATCCGCGTCGGAGACGTCCGGAAAGGTCAGCGTCACGCGCGAGACATTGCCCACTTTCTCGAGCCATTTGCCGAGAGGATGGAACAGCAGGAGGAGCTCGAAGTGGCGCCGCTCTTCCTCGGATCGAGGCGTGTGAATGGCGCGCGCGATCAGGGCCACGCGCTGCGCATCAGGGAAACGGGACACGCCGTCGACATCCTGGTAAAGCGGCTGGAGGAAGTCCTCGAGCATGGCGGGGAGCATAGCAGCGGGCTGGATGAAGGATGAAGGATGAAGGATGAAGGATGAAGGATGAAGGATGAAGGATGAAGGATGAAGGATGAAGGATGAAGGATGAAGGATGAAGGATGAAGGATGAAGGATGAA
>DATKCA010000182.1:0-9056 GCA_035544675.1 Thermoanaerobaculia bacterium | reverse complement strand
AGGAGAATTTACTTTTCGAGCAACCGCGCCGGCCCCTACAACGTCTACGCGATGAACAGCGACGGCACCGGCGGCGCCCGCCGCATCACCGACAGCGAGCACTGGCCCTTCCCGCGCGCGGTCTCACCCGACGGGCGGATCCTCCTGACCGAGGAGCAGCATCCCGTCACCTCCTACGACATCTGGCAGGTCGACACGGTGAACGAGGACCGGAAGCCGCTGGTGGCCGGTCCGGCCAATGAGTACCATCCCGACTTCTCACCCGATGGGAAGTGGATCGTCTATCAGTCGAGCGAGAGAGGCGGCCGCGCCGAGATCTACATCCAGCAGTTCCCTCCCTCGGGGAGGAAATGGACAGTCTCGGAAGGGGGTGGAATCCGGCCGCGCTGGTCGCCTCGCGGCGACGAGATCTTCTACACGAACGGCCGGCAGATGCTCTCCGCCTCCGTCACCACGACTCCCCACCTCTCGATCGGCAGGCCGAACGTCCTGTTCGAAAGCGATTACACCGCCGACTACGACGTGGCCGCGGACGGGCAGCGCTTCGTCATGCTCCGGCCGAGCCACCGGGCTCGCGAAGGGCGGCTGGCCGTCGTTCTCGGCTGGCCCGCGGAGCTGGAGAGACTCACGGCTGCTTCAGACCCCGCTTCTCGTCGGTGAGCGAGGCCAGCGCGAAGACGTTGATCTTCTCCAGCGTGGCAATCAGCGACTCCAGCGAGTCGACGCGCTCCAGTTTGGAGATGGCGCCCTTGATGCGGGGATCGTTGACGGCGCGGTAGCCGCGGAAGCGGTGGGCCATGAAACGGAGCAGCGGCAGGAGCGTGCCGTTGATCAGGTAGGCCTCGCGTGAGATGAGACAGAAGAACGCGACCGTCGGGAAACCAGACGGGTGCCTTTTCATCGAATCCGGTGAACGTGCGGCGCTCGGGACTCTGCCGTTCGAGATCGAAGACCCAGACGTCGGCGACGCCGAGCTTTGGATCGATCACACCGGCCGCGTATCTCTTTCCATCAGGTGAGAGGCGGCCGTCACTCATCAGCAGCCCGCGGGAGACCTCTCCCTGCTCCGTGCCGTTGCGATCGAGCCAGACGAGACGCGACGGCCTGCGCGCCGATCTCCAGACCAGCAGGCCGTCGTTCGATGCGCTGAACGCGGCGTTGCCGGTCGATCGAAAGTAATGAAGACCGTCCAGCAGCCGTCTGGGCTCGCCGTGAAGCTGACCACGGCGCACATCGAATCGCTGCGCGAGGAGAGTCCCATCGCGAACGAACAGCAGGTGATCGTCGACCAGGTGTGCGCGTGAGCCGAAACGCGCGACGAGTTTCTCCTCGCTGCCATCCGCGTTCGATAGCATCACGGCGTGGTTGACCGAGCCGAGGCTGCGCTGGTACCCGAAGCGGAGGTACAGAAGCTTGCGCCCCTCGTCGACGAACTGCGGCCACCACGGAGGAGAAAACCCTTCGTTCGGTCTCTCGGCCGGGATCAAGAGCTCGGGGTTGCCGCCGCGTGCGCTGACGCGATACAAGCCGCGTTTCTGCGCCGAGTACTGGCCGAACACGATCGTGTCGCCGTGCCACGCCGGAACACCCTCGGCACGGGCATCGCAGATCACGTCGGCCGGACCGCCTGCCACCGGAATCGTCTTCAGCTTCCCCTCGGCGTAGAAGGCAATCGCTTTTCCATCGCTCGACCAGGCGGGTGCCATCCCTTTCTCGATCAGAAGCCGCGTCGTTCCATCCCGAAGGTCACGGATCCAGATGCCATGCAGCCCGCCTCGAGCCGTGCCTTCGATGAGCAGGCAACGGCCGTCGGGCGAAACGATGACGGGCAACGACGTTTCGTTGAGCAACACTTCGGAGAGCTCGGGAACGACGATGTCGCTGCGGATCGGCGGCGGCATCGGCGCGCTCGGCCGCGGCCAGAAGAGCAGCGGCACGAAGAGCAGCGGAACGAGAGCGAGCCACCAGGAGCGCCGGACTGCCGCGCTGCGTGTCACCGGCGTTCGTGCAGGAGCGGAGATGGCGCGCCGCAGATCGTGAGCGAGGTCGCTCGTCGACCCGTAGCGCTCCCCTCGCTCGCGGGCGAGACAGCGCTCGATGATCCAGACGACCGATTCGGGTACGCCGTCAGGCAACGGAGCAGGGTCGTCCTTGATGATCGCGGCCAGCGTCTCGACCGGCGATGAGCGGGAGAACGGATGCCGTCCCGCGATCATCTCGTAGAGGATCAGGCCGAACGCGAACTGGTCGCTGCGAAAGTCGACTTCTTCTCCGCGGGCCTGTTCCGGCGACATGTAGCTTGCCGTTCCCATGACCAGCCCGTTGCGGCTCACCTGCAACTCGGTCGGCGAATCGGTCGCGCTGACGAGCGGCCCCTTCACCAGTCCGAAGTCGAGGATCTTCGGTGTGCCGTCGGCGGCGATCATGATGTTCTCCGGCTTCAGATCGCGATGGACGATTCCGGCCGCATGCGCCGCGGCCAGTCCGGCCGCAACGCCGGTCGCGATGTCCATCGCCTTCTTCAACGGCAGCGGACCACGGGCCAGCAGCGATCGCAGCGACTCGCCGCGCACAAGCTCCATCACCAGCCACGATTCGCCGCCGGTCGATGAGAAGTCGTGAATCGTGACGATGTTGCGGTGATTGAGGGCCGACGCGCTGCGCGCTTCGCGCTCGAACCTTGCCAGCCGGTCGCGGTCGCGCAGCAGTTCGTGCGGAAGGACTTTGACCGCGACCTCCCGCCCGAGCCGCGTATCGCGGGCTCGATACACCTCGCCCATGCCGCCGGCGCCCAGCGGGCCGACGATCTCATACGGTCCAAGTTGCGAGCCCGACTCGAGTCTCATGGCGTGCGATGAGAATAGCGGAAACGCCTTCAAGCAACAGCTGGCGCCGTACGGCTTCGGCCTGGCAGCCGAGCTGCCTCGAGAAGCGTAAACTTGAACGACCGGAGGTCTTCATGAAAGCCAGACTGAATCGGCACCGGGCGGCGGTTCTGTGGGCGATGCTTCTTGTACAGGCTTCGTTGCAAGCCGAAGAGCCGCGGCAGACTTTCGGCTTGTTTCCCGTAAACGCTACAAAGCTCTATTACGAGGTCGCTGGCGACGGGCCGGCTGTCATTCTGCTTCACGGCGGGTGGCTACACTCTCAACAGTGGGATGATCAATTCTCATTACTGACTCGCAACTACCGAGTGGTGCGGTACGACAGGCGAGGAGCGGGGCGTTCTGCGCTGGGAGATTCAGCGTTCGCGCATTACGAAGATCTCGCGGCGCTGCTCGAGGGTCTAGGGATCGAGAGGGCGCACCTCATCGGATTGTCTGCGGGAGGGCAGGTTGCGCTCGACTTCGCGCTTACGCACCCGCACACGGTCCTCAGCCTGGTTGTCGGTGCCTCGCCTCTTGCTGGCTACGACGTCGGCAAGGAGTTCACAGAGGGCAGTCGAGGTGTCGCGGCCGCAGCGGCCGCCGAAAATCTTCAGCTGACCCACGATCGCATGTGGGCGTTCGCCCCCTTCCGGGTGGCGAGCATGATGCCGCGAGTGCGCCAGCGTCTGAACGCAATGATCCTGCAGCAGAACACGTGGCCAGTCAGCCGGCCGAACGCACCTCGCTCCAAGCCGCTCGATCCGCCGCCTGCTTCGCGCCTGGCCGAACTCAGAGTGCCGACCTTGATTGTCGTCGGAGATGGAGAAATGCCTGCGTTGAAGAAAGAGGCGGAGTTCATCGCTAACTCGATTCCGGGCGCACGCCTGGTCACGGTCAAGAACGCTGGTCACTTCGTGAACCTGGAACAGCCGGCGAAGTACAACAGGATCATTCGAGATTGGCTCGCACGTGCGGCGGTGAAGTAGGTCTCACGCTCATACGAGATGAGGCTATGATCCGGAAGTGTCGCTCCACGCGCGCTCGCTCGCGGCGTACATGAAGCCGATCGATGCCGACGACTGGCGTGCCGACGGCGAACTGATGCTGTCATCGGCCACGAAACTCGCCTCGATCGGTGCTGACTTTGTGATCTGTCCCGACAACACCATTCATCAGGCGCCTCCATTCATCGCCGACCGCCTCCCGGTTCCATGGCTGCATATCGCCGAGGTGATGGCGGAAGAGTGTGTGGAACGAGGGTTCAGGAAGCTGGGGCTGACGGGAACGCGCCATCTCGTCGAGAGCGACGTCTATCCCGATGCCCTGTCCGCACGTGGCGTCGAGTTCGTCCGCCCGAATGCCGGCTAGCAGCACGGGCCGGTTCATCCGCCGCGCGCCGATTCGACTTCTTCACGCCTGGCGAGGCTGGGAGACGATCGCGTAGGAGGCGCTGCACCTGTTCTCGCCAAGCCCCACGGCCTGACGTGTCGAAGAGCGCGCAGATGCGGCCAAGGTCGTGCGCGCTCTGCCAGCGAGCATCAGGTCACGAGAGGTGGGAGTCCACGCTGGCATGCCGCGTGTCATTCTCCCGGCCACGATGCGCATCTCGGCCTCGGCACACCGGCCCTACAAATCTCGCGCCCGACGGGCGGATTCTCGTGACGGTCGAAAGGGCGCCCGCCGTCGCGCCGCTCACGCTGGCGCGTAACTGGCGGGGCCTGCTCGAGGCGTGATCGTACGCGCGGTGCGCGTCGAGCCAGGACTTCGCCAGAGCGACCGCGTCGGCTATCATCGTTCCCTCACCAGACATGCCGCTCCATCCAGGCTCCCGCCTCGGTGACTACGAGATCATGGCGCCGCTGGGCGCCGGCGGCATGGGGGAGGTCTATCGCGCCCTCGACACGCAGCTGGGTCGCGAGGTTGCCATCAAGATCGTTCCTCAGGCTGATGCGCAGTCGGTGGCGCGGTTCGAAGGGGAAGCGCGCGCCGTCGCTTCACTGTCGCATCCCAACATTCTTCAGGTACACCGCTTCGGAAGAGATGCCGGCGTCAACTACCTGGTCACGGAACTGCTGGAAGGCGAGACGTTGCGACAACGGATCGCGCCCGGTCCGATGCGGTGGCGCCATGCCGCCGGCATCGCGGCGCAGATCTGCGACGGGCTGGCCGCCGCCCACGGTAAAGGGATCGTTCACCGCGATCTGAAGCCCGAGAACATCATGATCACGCGCGACGGTCGCGTGAAGATTCTCGACTTCGGTCTGGCCAAGGCGACGTCCCCGGCCCCCGGCGAGGAGACGGAGGTGAAGACCGCATCCGGCACGGTCATGGGAACGCTCGCCTACATGGCGCCGGAACAATTGCGGGGCGAGGCGGTGGACGCTCGAGCCGACCTCTTCGCGGCCGGCTGCATCCTGCACGAGATGATCGTGGGCAGGCCGCTGTTCGCGCGCCCTACTGCTTCCGACACGACAACCGCGATCCTTCGCGACGACCCGCCCGATCTGCGCGGTCTGCCGGAAGAGATGAATGCGCTGGTTCAGGAGTGCCTCGTCAAAGAACGAGAAAACCGCTGCCAGTCGGCGGCCGATCTGGCGATGCATCTGCGCCGCTACGCGGCCCGGCCTCCCCGCTCGCTCGCCAGAATGGCAAAGTTCCTCGGGCTGGTCCTGCTCATCGCCGCGGCGGCAGCCGCGGCCTGGTTCGCGGCGACGCGCCGGGGCGAGGCGAACGCGCCCCCTTCCTCCAAGGTGCTGACGCAGATTACCTTCGCCAAAGCGATCGAGCAGTTCCCCTCCTGGGGACCGGGCGGCACGGACCTCGTGTTCGCACGTGAGGCGGGCCCGGTGCGCAAGCTCTTCATTCGCTCGCTCGCCAACGCGACTGAGCGCCAGCTCACCCGCGGCGACGCCGACGACATCTATCCATCGTGGTCGCCGGACGGGAAAACAGTCGTCTTCGTCCGCTCGAACCGTCCGGGGCGGGTCGGGCAAGCCGATATCCACTCGGAATACGACTACGGCGACATTTGGTCGATCGACGCCGGCAGCGGCGCCGAGCAGCTCCTGCTGCGGAACGCCTTCGATCCGGCCTGGTCGCCCGACGGCTCGCGCATCGCATTCTCCGCACCATGGAGCGGCAGTCACCGGCTCTGGATCGCCGATCGCAACGGCCACAATCCGCAGCAGGTGACGTCCGACCGGACGGAGGCCGTCGAGCACGTCCGGCCGCGCTGGTCGCCGGACGGACGCCGGCTCGTCTTTCAGAACATCGAACGGACACAGTACGACATCCGCGTCGTCGATCTGGAAACGAAAACCCTCCGCTCGCTGACGAACGATCGCATCATCGACATCAGCCCGGTATGGTCGCCCGATGGACGGGCGATCTACTTTTCATCGTATCGAGGCGGCGGGATCAACGTCTGGCGCGTGCGCGTGGCGCAGGATGGATCGTTTTCTCCGCAGGCCGAACAGGTCACCACCGGCGCCGGTCAGGATCTCGATCTCGCCATCTCCGCCGACGGGCGGCGGCTTGCGTTTGCCACGCTGCGGCAGAACGCCGATCTGTGGCGCGTTCCGCTGACGCCGGAGGGCGTCGTCACCGGCCCGGCCGTCGAGGTGGTGGCGACCACGAGAGAGGAAAGCCGCGCCTCATGGGCGCCCGACGCCTCCGCCATCGCGTTCAATTCGGATCGCGGCGGCGACATGAATCTCTGGATCCATCGGTTCGCCGACGGCAGCGACCGCCAGATCACGGAAGGTGCCGGAGACGATTACCAGCCGGACTGGTCGCCCGACGCGACGAAGCTCGTCTTCTTCTCCCGCCGCGGAGAGTCGATCGACATCTGGGACGTCGACATCCGCACCGGCGGGCTCCGCCAGCTGACCCGCGACGCCGCCACCGAAACGCACGCCTTCTACTCGCCGGATGGAACGAAGATCGCCTATCTGTCCGACGCCACCGGGCGGCTCGAAGTCTGGGTCATGAATGCCGACGGCGGCAGCGCGCGGCAGGTGAGCCGCAACGGCGCTGGCGTGCACTACGTCCGCTGGTCACCGGACGGCAAGACGCTGTCGTATGTCTCATACGCCTTCACGCCGCCGCGGCTCGTCACGACCCCGGCCGAGGGCGGCGACGAGCAGGCTCTCCCGATCCAGCGAGGGGGAGGTCATCACTGCTGGTCGCCGGATCGCTCGCGGATCCTCGACGTGGCCAACCATCAGAAGATGTGGGTCGCCAGCGTGACCGACGGCGCGCAGCAGTTCATCTTCGAGTTCGACGACCCCGAGGTGCGGATCGATTACCCGTCGTGGTCGCCTGACGGCCGGTGGGTCGTGTTCGACCGGCTGCGGCCGGAAGGGGGCGACATCTGGATGCTGGAAGGATTCTGATGCCGCCCCCTTTGTCGTTTCTTCAGAACGTGTACGAAACCCGTGTGTAGACGAACGTCCCGTTCATGCCGAACGGGGAATGACTCGGGTACCGGAAGATGCCGTTGAATCCCTGCGCCGAGTTCGGGATGTTCTCGTCGGGGAAGACGTCGAAAAGATTCTCCGCGCCGAGGGCGAAGGTGTAATCGGCCCATCGGTAGGAGGCTTCGAGGTCGGCCAGCCACTTCGCTCCGTACGTCTGATGATCGACCGCGGCGATGGTGAAGCTGCAGTAGTCGCCGTAGCGGCCCTGCCGCGCGGTCACGTTCAGGGCCCCGCGGTTCCAGCTCTGCAGCGGAAACGCCTCGCGACCTCGGTCAGATCCGGCGTCAACCTGGCGAGACCCTCCTCCGCAATCTCCTCCGGTACTCCGTAGTACGCCTCGGCGATGCCGCCAGCCATGCAGGCGAGCGTGTCGGCGTCGCCGCCGAGGGAGATGGCGTTGCGGATGGCGTCCTCGTAGCCGGTCGATTCGAGAAACGCGCGAATCGCCTGCGGCACGGAGCCCTGACAGGTCACGTCGAATCGGTACGAGGGGCGGATGTCGTCGAGCGGCGTCCGGAGGTCGTAGCCGAAACGCGATTCGAGAAGCGCGGCAATCTCGTCTCTGTCGCGGATCGTGCGCGCGTAGAACACAGCGGCGGCGATCGCCTGCGCACCGCGAATCCCCTCGGGATGATCGTGCGTGACGGCGGCGCTGCGCCCCGCCCATTCCAGCACTTCCTCGATGGAATCGAACGCGAACCCGACCGGACTGACGCGCATGGCCGAGCCGTTGCCGAAGCTGTTGTACGGCTCGCGCCGCCGGGACCCGGCCCACTCCTGGAACATGCCGCCATACCCGCGCCGCGGATGGGCGCCGTAGTAGTCGTGAAGGAGATCGACCAGATCGCGCCCGGTGAGCAGCCAGTCGGCGACGGCCACCGTCAGCACCGAGTCGTCCGTGAACGTCGACTGCGGAACGAGGAGCGGAAAGTCCTTGCTCTTCGTTCCCCTACCCTCATGGACCGAGCCGACGATGTCGCCGATGATCGCGCCCAGCACCGAGCCCTCCGTTGCGCTCCATTGTCTCGTGGGCGAGAATGAAACCGGATGGCCATTCTCCTGTCCCCTGAGCAGATCGACAGGCTGGAGGCGAAGATCGGCGCCGTGGAGCGGCTGACCACCGCCGAGTTGCGGATCGCGGTCGCCAGGCCGAGCTGGCTGGGCATCCGGCGAAAGGCGCGGAAGCTCTTCGAGCAGCACGGCCTGAGCGCGACGCCCGACAGGAACGCCGTTCTGGTCGTCGTCGATCCGAAAAGCCACGAGCTGCTGATCTACGGCGACGAAGGGATCAGCTCGAGAACGAGCGAGCACTTCTGGGACGACGTTCGCGACGCCATGATCGCCGAGCTGCGCGAAGGACGGATGGCGGATGCCCTGTCGCTCGGGATCCGGCTCCTCGGGGAAGAGCTGTCGCGGCTCTTTCCGTCCAACGGAAGCAGGGAGGGCGCACACTCGAATGCGATCATTTTCGAGTAAGGCTCTGATCCTCCTGCTGCTCGTCGCGGCGTCCGCGCAGGGGCAGGATTACGCCCCTTATCCGAGACCGGACGCCGGATACGTCACGGACCAGGCCCGGGTCCTCAGCCCCGCCGAGCAGGAGCGGATCGAGCAATGGCTCCTCGGCGTCGAGCAGAAGAGTGGCGCGGAGGTCATCGTCGTCACCATCGACTCGATCGCCGACTATCCCGGAACGGAGAACCGGTCGCTGGAG
>DATKCA010000181.1:0-25065 GCA_035544675.1 Thermoanaerobaculia bacterium | reverse complement strand
CCGCGAAGGCGGGCGTCAGATGTGACAGCCGGGGGCGTGAGCCCCCGGTCCGAGAGGCCGTGCGAAAAATCGAGCCCGCGAAGGCGGGCGGCACATCGTTGCCCCTCATCCCCGACCCTTCTCCCCGAATGCGATTTCATTCAGATGAACGATCCGGACGGGGAGAAGGGGGCCCGCCCTCCCCGCGGTGTCATCCCCTTCGCCAGCTCATCGAGCTTGAGCACGGTGCGCCAGTTGCGCAGCGTCACGGGCGACCCGAGGGCCTTGTCGAGGAACTGTGGGGTGAGCTTTGATCTCCCGAATCCAGTCGCGAAGTGAATCCAGATGGCGTCGCCGACGCGCTTCACGCGCTCCCCGGCGAGGGCGCGTGCCGCGAGCTCGTTCGCTGCGTCTTGTTTCGGGGTCGTCTTCGAGAGCCCGAGCATCACGGCGTTCGGCTCTTCGCGCGACGCCTCGGGGAACGGATTGCCCCGCAGCGCCGTCGTCCAGTCCGCGGCGGAGCGGACGATCACCGGAATCGAGAGCGCGAAGGTCCGCTCGATCAGCCGTTCGATCGATTCTTCCAGGCGGAGGGCGCCCCAATCGGACTTCAGGAGAAGGTTGCCGCTTTGAATGTAGGTCTGCACACCGGCCAATCCAAGCTTCTCGCATGAGGCGCGCAGCTCGGACATCGGCACGCGATTGTGTCCGCCCACGTTGACGCCGCGAAGTAAGGCGATGAATGTTTTGGAGTGCATCGTTAGTTGGAGTTCCCAGTTCCGAGTTCCCAGTGCCGGATGCCGGATGCCGGATGCCGGATGCCCGTTGCTGGTTACCAGAGAAGTGGAAAAAGTAATAGCTAGTGATTTTCCAGATGGCCCGGGCAACCTGCAAGAAAAACTCGGAACTGGGAACTGGGAACTGGGAACTCGAAACTCGAAACTGGGAACTGGGGACTGGGAACTCGAAACTCGGAACTGGGAACTCGGAACTGGCACCTACGGCTCGACCCGCAGCACCAGCGGCATCGGCCTGTCCGGCGGGGCCGTCTCGATGTCGCGGCTGAACCGCAGCGTCGTTCCGTCGAACGTCCAGGCGCCGTTGGTGCAGCGCGAGCCCGCGTCGATTGGCTTTCCTTCCCGCACGCGCAGCGCGTTCGCCGTCGCCTCCCGCTCGGCGCGGTAGCGGAGCGCGCGATCCCAGACGGATCTCAGGTCCGTCCCCAGCTTGTTCATCGGCACGTTCACCTCGCACCCCCTGGCGCGGAACACCTCCTCGGCGATCCTGCGATCGTGCTCGACCGAATCGGCGAGCCATTTCGTCGGAAACATGCTCGCGCCGTCTTCCCAGTACGCCGCCGACTGATGTTGAAACGCTTCCAGCAGCGCCGACATGCTGTCGCGCTCCTGCAGGTCGCCGAACCACTCGGGAACGGGGAGCGGCATTTTCCAGGCAACGGCGTTGATCATTCGGACCATCGACAGCGCCGCCGTCTGGACCATCATCTGCGGATGCCCCTCCAGTGAAAGCGCGAGCTTCCAGACGGCGTGCAGGTCTTCCCACGCCGCCGGATCGTTCGACCGCGCTTTCGCCAGGGCGTTCGCGACGAGCGCTCTCGCCATCGTCATCTGCAGCGCGCGCCTCGTCTGCGTGCGGTCGTCACCGCCGATTCCGCCGTGGCGTTCCCAGACGACCGGCTCGCCCAGCAGCAGCTCGCTGATCGAGGAGACGTCGGGGAGCGGCGGCGCGTCGCCGATAGTCAGCTCGCCCCGCACGGCCTCGCGGGCCACGAACTCGTTGACGGCTTCGTCCCTGGGCAACGCGCTGGCGAGTGCCGTCAGTTTCCCGGAGGCCGCGTTCGCCTCGTGGGGAGGAAACCGGGCCGTGACCGAATCGAGGCTCCCCATCTCGCCCGGCCACGGCCGGGCCGCCGATGCGGCGACCGCCTCTGGAGCACGGAACCACGAGATGACCCAGGCGATCAGCGCGACACCAACGACGATCACCAGCAACACAACGAGCACTCTCTTCATCGCTCCCTCAGATTACAACCGCGACCGCGAGGGAAGCCAATGACGAACCGGAAATCTGGACTGGCTGGGGTGGGCGATACAGCCGGCCTCCTCAACGAGGTCACTGATTGCGCGAGCGATCCCTCATCGCGCCTTCCGCGGCATCATCGAATCTCTGGAAGAGCGGAACCGTCCCAGGCGTCCTGACTGCCGGAAGGCTCTCCACGCGGCAAACGGTCCTGCAGTTGCGCCGACCAGCTTCTTCGCCAGTCGCGCATCGGTCGCGCGGATGGCATCAGGGTCATCGCCAGCCAGCTCGAAGAGTGTGGCGGTGTGAATCAATGCGAGATGTGTGAACGCCTGCGGGAAGTTTCCGAGTAGCGCGTTCGTCGCCGAGTCAATCTCCTCCGAGTAAAGGCCGACTTCGTTCGCCGCATCGAGGAGCTGCTCGAAATTCCGACGCGCTTCGACGGTCCTTCCGAGCCATAGCAGCGCGTCGACCAGCCAGAAGCTGCAGAGGAGGAAGGCGCCTTCGCGACCTTTCAAACGGTCGTCAGCAGCGTAGCGGTTTACGAACGGACCCTCGGCGAGCTCGTTCCGGACACGCTCGACGGTTGCTTCGATGGTCGGCTGCTCGAGTGGGAATCCCGTGAAAGGAACACGCAGGAGTGCCGCGTCGATGTCCGTTTCGCCGAGCGCCGCGACGAGGCTGCCGCCTCCGTCGACTCCCTCCGACAGGACTACTTTGACGATCTCGTCAGCAGCATCCTTCCATTGCCGCTTCTGACTCCGTGATCCGACGAGCCTGGCTGCCCGATCGAGCGCTACCCACGACATCACGCTCGAGTAGACGTAGCGTTTTGGCTCGGCCCGTGACTCCCACAATCCGCTGTCTGGCTCTTGCCATTCGTCGAGAACGCGATTGGCAAGCTCTACGACAAAGCCCTTGGTGTTCTTTCCCAGCCGTCCGCCGAGGGCCTCGTAGAGGTGTGCCCAGCCCACTACCTCGCCGACGACATCGTGCTGTTTCTGATCGTGAGCTGCGTTCCCAATGCGCACCGGCCGGCTTCGCTCATATCCCTCGAGATACTCGAGCGTCCGCTCCGGCAGTTCCGGTTCGGCATCGATGCCGTACATGATCTGCAGCCTCGGATATGACGAATGGCACGCGGTCAGGAGATAGTCGTGAAACCGCTTCGCTTCACCGCTGTAACCGAGCACCGACAGTGCATAGAGCGTGAGCGTCGAATCACGAAGCCAGCAGTAGCGGTAATCCCAGTTGCGTTCACTGCCGATTGCCTCCGGCAGCGACGTGGTGGGCGCAGCAACGAGAGCTCCACTCGGCGCGTAGGTCATCAGCTTCAGGGCCAGTGCGCTTCGCACGACGGCTTCCCGCTGTTCGCCTGAATAGCGGCTGTAGGCGGACCACTCTTCCCAGAAAGAACGGGTGATGCGAAGCAGTTCCGCGGCGGACAGGTCCGGAGCTCGCGTCATCGCGGCGTGAAGGACCAGTTCATGACGATCGCCGGCTGCGACTTCCAAGTCGCAGATGGCACCGCTGATGCCCTCGACGCGAAAGTTCATCGCCGCGCGCAGCTGCGTTCCATCAGAGGAGGTCACGCCGCTCTCCATCGTCGCCAGCGTGGGACGATGCGCGCCGTAGTCGCTGGTCGGATCGAACCGGATACGGAGCGGCACTCGGCCCTCGACACCCTCGATGATGCGGACCACTGCAGCAGGCGCTTCCAGCGTGACGTAGTCATGCAGACCGGCCCCTTCACGCCGCCCGACGGGCATGAAATCAATGAGCCGAACCGATCCGTCTGCCGTGCGGAAAGTCGTTTCCAGAATATTGGTCCCGGCGACATACAGCGGTTCCGAAGTGAAACTGACGGTCGGCTCTACGGAGAACGATCCGCCACGGTTCGCGTCGAGAATGCGGCAGAAGACCGGGGCCGAATCAAACCTTCCGAAGGTGCACCAATCGATGCTGCCCGACCGTGACACGAGCGCGGCGCCATGGCAGTCGCCGATCAGCGCGTAGTCGCGGAGGGGAAGGTAGGCGCTGGTAACCGGAGCCGCTTCACTGCCCGGACGCGACGCTCCCGCTGGAGCATCGTGCCGGCTGGACGCGGCGGCCACGACTGCACCTGGCTTCGGCCCCGCAGCGGACCGGCGCCGGGTCACGACTGCTTTCCCTCCATGGCGCGCCATGCCGCTCGAAATTCCTCGACAACGAAGGGCGCGGTCGCGAATGTTGCTCCCGCCGCGACCAGGCACCAGAAACAGAACGCCTTGTGCTTCGTCCATTGGTCAACCGATAGCTTCGCGGCATTGGCGACGTCGAACGCCACCTTCGCGGCCAGCACCACCGGAATCCACGGCATGGTGCGATGGCGGTCCGTCCCGCCGATCGCCGCGAGCGACATCGTCGCCGCATAACTGCCAAGCCCGAGGATGGCATCGGGCATCTGGAACTTCTCATACGCTTCGGCCGAAGCGTCGACCTTGTCCGCGTCCATCATCGGCAGTGGCGGTTCGGGGATGTGCCTGATGATGCCCATTTGATAGAGCGCGATCAGCGCCATCGATGCTGAGGCCACCGTCGAGAGAGCGACGACGGAGCGACGGTTCTTCAGGTACTTCGAATCGCCCTCACGCAGCGTCTCGCTCAGCTTCGCAGCCTTCTTCTCCGCGGTCTGGCTCTTCTTCCGCTTGTTTCCGTTGGATGCTCTCTTCAACCCGCCGACGAGAGCGCCGATGAGAATCGCCGCGAGGGAACCGACCTGCGTGCGATGCAGATTCGCGTCGGTGTACCAGTCATAGCTCTTCGCTTTGTCATCGAATCGGCCGTGCGCACCATGATCGCCGGGCAGCGGCTGCCAGAGGTTGTGAGGCCGGTCCGGATCCTCGGGCTCGTCGGTCATCTGTTCGTAGCCGTGGTCGGCAAGGTAGACGTCGCCATATCCGGGGAAGAACGCGTTTCCGACGATCGCCTTGGTCGTGTTCCAGGCGACATTCACTTCGCGGCGGTCGTTGTCTACAGCCCATACGACAGCACGCGCCGGGATCTCTGGCTGGTAGATGTCGCCCACAGGCGCCGCGCGCCGTGGCAGGCGGCTCTTGACCCAGTTGAACTGCGGAGTGTTGATCGCCGGCAGATTCACCATCGTCAGGCGCACGCTGCTCTTGTCGTGAAGAAGCTCCGCGTACAAGGAATCGTTGAAGCCCTGAATCGCATGTTTGGCGCCGCAGTACGCGGCTTGCAGCGGAATCCCTCGATAGGCGAGAGCGGATCCGATCTGAACGATGACGCCGCGGTCGCGCGGAAGCATCCGCTTGAGCGCCGCTATGGTTCCGTAGACGACACCGAGGTACGTCACCTCGGTCACACGCTTGATCTCGTCGGGGTGCAGTTCTTTGATCGGCGAGAAGACCGACACCATCGCGTTGTTGACCCAGATGTCGATCGGGCCGAACGCCTCCTCGACTTGCGCCGCCGCGCGTTCGACCGCATCAGCGTCCGATACATCGAGCGGAAGGACGATCGCCTCTCCGCCGAGCTCTTCCACATCGCGCCTTGCGCCGTCGAGCCCATCGATGCCGCGGGCGATGAGGCCGACGCGGGCGTGTCGTTTCGCGAACTCTTTGACGATTGCGCGGCCGACGCCGGCGGACGCGCCGGTGACGACCACAACTTCACTCTTGTTTTGCTCCATTTGCGAATCTCTCCGAGTTACGGTGTTAAGCAAGCGGAAGTCCACTCCGGCTTGGCCAGAGTCCGTTAAAGATCACTAGCAGGACTTCGATCGACTGATGTGAGTATCAACCGTGTGACGATAACCGTCATGGGTGTAGCCCCCAGATCTAGCGCAGGGGTCTGGTGTCGAAGCCCCTTTCCAGATCGACGCCTAACCCGAGTGCCAGCCGGTTCACGAAGTTGAAGTACGCCGTCACGGCAGCGACATCATGGATCGCGGCATCGCTGAGAACGACGGCTCGAAGATTCTCGATCGCCTGCGACGTCACCGCATCAGGCGTGTGGGTCAGGGTCACGGCATAGTCGATCAGCGCGGCGACACGCGGCGACACGTGCGCGGCGAGGGGATCGCGTTCGAGTTGTGCGAGGAGGACGTCACTTCGAGTCAGCCTACGGAGAGCCTCCCCGTGATGCTTAATTCAATAGTGACACTGGTTCGCGACCGAGACCGTGACGGCGATCGTCTCCCGTTCCGCACGCGTCAGCTCGGACCGCCCGAACATCAGCTCGCGATAGAGATTCAGATGCGCGAGCATCGCTCGGGGAGCGACACTGTGCACCTGCAGGATGTTCGCGACTGAGCCTCTGGCGCCGCGGACGGTGTCGTACGCCGCCGCGAGCTCGCCCTCCGCGGCATCAGGATCGGTCGTTCGGATGTAGGCCATGATTCGAGTTTACGCCACGGGGCGTGTGAGGACCATCACCAGGCCCTTCTCACGCCACACGCTGACGCGCAGACCGTCGATGACATGCTCGCTTTTCGAGATCCGTGCGAGCTTGTCGACGGGCCGCGCCTGGTAGAGCGTACACGGCTCGCCTTTGGGATCGAGATAGAGGATCTGCGCCGCCATTACGCCCTGGAGTGTCGTGTACCGCGCTCCGACCAGGCGCATGTTCATGCTGCGCATAATTTCCGGCTCGACCGGCGTGAAGTCCAGACTCTTCATGGCTCGGCGCAGATCGGCTGCGCGCGCCGCGCGAAAATCGAGATCCTCCTGCTGATTATGTCCTTCCGCCGCATCCCGGACGACTGCGGCCGTGATCTCCTGGGGCGATTCCGGTACGTTCCCGCGAAAAACGGCGAACCAAAGCGCCGCCGCGGTTGCCACGAACACGAATACGGCAGCAACTCCCGTTCGGGCCCACCACCAGCGCGAGGCGCTGCGGCTTTGCCGGGGTTTGCGGATCATCGCCTTGATCCGGTCTCGTCCTTCGTCGGAGAGGCGCTGCCGGCTGTAGTGCTCACGAACCTGTTCGTCGAATTTCTGCGGGCTCATACGGTTGCTCCTCCGTCGCCGCCGAGCAGCTGGCGGAGTTTTTTCTTTGCTCGATGAAGCAGGCTGAGAATCGTGCCGCGCGGACGGGCCGTCAATTTCCCGATCTCGTCGGCCGTGTATCCCTCCACGACCGCCAGGAACAGCGCTTCTCGCTCTTCGGCGCGCAACTGTGCAAGCGCGCGGTCGAGCGCCCCGGTCTCGAGCACATCCCGCACCTCGAACGTCAGATCGGGAACGTCGACGGCCGTTCCGTCCTCCTGCTCGAGCGCCACGAACGCGATCCTGCGGTTCCGCCGGTAACGATCGATGAACCGGTTGCGGATCGTAACGAAAAGATACGACCGCTCCCACTCTGCATTCGTCCTGAGGAGCGCCAGCGCGGCGTCCTGCACGAGGTCCTCTGCTTCACCAGGCTCATGTGTCAGCGATACCGCATATCGGTATGCGGCATCGAGCAGGCGATCGAAATCCTCGGGCAAGGCGGCGCGGTCGCTGATGAGATGGAGGGCGGAACGAGTCATGGGTCAGCTGGTGAACGAACGGCGAGCTCCGCTGATTGCACGGGACCGGGAATGTCCCTGGCGCAGCGGAACCCGACGTTGTTGAACGCGTGCCCGGCCGGGCTCTTCCCGCGGAAACCGGGGCGGAATGCACTGCAGTAGTTCGAAGAACAGAACCACGACCCCCCGCGCGCCACTTTCATCGTCGGAGGCTGCGATCCGTCGTCGTACCAGTCAGCGGTCCACTCCCAGACGTTTCCGATCATGTCGTGTACACCGAGACGGTTCGGTGCGAAGGAACCAGCCGGCGCGGTATAGAAGAAGCCATCGGCGACCTCGTTCTTTTTCGGCCATGTCCCCTGCCACACGTTCGCGCTGGCATCGCGTGATGGATCCGCGTCGTGGTGCCCATCTGCCGATGACTCGGCCCCGCGCGCCGCCACTTCCCATTCCGCCTCGGTCAGCAGCCGCTTGCCGGCCCAGCGAGCGTAAGCGGAAGCGTCGTCCCAGGTCACTGCGACGACCGGGTGATCCATCGCCGCGTCGATCGACCTCCCGGGGCCGAGTGGACGCCTCCAGTTGGCCCCTGCGATCCGCTTCCAATCGCGCTCGCCACCGCGGTAGACCCAGGCGCCTCCTTCACGTTCGGCAAGGGTCACGTAGCCGGTGGCTCGGACGAACTTTTGAAACTGCCGGTTCGTAACCTCATAGCGATCGATGAGGAACGGCGCGATCTCCACGGAACGGATCGGTGCATCGGCTTCGTGCGCGTCGCCGATCCGGTACCTGCCGCCGGGAACGAGAATCATCTCGTTCGATATGGGGTTCGGCGCCGCTGCGTTAGGTGAGGCCCAGGGAATCGAGCCTGCCGAGAGGTCGACACGTTCCCGCGATTCCTGCAAAGTCGCGATCCCGGCGAGACTGACAACCGCAGCGACGACGGTCAAGACCACCTTCATGGCATCACCTTTCCGCGGCCGTACACGAACGCGAGAACCAGAGCATAAACGAGGTGATTCAACACGCTGATCAGGCCGCTCGCCGCTGCTTGCGATCCACCGCATGGATTGCATGGATTGGATGCGCCGCCGCATGGATTCATTGCAGTGGCCCCGTGGCAGGCATTTGCGGCCGATGACGATTTCGCGGCGCAGGGGGTGTGGCCGGTGGCCTCTTTCGCTGCGCACGGGTTTTTCGCCGCCGCACAGGGATTCTTCGCCGCACAGGGATTCTTCGCCGCACAGGGATTCTGCGCCGCGCAGGGGTTTGCCGGTCCTGCATCCGCGGCACCGTCCGATGAAGATTGGCCGGCGGTGCTACACGGGTTTCCCGCGCAGGGGTTCGCAGTGGCTGTCGCGGCGGATCCACGGGCGCACGGATTCGACGCTCCGCCGCCCCCCATCATGGATGCCATCAGCGGCATCACGGCGAGGGCGATGCCTGTGATGGCAAGGCCGTAAACGACGCCCTTTATGAAGCGGTTTCGTGCGGTGACGCGCCCGACCAGCCAGGCGTAAACGACGCCGTAAAACAGGCCGATCATCAGGTGCATCGCCCCTCCTGCGGCGTATTGCACACCCCCGCTGGCGCCGGGAAGAAGCATCGTCCCGAGAGACTTCATCACGTTCATCCCGGTAAGCATCATGACGACCGTCATGACCACCGTAGCCACGGCGCCCGCCATCAAGGCACGCGACCCACTGAATTCCGAGGGAGCCCTCGTTTCTGCGACCACATCGCTCATCGCATGTTCCTCCTCAGCGGAGGACGACTGGCGAGGTGTCTTGATTGCGACGGCGATCCCATGAGCCGTCGACGCAATCAAACCCGCGTCCGGATCGTGGTGGTGACCGAGGATCTGCCCATGCCTGGAAAACTCGTCGACCGGCTCATGTTCGTCTACAACGCCGACAGCGGTCTGCTCGCAACGATCTCCGACAGCGCCAGGAAACTTCTGAGCATCAACGGATGCGTGCTGTGCTCCCTCACGCACTCCACCATGGGGGAGAAGAGTGAGACGAGAATGCGGCCGTGATCTTTCAGGACCCGCCACATCTCGGCAAAGACGGCCGGTTTGTCCGGTGAAAGGTTGATGACGCAATGTGACGTGATGAGATCGGCACTCTTCGATTCGAGCGAAATCTGCATCACAAAGATCGAAGCCGACGGGAAAGGGAAGGTGGCTTTCAGCCTTCTCTCTGATCCAAAGAGTGAGGTCATCGAACGATACGCCCTGCGCGACCCCGCGTACGCCGGTCAGCCGACCGCCGGAGTTCCTCATCCCGCCGTGTTCGTGCTCGATCGAGACGGGAAGATTCGCTGGTCGAAGATCGAGAGCGATTATCGGCAGCGAGCGTCGAACGCCGAGATTCGGGCATCCCTCGACGCCGTTCCGTAGGCAAACGGCCGGTCGGAGCCGAGCGAGAGCTGTACGATCAGGCGGCCTGCTCTACGCGTCGATGACATGAAACGGTCCTTCCCTCTGCGCCGCTGCGTGGGCGTCGTTTGGCACGCCGGCCGCAGGCATTCTTTCCCCCGGATCGTCGTTTCGGGGAGAGGGATCTCCCGTCGCGGCGTCGAGGCGGAGTCCCAGCCAAGGCGTCGAAAGGACACATGAGACATCTTCTTGCGGTGCTGCTTTGCGTGGCAGGTGGAGCGTCGGCGGTGCTGGCGCAGCCGTTGATTCCGCTCAACGATCTCGGAGCCGGTCACTACCTTGGCTTCGCAGGCGGCCTCTTCGAAAACGGGAGTAACGTTCCGCCGGCCGACCATGCCGCCGCAGGCGCTTCGGTGGCATCGCTCGTTCAGCCGCTCGATCCCGGTGGAAATCCGAGCCCGTCCGGCAAGATCGTGATGCTTTCGATCGGGATGTCGAACACCACGCAGGAATTCTGTTCGCGCGAAAGCCTCGGGCCCTGCGACTCATGGTCGTTCGTTGGACAGGCCTCGGCTGACCCTGCCGTGAATCACTCGACGCTGCTCATCGTGAACGGCGCCGCTGGCGGACAGGCAGCCGATGCCTGGGACGCGCCGACGGAAAAGAACTACGACCGCATACGGACGCAGAATCTCGTGCGCGCGGGAGCGACCGAAGCACAAATACAGGTCGCCTGGGTGAAGGTGGCGAACAGGGCACCCACAGTGTCGCTCCCATCGGAGGCGGCAGACGCGTACCGGCTGGTTGCGCAGCTTGGCGACATCGTCCGGGCGCTGAAAGTCCGTTATCCCAATCTTCGGCTCGTGTATCTCTCCAGCCGTATATACGCCGGCTACGCAACGTCGAACCTGAACCCGGAACCATACGCGTATGAATCCGGCTTTGCAGTCAAGTGGCTCGTTGAAGCGCAGACCAGGCAGATGCGCAGCGGAGGCGTCGATCCGCGAGCCGGTGACCTCAATTACAACAGCGGCGTCGCGCCGTTCGTTACATGGGGCCCGTACCTCTGGGCGAATGGAGAATCGCCGCGCTCAGATGGCCTGATCTGGTTGCGGTCCGATCTCGCATCCGACGGCACCCATCCATCGACCTCGGGCAGGACCAAAGTGGCGTCGCTTCTGCTCGATTTCTTCAAAACCGAGCCGACGTCCAAAGGGTGGTTCCTCGCCGGGTCGTCCGACAAACCGGGACGGCGGCGGGCCGTGGGGCGGCCTGAATGACTCCTCTCCGACTGCGCAAGCGGTCGACCGGCTCGCGCCGACCCCGGTCGGTGCGCTCTTCATGATCACCTTGACCCAGTAGCGCCGCCGTCATCGCGCCGCGTGGCGTCGGAGCTGCCTTATCGATGTTCAATACCCTACTTGACGAATATCAATAAATAGTTTATTGATATTCGATATCAGGGGGTTGTGAACTATGAGAAGGCCGTCCTCATCATCTGCTGCGCTGCCGATCGCGTACGGCGTGCTGCGGATTCTGATCGTCGTGAACTGGCTGGGTGGCGTCGCGATCCTTGCTCTGCTGCTCGTCATGCCGAACGAGCAATGGATCATGAGCGCGTTCGAGCTCACTCCGTCGCCCGAGGCAGAACGGCTGGTCGCCGGCCTGCGCGCGATCGCCGTGCTCGGTCTCGCCGCGATTCCGCTCAATCATGCCGTCCTGAAGCGGCTCCTCGCGATCGTGGAGACGGTCCGCGCGGGCGACCCGTTCGTCGCGGTGAACGCCAACCGTTTGAAGGCAATCGCCTGGGTGCTGCTCACGCTGCAGCTTCTCAGCCTCGTCATCGCCGCGATCGGCGACGCCGTTGCGATCCCGGGGCATCCACTTCATCTGGATGCCGGCTTTTCGATGAGCGGCTGGCTCGCCGTGCTCCTCACGTTCCTGCTGGCCCGCGTGTTCGCGGAAGGAACGCTGATGCGAGAAGAGCTCGAAGGAACGGTCTGACATGGCGATTGGGGTCAAGCTCGACGACCTGCTCCACGATCGGCGGATGACGCTGACCGAGCTCGCGGACCGGGTCGGAATGACGCTGGCGAACCTCTCGATCCTCAAGACCGGCAAGGCACGGGCGATCCGCTTCTCGACGCTCGACGCAATCTGTGAGGCGCTCTCCTGCCAGCCGGGCGACATTCTCCGGTTCGAGTCCGAGGATTCGGAGCGCGAGCAGCCGGCAGCGGCGGGCAAACGGAGCGCAAGCCGATGAATGCCCTGCTGAACGGGCAAGCGGGCGGGTTGGTTGGAGGGTCCGCAGCCGCCGCAGACTTCCCGTGATTCTCCGACACGATTCGATGCCGCTCAACACGCACGCGGAGTGAATGGCTACGTACCCTCGAGGGTTCCAGACTCGAAACACGCACAGAACGAAGGGCTCGATATACCCGATTCATTCAAGGCGCTCAGAAGCTGACCATCTCCGCCAGAGTATCGGGACGCGTGACGTAGACGTTCGAGCCATTCACGTCGATGATGCGCTTACGCTTCAGGTCTCCGAGGAGTCGCGTTACCGTCTCCCGCGTCGTGCCGAGCATCTGGCCGATTTCTTCGTGCGTCAGAAGAACCTTGACGCGCGTTCCCTTCTCGGTCGGTTCGCCATCGGCAGCCCAATCCAGGATCAGATGCGCGAGCTTTTCCGACGTCGTTTGAGCCAGGCCGAGGGAACGGACTTCTCGTTGGGCCTCGTGGTACTTCGCGCTCAATTGCTGAGCAATGCGGAGACAGACGTCGGGATGCTTTTCCAGAAGCGCGAGGAAATCTGCGAGCCGAATGAAGTTGACCTGAGACGGCTCGACGGTTTCTGCTGAGACTTCGTAAGCTTTGCCGAGAATGACGGCGCTGGCTCCGAGAATCTCTCCGGGTGCAGTGATCTTCATGATCAGTGTTTTTCCCTCGCTCGACGACGTGGTCAACTTCGCTCTTCCCTTGCACAGAATGAAGACGCCCCGCGGCATCTCTCCTTCGACGAACAAGGTCGCACCCTTCGGATAGACAGCTGCGAATACAGAGGCCTTCAGGGATGCGAGACTCGCATCCGAGACGTCACAGAACCGCCCGTCATGGTGAAGCGGGCAGCTCGCGCAATCGTTCTGGAGCTCGAGATTGTAGGGACTGGTCATCGTCAAACCTCCGTCGCCACCATCACGGCCGCGACGTGTCCACTATCACTCTCGGCGGTGTTCGGCGCCCCACCCCCCGGGGTGGTAAGGAGCCCGCCGACGCACGGGTGAACAATGGAATCCCTCAACTACCGGGTAGTCATCACGGCGTGTGATGGAGCGCACACCCTCCACTGACAGAGATCGCAGCCGGAGCGGCGTGCGCCGCCGATGATGGATTCGTGACCGCATTGAACGTGCGGAATCGGAGGATCGACCATGACGACCACACTCGAGCTTCAAGATACCAGTGCACTCGCCACGGGAACCATGCGCGCGACCGTTTTTCACGGCGTTGGCGACATCCGCGTGGAGGAGGTTCCCCGGCCTCGCCCGAGCTTCGGCGAGGTGCTGATCAAAGTCACGACGACCACGATCTGCGGCACCGACCTGCACATCGTCCGCGGTGAGTATCCGGTCAAGCCCGGGCTCGTCATCGGACATGAGCCGGTCGGCATCGTCGCCGAGATCGGCGCCGGCGTCAGCGGCTACGAGATCGGCGATCGAGTCCTGGTGGGTGCCATCACCCCTTGCGGCCAGTGTCATGCGTGTCTCTCCGGCCGCCACTCGCAGTGCGGTCACGGCAATGACTGCGAGGCACTCGGCGGCTGGCGTTTCGGCAACACGATCAACGGCGCACAAGCCGAGTACCTCCTCGTTCCCAACGCGCAGGCGAACCTTGCGAAGATCCCCGATGAGCTGACCGATGAACAGGTCGTGCTGCTCGCCGACATCGCCTCCACCGGCATCAGCGGAGCGGAGGCTGGCGGCGTGACTCTTGGTGACAAAGTCGCCGTGTTCGCACAGGGACCCATCGGGCTCTGCGCGTCCGTCGGTGCGCGCCTTCTCGGCGCCTCCATGGTGATCGGCGTCGACGGAGACGACAGCCGGCTGGCCATGGCCAGGAAGCTGGGCGTCGACATCGTTCTCGACTACCGCAAAGTGGACGTCGTCGCCGAGATCCGCCGGCTCACCGGCGGCGTCGATGTCGCGATCGAGGCGCTCGGTACTCAGCAGACGTTTGAAAGCGCACTGCGCGTCCTTCGACCCGGCGGCACACTCTCGAGCCTCGGCGTCTACTCCGGCAATCTGGCCATTCCGTACGATGCATTCGGCGCCGGCCTCGCGGACTACCGCATCGTCACGACGCTCTGTCCCGGAGGCAAAGAGCGGATGCTTCGACTCCTCGAGATGGTCCGGAGCGGCCGCCTCGATCTCCGCCCTCTCATTACACATCGATTCAAGCTTGCCGAGATCGGCGAAGCGTATCGCCTGTTCGGCGATCGGCGCGACGGTGTCCTGAAAATCGCGATCACCCCCTGAGGCGGGGGCCATGCTCGACTTCATTCGCTGGTTCGATTCCGTCACGAACGCGGAAGCCAGGCCGCATGGGCTGCCGCCGACACCCGCCAAGTCGGAAAGAGCTCCGCCACGAGCTGGGAACCCTTCCGAGAGGTCTCGTGGGCGCGCTCGAGCGCTTCCCTCGCGTGCTCCTGTGCCCGCTTGACGAGCTCTGGATTCACATCGTCCGGCGGCACTTCATCGAGCAAAACCGTCCATACATCAGCAACTGACATCACTGAGACCTGGCAGTCGGGCAAACTGAAGGTCCTTGATCGCTGCCACTGCCCCCGCGGTTCCGTCATACGCAATCAAGAGCTTCATATGTCCTCCGACCCGTTCCTGGTCTGCTTCAGTTCCAGGTAGAAACGGGAGAGATCCTCGTCACTGAAGTCGTCCCACCCCCGGCACCCGTCGCCCTCGACCTGCTGGACGTCGCAGGCGAGGGGAACCTGGTTGACTTCCTGCCGGGCCAGCTGCCACCGATCCACGACCTCTTCGAGCTTCCGGCGCGTGTGCTGGCCCAGTTTCCGGTCGATCCAGCTGAATCGATCGCGCAGCTCATCGTCGGTGAAGCGCAGGAAGCCACGGCAGAAGACACCCCGATCTGCAGCAACCCGGCAGATCGACGTATCGGTCCTCGCGAGTCTCAGCAGCTCGCAACGGACCTTTTCAACGAGATCGGTACGAGAAAGATGCGGCGAATTCGACGGGTTCGACATAGCAGCTCCGTCACCATCATCGATGCGCTGAAGAGGGCGGGCTGTGCTTCAACGCACCGGCGGACGTGATCTCTGATACCCCGGGTCCAATCGCGGACAGGAGGGGGGGTTCCAGGCAGAAAAGGGCGATTCCAGCGCGGCCGGGAATATGCGTCACGCGCACGTGTGGTCGCCATCACCACCTCGGCGCAGAGCCGGTTCTATCGTCGATCCCATGAAAAGCATGAGCGTGAGCGCCACCGGCACAACCGTCCATTACGATGAGAGCGGGCGGCTGCCGCGCTCCTTCGACGATCTCTTCAACCGCGGGAAACCGCAGCGAGTCGCCCCGAACGCGGTCCTGTTCCGCGAAGGCGAGATCCCGAATGGCGTGTACATCCTGCATTGGGGAGAAGTTGCGCTCACTCACGTCACTACGGATGGCATGAGGCGAGAGCGGACGGCGCGTGCCGGCGAAATTCTCGGGTTAGCAGCGGTCATCTCCGATTGCGCTCACCTCACCACGGCCATCGCCACGACACGCTGTGAGTTTGGCTTCATCGAGCGGGAGGAATTCCAGTCGGCTGTCGACGCCTCACCAGCGATCTGGTTCAGCGTGCTGCGCCAGCTGAGCCAGGACGTCAACGCGTCGTACGACTTGATCCGCAATCGTGACGTGAAGGGTCCCATGTAATCAAGTAGGTTCGATGACAACCAGGCTCGCTATGAGCGAGCCAATGTAGCGCGGTTGAAAACCACCCCTCAGTCCTCGTGAAGCACCTCCGCCACGTCGCGCCTCGGCATTGGTTGCTCCACGGGCGGCGCATAGCCGATCCGGAGTAGAAGCTGCGGCGGATGCGGAGACCGAACGATCGGGGCGAGAAGGTCCCGCAGGATCGCGACCTGCACCGGCTGATTCATGAAGGAGTACTGGAGGTGTTCCAGCGTCACCGTGAGCAGCAACCGTTCCAGAACCTGACCCGCCTGGAGCAGCGAAATCGGATCATCCTCGGCGGTGATCAGGATCAGGAGCGGCGTCGTTCCAACCAGCGCCGCATCGCGGCGCGCCTGCATCCCACCGAGATCGACGCGCCGAATCACATCCCCTGCAATCGATGAGAAAATGGCGGGAATCCCAAACGCCTCGGCGCTGATGCCGTCCATCGCGGTCGTGCGAGCGGGCCGCACCCAGTCCGCCAGCTCGTCGCGGACGGCGCGATTCTCCATCTGCAGGCGATCCGCTTCCTCCACCAGTTCACTGATGCGCGCTTTGTGATGGGGGAGAAGGAAGTGCATGAATTCAGGATGCTCATCAGCGATGTCGCACAGTGACGACAGGGAGTCCATGTCGATGGGCTCGCCGTCGAACGGCTGCCGGTTCGTGCGCCGGCGGACGATCGCGGGAAACAGCCGTCGCAGCGAGGCGTCTGGGTCGCACGTCTCACGCAGCGCCACCAGCGCCACCGCCGCCGTCTCGCGCGCATTGCGCTGATAGAGGACGGTCGACTCGAATCCGAAGTGTGCCGCCGCCACGCGGAGGTTCATGATCGCCGCGCCGACACTCATCATCAGCTCGCGATTGCCGGGGTCAACGTGCGGGAGTCGCCGCGTGTAGTCGGCGAAGACCTCGATCCCCTCCGGCACGATGGCGAAGGTCCACGGCTGGGTGTTGTGTCCCGACGGCGCAAGCACGGCGTAGCGCAGAAGGAACTCCATCTCGTCAGTCCTGCTCTCCAACTCGTAGAACTCGGAATCGTCGATGGACCACGGCTCGCGGCGATGATTGGCTTTCGTGTTCATGACTTTCTTCCTCTGACCGCTATTTCACCCAAACGGATCGATCGAACCGATGATTCGTCTCACCCATGCCCGTGATCGCGATCACTCGCTTCACAAGACCGACGTCGGTGGTGTCGTCCTCGGTCTCCGAACTGAATACGCTGCCGCGGAGGCATACGAAGAGCTGCAGCAGCGGCTCGGTGACGCGATGACCGGCGCACTCGTACAGCAGATGGTGACCGGAGGTGTCGAGGCGATGATCGGGGCGACCGAGCAGCCGACGTTCGGCCATGTCATCGCGTACGGCGCGGGCGGAACGCTCGTCGAGCTGCTCGGCGACATCGCATTCCGTCTTCACCCTCTCACCGACGTCGATGCGAAAGCGATGGTGGACGAGGTCCGCTTTTCGAAACTGCTCCGTGGTGTCCGCGGTTCGGCTCCGATGGACGTCGCCGCAATCCGTGACGCGCTGCTCCGCCTGTCCGCGCTCCTCACGCTCTGTCCCGAGATCCGCGAGCTCGACATCAATCCATTGAAAGTGCTGGAGCATGGGGTCGTCGCGCTCGACGCTCGCGTGCGCATCGAAGCCGTCGTGCCCGCGCCGCCCTCGCGGCGTATCACGTACTGAACGGGCGGCAGGTTCAGATCGAGACGACTTCGATCCTGTTCCGGCCGGCTGCCTTTCCGGTGAGGAGAGCGCGATCGGCGGCTGCAAAGAGATCCGATTCGGCCGAAGGTAGCGACGATGCACAGATTCCGATCGTCACGGACAGCGGCACCGTCGTCCGCTCGAGACGCAGAGGTGCGCTCCGGAGAGTCGCCATGACGCCGTCCGCAACGCGCATCGCCGCGGCCGCATCCGCTCCCTCGAGGAGGACCGCGAATTCGTCGCCTCCCCAGCGCGCGGCGACGTCGGCCGTGCGCTTGCTGGCTCGCAGGGCATCGGCAACGCGGATGAGCGCCTCGCTTCCTGCGGAATGGCCGAACGTGTCGTTGATCGCTTTCAGCCTGTCGACGTCGACGAGAATGATCGCCAGCGGCGCTCGTGTGGCAACGGCGCGATCCAGAGCGCGTCGATATCGGTCGCGAAACGCTCGAGTGTTGTGAAGGCCAGTGAGGGCATCAAGTTCCGAAAGCTGGTGGTAGAACTCTTTGCCACGCTGCAGTCGATCGGCCCGCCGTCCCGCGATGAATCCAACAATCGCGAAAACGAGAGAGGTCGCCAGAAGCTCGTACAGGTAAAAGAAGGCGTTCGAACGGAGGTCGTCGACCGGCTGCATTCGCACCGTCGGAAACACCATGTACCGCAACAGAAACGCGCCCACCGGCGCACCGGCACCGAGGAGGGCGCCGATGAGCGGATACGTGACCTGCGGCTTGAATCGCATGGTGTGTACCGTTGTTCTCCGCCGCGAGTATCGGACCACGCAACCGGCGCGCGCCCGCATGTCTGTGCTCACTCACGCCTGTGACACGTGGCACACCGCGACTTCGCCGAGGCGGTGTTCCTGAACTCCCACCCGACCCTGACCGCTTTCGGAGCGACGAGCCATTCGATTCAGGTCTACGCCCGGGTTGCCGTCGCGCGTCCGTCGCGCGCTGGCGCCGGTTCAACGCTGCAGTTTTAACAACGACCGCGTGGCAACCCCGAGATGCCTTCCGCCGGACTCGATGGGTTGACGAACTAGACAATGACGAGATCTGTCAGTGTGACCGCCTGCTTTTGGAGAGAGCCCGGTGCTCCCCCGTACGCCCTGAATATCGCAGCGTCAGCCGGTACACCGAAATAGAATCCCTGTCCGTACTCAATTCCGAGATCCGCTGCCGCGATCGCGGTCGATTCGCTCTCGATTCCTTCGAGGATCAGTTCACAATGAAACTCATGCGCCAGAGAAAGAAGATTCATCACGATTTTCAACTTGGTCTGATCTGATTCGAAATCCGTTCCGAAGTGTTGGCTGACTTTGAGAAAAGACGGCCGGATCTTGTCGATGAGCGCGAGGTGCGAGTACGCCACTCCGACGTCGTCGAGCGCGAAGCGAACGCCCATACTTCGGAGTTTCGCCGCTGTCCTGGACATAGCGGTGTGATCCGGCAGCGATGCCTGTTCCGTGATTTCCAACACGATCCGCTCCAACGGCAGCCGCGCTCTCTCGGCGGAATCGGCCAATGTGCTGCAGAGGCTGTCGCCGTCGTTGAAAACATCGGGATGGATGTTCAGGAAGATGGCGGCCGGTGACAGGAAGCCCGCGCCCGCCGCCAGCGACCTCCGTATGCAGGCCAACTCGAGCTCGGATGTACGGCCCTTCCGCGCTGCATAGCGGAATAGCGTATCCGGGTTCCGGAAAGGCGAATCCTCGCGATACCGGGCAAGAGCTTCGAACCCGAGTGTTCGCGAACTCGAGTCGAGCGCGATGATGGGTTGGAAGAATGGGTTCAGGGAGTTGCTCACGAGGATCTCGTCAAGTAGAGGCATTCGGATGATCTTTGCGGCCTTGGCGGCAGACGTCGAAGCCGAGCAGGACATCAGATTCACCATCGCATCGAGCTCGCGAACCTCGAAGGGCTTGCCCAAAAACGCCACAGCGCCGCGTTCCGCCGCCTCGAGTTGCAACGCCTCTGGAGTGTCGCCACTCATCAAGATGATTTTTGTCTCCGGAGAATAGCGCTTGGCATAACGAACAAAATCGAGCCCTTCGAAGCCGAACGGACCCGAGAAGTGGATGTCGGCCACGACATGCGACGGTTTCATTTTCTCGATTATGAGTTGCGCCGACTCCACGTCGTTGCACGTGATGATTGTGCGACCGTCTCGCTCGAGGGCGGCGGCTAACCCGTCGGTGATCATCGCATCATCATCAAGGAGAATGATCAGCTGTGACTCTGGCGTTCTACTGGGGTATTGAAGAGATTTCATCGCGTGTCCTTTCGAAGAGATGTGACTCGCTGCGCCGTGGGCCCTTCGAATCGAGCACACGCCGTACGGTCACTAGAAGATCTGAAATATCGAATGGCTTCTGGACCACCCACTCGACACCGGCCTCGATGACGCGTGTGTGCATTTCTGGATCAACGTAACCGGTCATCGCAACGATCGGAAACCCGCCAATCGCGCGAAGACCATCGAGGAGCTCCACTGGCGACATTGAAGGCATTCCGAGATCCATGAGCACGAGGTCCGGAGCCAGATCACGGGACATCGAAATCGCGTCGACTCCGTTGTTTGCTGCTCGGACCGAGTAGCCCAGGGTCTTCAGATGTCGGGTCAGCGAGTCGAGAAGCTGCGGTTCGTCATCAACGACGAGCAATGACTCGGTACCACCGATGTTCTCTCCGCGAACTCCGTCCCTTTCCGGCTCGCTGTTCGATGGGGCAATCGGGAAGTAAAGGCGGAAAGTTGTCCCACGCCCGAGTTGCGTGTCAGCGTCGATCCATCCGCCGTGATTCCGTACGATCCCGTAGACCATCGCGAGGCCGAGACCAGTTCCCTTCCCCTTTTCCTTTGTCGTGAAGAAAGGCTCGAAGATGTGGCGGCGCGTGTCCTCGTCCATGCCGGTACCGGTGTCTCTAACAGCGATCCGCACGTGATCGACAGGCGCGTCGGTGCCTAAGACTGCCTTCATATCTTTAGCCGAGACCACACGGGCCTCGAGTGCTATCTCGCCACCGTCTGGCATCGCGTCGCGCGCATTGATGCACAGATTCAGTAACGCCTGATGGAGCTGTCCCGAGTCAGCACGGATGAACGGCAGCGACGGCTCGAGGTCCAGAGCGAACCGCACCGTCCGCGGGAAAGTCTCGCGGAGCATGGAAGCCAACTCCACGAGCACTGTTCCAACATCGATGCGCTCAACGTTGATTTCGGCTCGGCGCGCGAATGTTAGGATCTGCCGCGAGAGTGATGCCCCTCTCCGCACAGCCTGAGTGATGGTCTCGACGGCACGGGCCACTCGTGTTTCATCATCCTGCCGGCGTTGGATCAAACTCGCGTGCGTGAGAACGATGCTTAGGATGTTGTTGAAGTCGTGCGCGATACCACCGGCAAGCGTTCCAAGTGCCTCCATCTTCGCCAGGCGGCCGATATGTTCGTCGAGGTGACGGCGTTCTTCGTCGGCCCGCTTTTGCTCTGTGACATCCTGCTGCACAGCGATGAATCCTGAAATCTTGCCGTCCACTTCGAATAGGGGACTCGCGGTGCCGACCACGTCCACCAGTGATCCATCCTTACGTCGATTCCGGCATTCAATACGTCTGCTCAGTCCACTGAGCAAGTCGGACCACAAGTCCCCGTAGTAATCGTCTGTCAGGTCGCCGCTCTTCAGGATCCGCGGTGTCTTGTCGAGAATCTCCTCACGGGTGTAGCCGTAGAGGCGCTCGAACGCCGGATTCGCATAGGTGATCACCCCGTCACTGCTCGTAGTAAACACGACTTCGTCGAGCTGCTCGATCGCACGCATGAGGCGGCGGGTCGTTGCCTCAGCCGAGTTGAGCGCCGTCACATCCACGCTGAGACCGGTTACCCCTATGATCTGATCGTGCTCGTTGCGCACGGGTGCGGTGGTCGTTTTCACTACGCTGAAACCCCCATCTAAAGGGCGCCGGTCCTCTGTAGTTCGTGTGACGCCGCGGCTTCGCGTCGCCTCGAATAGAGTCGTCCACTCCGCCGCTAAGTCGCTCGGAACTCCGATCTCCAGAGGAGTCTTGCCGATCACCGCCTCAGGAGTGAGGCCCAAGGCCCTCGCAGCCGCGGAGTTCATCGCTGTATAGCGGTCGTCGTTGTCCACGCTATAGATATAGTGAGGCAAGTTATCGACGAGCTGACGGTAGCGTTCCTCACTTTGCCGCAGAGCAGCCTCTGTCCGCAGATCGTCAGTAATGTCCTCGGCCATGCCGATGATCACTGCCAGGGCGCCGCTGGCGTCTTTCAGCGGTGCACATGACCATCGGCAGACGATCGTTTGCCCGTCTTTCCGGCGGTGTTCGTTGGTGTGATGAAGGACTTCGCCCGCGAGAAGGCGCGACTGCACATCTTCTAAACCGTCGGTCAAGCCGCCTGGTAGGAGTTCAGTGATTGGCCGTCCGAGCATTTCGCGATCTGTCCAACCAAAGATCCGCTCTGCAGCGTGATTCCACGAGGTGATCAGGAAATCCGTCGAGCAACTCACCGAAGCGGCCGGCATGTGATCGACTTGCAGGCGGAGACGCGCCTCGCTGGATTGGGCGAGGGCGAGGGCGTCGCGCCGCTGGATGTCCAGGTGATGGATGAGCCTGTCCACCTCGAGCGTGATCGCAACAAAAACCAGCGTCACAATCACTACGTGAACATCGGCGATGGATGACGCGCCGTAGAGACTGGCGGCATTGCCCAGGCTCGCGATCGCGTCGCTCGCGATCGGAATGATCGCGCTCGCGAGAAGCATCGTCCGCATCAGACGCGCGACCGGATCCTTGCCGCTCAAGAGCAATGTCAGGTTGCGTCGGACTCTGCCTGACAAGATGGCGATCAATGCAACGGCAGCAACGATTCCGAACCAACCGATGATCGCGGTCGTTCCTGCGAACGTCGTGGTCTGACCAGAGCCCCACAGGAGAGTTGGAAGCGTGATGACTGCGAAATATCCGACAGAAGTTTTCATAACGATTTCTCACGACGGGACGTGTCCCACTATCAGCCTTGCTGGTTGAGACCGCCCCACCCGGCAGGGTAGGCAAGCGAACGCGACCGGGTGGCTCGAATTGGAATCCGCTCCCTGGCAAACCCTCGCGCTCTATCGCGAATCCAGGCTTTGGCCGCGACGAACGTAGAAGCGTCTAGCGACGAGTTTCAAGTACGTGGACGCAGGGTGGACATTGGCCTCAATTCCGCGGTCGTCAGAGTGGCTCAGGGCCCGAACGCGTCTTGCCAGTTCCGCAACCACCCCTTCGGCGGCGGAAGATCGAGCGTCCGCACCCATGCACCGCCCGGCGGTCTCCGTCCGCCGTCCACGCTTAATTGACCGAAATGACGCCGGCGCCGTCGAGCAGCGCGATGTGCGCAGGTAAGGCATCGAGGATCGCCGTCTCATTTTGGGCAGAGAAAACTCGGTCGCCCGGGACTCCATCCGTTGTTGTCGGACTGCGCACTCAATTGCTCCCTTCGGGGAAAACGCGTCGAAACGAAGGTCAGGACGATCGCTCTACCCGACGATCGCCGTGAGTAGTTCGTCCGCTCCGAAGGGCTTCTGGAGAAAGCTGACGTGGGGAAGCTCGAGAATCTCCGAGAGATCGGACCCTCTGTAATGACCGGTCATCAGCACGACTCGAAGTGTCGGCCATCGTTCGTAGATATGGCCGAACACTTCGACGCCGCTGAGGTCGGGTAAGCCGATGTCGAGGAGAACGAGCTCGGGTGTGTGTTCCTCGATTGCAGCGATCGCTTTGCCGCCCTCGAAAACGCTGGTCGTCGACATCCCCTCCGATGAGAGCAGCATCGCGATGCCGTCGACCACGGCCGGCTCGTCGTCGATGATGAGCACCTTACTCGGCCGGCGCCCGCCGGGTCGTGCGGCGCTCTGCACTGCAGCGGCGGCGGCAGCCTCCCGGCCAGGGCCGGCCGGCGAAGCATCGTCCGAAGACTGTGCTCCCGCCGACGCATCGGCCCGCGAGGCGAAATCGAGCAGCCACTCGTGGACATTCGGCTTCGCGATCGGCTCGACGCGGCGGGTCAGTTGCAGAATGTCGTCGGTGATGGCCTTGCCACGTGTCAAGGATTGGACGATACGCGCGACCGCGTCCTGCGCCCGCGGGATGTCAGGGGTCACGCGGCGAATGAGCTCGACGAACGGCTGGATGCCCATCAATACGTTGTTGAAGTCATGGGCCATGTTGGCGGCGAGCTCTCCGACGCTGGACACACGCTTCGCCTCAACAAGTCGCGCTTCGAGCGTGCGCTGAGCCGTGACGTCGACCATCGCACCGATCATGCGGCACGCGCGCCCTACCTCGTCGAAGGTGACCAGCGCCCGGTCTGAAATCACGACGTACGTCCCGTCGGCACTCCGGAAACCATATTCCTCGGACCACGTTTCGCCGGACGAGATCGCCGTCTCCACGCTCGTGAGGACGCGCTCGCGATCTTCGGGGTGAATGTTCTCGCGCCAGAATGAAGCGGCCGGGTGACCGGGGGGATATCCCAGCTTCGTCTGAAGCCCCTCGCTCCACCAGCATTGATCGTCTGCAAGGTTCCAGTCCCATACGACATCGCTCGTCGCCTGTGCGACGAGCCGGAACCGCTGGTCGCTCTCGCGCAACGCGCGCAGAGCGGCCATGCGCTCGGAGATGTCCTGAAGGGCGCCGCGGAGACCGGTCACGGCGCCTGCCCCGTCGAACTCGGCTTCGCCGACCGCCCGGACCCACACCCGCTGCCCAGTCGCGTTGATGATCTGGAGCTCGACGTCGTAAGGGGTGCGGGTTCTGATGCATTCTTCAACACTGCTGCGGATCACGTCCCGGCACTCCGGAGCGTAGAAGTTGATGGCCTCCTCCAGCGACGGACGGTACCCGGCCGGCATGCCGTGGATGGCGCAGACTTCATCGGACCATGACACGGTGGTGGACGCCGAAAGGTCGACGGCCCATCCGCCAATGCGGCCGATGCGGCTGGCGATTCGCAGCAACTGCTCGCTGTGCTGCAAAGCTTCCTCGACGGCTTTTCGATCGCTGATGTCCTGCAGCGTTCCGATCGCGGTCAGAGGCTGGCCAGTGTCGTCGTACGTGAACTCGCAGCGGCCATGCACCCATTTTGTCGTGCCGTTCGGAAGCAGCAGCCGATGATCGTGCACGAAGGCGCTCCGTCCTGCGATCGCTGCCTGCAGCGTCGCGGTCACCGACTCGAGATCATCCGGATGGACGCGCGCAAGGAACGCCCTGTAAGAGGCGCCTCCCTCCTCCGGCGGCATCTCGAAGATGCGATAGCATTCCTCCGACCAGATCATCGTCTTCGTCCGGAGGTCGTTCCGGAAGCTGCCGACTTGGGCCAGGACCAGCGCCTCCGCAAGTTGTCTGCGCAGCGACGATGGCCGAGCTGACCACCAGCTCTCGAGCGCCGCGGCCTCGGCACGCAACGCCTCCTCGCGCTGTCGGGACATT
>DATKCA010000180.1:0-7484 GCA_035544675.1 Thermoanaerobaculia bacterium | reverse complement strand
AGGAAGATCGGCGACGTGTGCGCCGCGGCAAGCTCGAGGAGCACGGGCTCATCGGGATCGTAGCCTCGCTGGACGACGATGCCGGCCGGCTTGTTCACGAAGATCAGGGCCTCGTCCTCGTAGAGGATGTCGAGCATCGTCCTAACGTAGCCGGAAACCGGTAGCCGGAAACCGGAAACCGGTAACCGGAAACCGGAAACCGGGGGTACAGCATACCTATTCGATCTTTGCCACTTTGACAATCAAGTCGCCGAGGAGCTTGGCCTGGCATGACAGGCGGTGAGGCTTCTCGAGCTCTTTGTACGTCTCATCCGGCGTGGGCGGGGTGAGCTGGTCCCATCCCTCTACGACCTCGATCCTGCAGGTCCCGCATGCGCCGTCCCCGCCGCACACGTGACTGATTTTGATGCCCATCGCCTCGGCACAGGAGAGAACCGTTTTTCCGGCCGGGCACTCAGCGCTCTTCCCCTCATCAGCGAACGTCAGGCGGGGCATGAGCTTCGATTGTAGCTCTTAGCTCGCAAGAGCTCTGTGCGCCATATACGAGCTTCGCACCAGCGGCGCGGACTCCACGTGATGGAACCCCAGCGCGCGGGCGCGATCGCCCAGCTCGCGGAACTCCTCCGGTGAGTAGTACCGCCGTACCGGATGATGATTGCCGGTCGGCGCGAGGTACTGGCCCATGGTGAAGATGTCGACGCCCGCGGCGCGCAGATCCGAGGCGACCGCCATCACCTCGTCCCCGGTCTCGCCGAGGCCGAGCATGATGCTGGATTTGGTGAGCATGCCGTCGAACCGCTCCTGGTGTGCCCAGCGGAGCAGGTCCAGCGAGCGCGCGTACTTCGCGACGGGGCGGACCTGCGGATAGAGGCGCGGAATCGTCTCGACGTTGTGCGCGACGACTTCCGGCCGCGACGCGAGCACGGTTGCCAGAGCGTTGCGATTGCCTTCCAGATCGGAGATGAGCACCTCGACGGCGGCGCCACTGCGATCGCGGACCGCTTCGACCGTGCGCGCCACCAGCTCCGCTCCGCCGTCCGGGAGATCGTCGCGGTTCACCATGGTGATCACGGCGTGGCGCACGCCCATCCTGACCACCGCTTCGGCCACCCGGCGCGGCTCATCGGCGTCCGCGGCCAGCGGTTGCCCTTTCCCCACCGCGCAGAACGTGCAGCGGCGCGTGCAGATCTCCCCGAGGATCATGAACGTCGCCGTCCCGGCGTTCCAGCACTCGAAGATGTTGGGGCAGCGCGCCTCCTGGCAGACGGTATTGAGCTTCAGGTCGTTCATCAGCTTGGAGACAGGAAGCTGATCGAGGTCGCCGGGCACACGGATCTTCAGCCATTCCGGGCGGATGCCGGCGCGCCGGTTGACCGGTTTGTCCGGCCGGGCCTGCCGAGGCATCCGAACGCCGTCAGTGCTGTCGTGCATGCTGCCTCCCGACCCCCGCGATCCTTCGCTCACGCTCGGGATGACTCCAGCAGCTCCAGTACCTCGCGGTCATCGGTCCATCGGATCTTTTCATACGCTTCGCTGAACGTGAACCAGCCGTACTGGTCGTGCTCTTCCCCGTCCAGGCGAAGAGGGGTACGCGAGTCGAATGCGGCACTGTACGCGATCTCGCTGGCGATGATCGGCGCGGAATGGCGCGCGGCCAGGAACTGCGACTCGATCATGAACGACTGCGTGAGGTCGAGCGGCTCGGGGTCGGCTTTCTGCCCGGTCTCTTCGGTGAGCTCGCGGCGCGCCGCGTCGAGGGCCGACTCTTCTGTCTCGATCGACCCGGTGATGGGCTGCCAGTAGTTCCCGCGCTGCGGTTTGCGGTGAAGCAGAAGGACGCGGTCCCCGTCGCGGACGACGACCTTGACGAGGCGCAGCGTCTCCTCCCGCTCCACGAGGTCGCGCTCGAACACCTCGGCGAACTTCGCGGCCAGAACGGCGCGAACGTCCTCCATCGGAATCGTCCGTCCGCTCTCGCGCGCGATCGACGTCACGCCCGTGCCGGCCAGCCCGCACGGAGTGATGAGTCGGAAGTGGTCGAGATTCGTGTTCACGTTCAGCGCCCACCCGTGCGAGGTCACCCAGCGGGCGATGCGAACTCCGATCGCCGCGATCTTGTGATTGCCGACCCAGATGCCGCGTTTTCCTTCTTCTCTCGTCGCCGTGATGCCGTACTCGGCGACCGTGCGGATGAGCACTTCCTCGAGGCGGGTGACGTACTTGCGCACGTCGCGGCTCCCTTCGCCCAGGTGGACGATGGGATAGCCGACGATCTGGCCGGGGCCGTGGTAGGTGATGTCGCCGCCTCGCGTGGTCTCGAAGAATCGCACGCGCTGCCGTCGCAGCGTTTCCGGCGGGGCCAGCAGGTGGGCGGCATCGCCGCCGCGGCCGAGCGTGATGACCGGCGGATGCTCCAGGAGAAGGAGCTGATCGGGGATCTCGTCCCTCTGCCTCAGCTCCGTCAACTTCTGCTGCAGCATCATCCCGTTCTCATACGTGACGAGGTGAAGCTGGTGGAGGTCGCAGCGCCGCATCGTGACCTATAGCGCCGTTCGTCAGCGGCGCATTCCCCGGATATGCCTGACCAGTTCGTCGCGCAGCCGCGCCGCGTCGCGCAGGACCTTTTCGTCGCGTGCCGTGGAGAGGAGGCTCCGGACCAGCGCCAATGCCTCCTCGTAGGCGCCCCGATTCGTTGCATCCACGACCGTGTTGTACGCGGTGATCTCGCGATTGGCCTGCGCGACCGCCTCGATCCTCGCCAGTTGCGCCTCGAGCTCGCGCCTGGCGGCCGGGTCTGGCGTGATCTCGATCATCTCGCGCACGATCTTCAGACCTTCGTCGGTGTTGTGCTGGTCGAGGTAGCGGTTGGCGAGCGTCAACCGTTCCCGGACGTACACCGCTCGCGCGGCGAGCGTCGTCTGCGCCTGACGGCTGTTTGCGAACGTGCCCTCGAAGAGACGCTGCGCCTCGTCATTGCGCCCGCTTCGCAGAAGCAGCGCGTAGAGATTGAGCGCAACGTCCATGCGGGCCGGGCGTTGCGCCAGCGCCCGCTCCAGGAGCGGGATGCCGGGCGTGACGTCCGATTCGACCAGGTAAGTGCTCCCGGCGATCGCATCGGCGCGCCAGCGCGGAGCTGCTCCACGGGCCAGCTCGCGCGCTTTTCGAAACCGCGCCGCCGCGTCGGCGGCCGGCTCCATCACGCCGGAAAACGGCCCGAAACTGCTCTGCAGCAACGCCTCGGCATAGTCGAGAGCGATCGAGGCATCGCCGGGATCGGCGGCCAGCGCCTGCTCGAACAGGCGATAGGACTCGGGATAGTTCTTCTCGTAGGAGCGGATCACGCCCCGCGTGGCCAGGGCGCGCGCGTGCCCTGTCGCGGCGGCGTCGAGGTGGCGATGAGCGTCCTGCCGGCCGAGCGCCATCGATCCGAGGAACGTGGCCAGCTCGCTGAGAGCATCCGAGTAGGAGAGGGTCTCCACCTCAGACTGGAGGCGGGGCTCTTCGACCGCGATGGAGAACGTGCGCATGGCGCGCATCCCCGGGTTCCGGATCAGGCGCTCCAGCACCGGGGTCGTGATCCGGAAGTGCTCCTGCAGAGCGGTTTCGGCCGCCACTCCTCTCTCCACATCGGCGACGAGCCGGTAGAAGGACTCGTCGTTCGTGCGCATCATCCAGTCCACCACGGCCCAGGAGTCGGCATACAGGCGGTAGTCGGTGGTCTTCGCCGCGAAGAGGCGGGCGATCGGGCGGTTCGAGCGCCGGCGGATGGAGATCTCGTGCTCGCGAATGGGGCGGCCGACATGAACGGCGCCGCGGGAGACCCGCGCGGTGCTGAAGTACTCGGCGATGCCTTCCTCGAGCCAGAGTGGCAGGTTCGCGCCGCTCGCCGCGAGAAGGTTGTGCATCAGCTCGTGAACGACTGTTCGATCCCTCCATCGAGAGCCGCTGTCGATCACCATCGTGGCCGAGCCGTCCTCGCTCGTGACGAACATCCCGGGCGTCCGCGCGCTCGCCTGTTTCAGGAGAAAGTCGAAGTACGGCTGGCTTTCTGAACGCCGGGCGAAGAGGAGCACGCGCGTCTCGATGGCCTTCGGACGGAATCGCGGGTGGACGCTCCCCAGCGCGGACGCGAGTGTCTCCAGCGTCGAGGCGACCTCTCTGGCCCTTTTCTCCGAGGCCGTGCTCACCACGTTGAATCGCGCCGACCGGACGCGGATCCACCGGGTCTGCGGGGAGGGCAGCGGGATCGGCCCGCGATACTCGACCACCGTATCCCCGCGCAGTCCAGCCGGAACGGGCGGGACGTACTGGCCCAGCGCCGGAGTGGCGGCGAGGAAGACGATGAGGAGGGCGCGCACCTACATCGTGAACTGTCCGGACTCGATGATTTCTTTCACCAGGGCCATGAACTGGTCGGCAACGGCCCCGTCGATCAGACGGTGGTCGAACGTCAGCGACATGATGCACATCGATCGGATGGCGATGGAATCGCCCGCCTCCGTCTCGACGACCACCGGCCGCTTCTTCACCCCGCCGACGCCCAGGATCGCCACCTGCGGCTGGTTGATGATGGGCGTCCCGAACAGCCCGCCGTAGATACCGGGATTCGTGATCGTGAACGTGCCGCCCTGCACGTCATCGGGGCTGAGCTTCTTGGCCCGGGCGCGCTCGCCCAGGTCGTTCGTGGCTCGGGCCAGTCCGAGGATGTTCTTCTCGTCGGCGTTCTTGAGAACCGGGACGATGAGGCCCCACTCCAGCGCGACGGCGATGCCGATGTTCAGGTCGCGGTGATACACGACGTTGGTCTCGTCCATCGACGCATTGATGATCGGGAACTCCCGCAGGCCGGCGATCACGGCCTGGATGACGAACGGAAGGTACGTCACCTTGACTCCGCGCTCGGCGTAGCTCTCCTTGTGCTGTTTGCGCAGGTGCTCGATCGCCGTGAAGTCGAACTCGAACACGGTCGTCACATGCGCCGACGTCTGCTTGGACTGGATCATGTGCTGTGCGATCTTCCTGCGCATCACCGAGAGCGGCTCGAGCCTGACCGCTTCGCCCGATGCGGACTGTCGGGCCCGCTCCGCGGGAGCCGGCCTCTGGGCCGGAGCGGCCGGAGCCTGAGCGGCAGCGGCGGGCTGCGTCTTCGGCTGCTGCATGAACTCCAGGATGTCCGTCTTCGTGACGCGACCCGACACGCCCGACCCCTGGATCTGGCTGATGTCGACGTTGTTCTCGCGCGCGATCTTGCGCACGAGCGGAGAGGACTTGGTGCGCCGCCGCTCGTCGAGCGATGCCACGTTCTCGTCAGGCTCGTCGTCCTGCTCCTGTGAAGCATCCTGCTCCTGTGAAGCGCCCTGCTCCTGTGAAGCACCCTGCTCGTGTGAAGCATCCTGCTCCTGTGGAGCGTCCTGCTCCTGTGGAGCGCCGCCATTCCGGGCGGGCGCGGGCGAGTCCTCCATCGCCTGACCTTCCTGCGGCGCCGGCTGCTCGATCGTGGGCGGCGGCGCCGCCTCCGGCGGAGCGGCAGGGGCCTCCTGCTTCACTTCCTGCGCGGTGGCCTGATCGGCAGCCTGCTGCTCTCCCTCGCCGGCAATGCGGGCCACGACCGAGTTGACCGCGACCGTCTGCCCCTCGGCGACCACGATCTCGGCGAGCGTGCCGGCGGAGGGGGCCGGGATCTCCGCATCCACCTTGTCGGTCGAGATCTCCAGAAGCGGCTCGTCGCGCTCGACGCGGTCGCCGACCTTCTTGAGCCACTTCGACACGGTCCCTTCGGCGATCGACTCGCCCATCTGCGGCATCAGGACATCAGTAGCCATTGTCTTCTCCGTGGAGTGCCGGTGTGTCACGGTTTGTGGATGGAGTGTCCGGCCACGTCCTCCGCCGCTTCCATGATGGATTCGGACAGGGTCGGATGCGCGTGGATGGATTTGGCGATCGACTCGCTCGTCGCCTCCAGTTCGAGCGCCACCACCGCCTCGGCAATGAGCTCGGTGGCCTTCGGTCCGACGATGTGGACGCCCAGAAGCTCGTCGTATTTCGCGTCCGCAACGAGTTTCACCAGGCCGCCGTCGGCGCCCATGATCTTGTTCTTGGCGTTGGCGGTCAGCGGGAACTTCCCGATCTTGACGTCGTATCCGCGCTCTTTGGCCTTGCTCTCGGTCAGACCGACTGACGCGACTTCCGGCTCCGTATACGTGGCGTTCGGAACGTGGTCGTAGTTGATGGGCCGCACGTCCAGGCCCTTCATGTGCTCGACCGCCAGGATTCCCTCGGCCGAGGCGCAGTGGGCGAGGGCCGGTGTCGGCACGATGTCGCCGATCGCGTAGACGCCTTTCTCCCCGGTGCGCATGAACTGATCGACCTGAACGAAGCCGCGCTGGTCCAGCTGCACCTGGATCCTGTCCAGCCCGCAGTTCTCGGTGACAGCGCGGCGTCCGGTGGCGGAGAGAACGATCTCGGTCTCGATGACCTGCTGCTTTCCTTTGGTCTCGATGGTCGATTTCACCCCGCTGCCGGTCACCTCGCAGGAGAGCACCTTCGCGTCGGTGTAAGCGTCGATGCCCTTCTTCTTGAAGATGCGGGTGAACTCCTTCGAGATCTCGTCGTCTTCGATCGGCAGAAGGTGGGGCAGCACTTCCGCGACCGTGGTCTTCGTTCCGAAGCGGGAGAAGACCGAGGCGAACTCGCATCCCACAGCTCCCGCGCCGATGACGAGCATCGACTTCGGCACTTCTTCGATCACGAGGATGTGATCGGAGTTGATGATCCGCTTGCCGTCGGCCTTGATGTGGGGGAGGTCCTTCGGCACGGAGCCCATGGCCAGGATGATGTTCTTCGTGCTCAGGCGCCGCGGCTGCGCCCCCTCCGTGCTCACCTCGACCGTGTTTTTGTCGATGACCTTGCCGAAACCGGTGACGGTCTCGACTTTGTACTTCTTGAAGTAGAACTCGATGCCTTTGGCGTTGCTGTCGACGACACCCTGCTTGCGCGCCTGAACGGCTTTCCAGTCGAGCTTCACGTCGCCGACCGTAATCCCGAACTCCTTGCTCTTCTGAATCTTGGACCAGACCTCGGCGTTCTCCAGGAGGGATTTCGTGGGGATGCATCCGCGATGCAGACAGGTACCACCGAGGAACGGGTCTTTCTCCACGACGGCGGTCTTGAGGCCGAGCTGGCCGGCCCGGATGGCGGCCACGTATCCTCCCGGGCCGCTTCCGATGATCACGACGTCGTATGGTTGTTCAGCCAAAATGAATCCTCCCCCGGTTTTTAGCGCGCGCATTATACGTGCCGGCGGAGGCCTCTCCCGCGCGAGGGCACCGTGGTCGCCGGCGGGAGGGGCGTTCGCGCCGAACGGGGATCTGTGGCTGATGGAGAGCTCGGCGACGAACCAGGTTCGCGTCCGCCGCATCGAGCGCGGCGGACGCGAGACCGTTTACTGAGCGGGCACGTAGGTCGGGTCGAGCGTCTTGTTGTCG